>NZ_DATMRL010000468.1:0-10536 GCF_035566355.1 Pedobacter sp.
ATGCACAGAATAAAAGACTGGTGGCTGCTTTTATCTTTTCAGAAAGTAAAGAAACTCCCTATGGGCATGAACTTGAACCTGGAATCCAGATGAGGTTAACCAACCGTAAAACAGGTAACGGACAAAAGATCAGCCTTGAAACGCTGTCCTCTCTGAAAGCCTCGGCAAGCAATGGCACCCCAGCGGTACTCCATGTCACAGAGGATAAAGATCAGATCAAACAGATTGCTGAGGTGGTTTCAAAAGTAGAAAGAATCCGCTTCCTGTACCCTCAGGGTCATCATGATTTCTATACCCAGGAAATGAGGTGGACCGAAAAAGAGGTTTTGGAAACCAGAACAGGGCTGGACATCAGAAGTCTTGAGCTTTCCGAAAGTGACAAAGCAGGTCTGAACGTAGCTAAAAACCCCGAAGTCATTAAACTTTTGAACAAATGGGGTGGCGGTGCTGCCTTCGAAAAGCTCTCCAAAAATGCGATCATCAGTTCTTCCGGGATTGGTTTGATCAGCATGCCGGAATACAGTGCGGAAAACTTTATTCTTGGTGGTGAAGCTGTTCAACGGGTTTGGTTAGATGCTAATTTAAAGGGCCTCTCCTTCCATCCTATTTCGGCACCATTATTCCTGTTCGCGCGTCTCCGTCAGGGCAATGGAGCAGAAATGCCTTCCAAAATGATTGAAGAGCTTAGTATTTTACAAGAATCTCTTTTTGAAGTGTTTCCTGTATTGCAAAAAGAGCAAGGTATATTTATGTTCAGGTTATCCTATGCAGATGAAGCGTCTGTAAGATCATTCAGAAAACCTTTGTCGAACGTACTTCAGTTTAATTAGAATTATGACCTTGATTAAATTCAGAGCCTTTAAAGCAACGGAGGATCCCGATACCTGTCAACGTTTCCTGAAAGGACATGTGAGTGTATTGGAAGACTACGGAATTACAAACATTACCACCAATAACAACCAATGGATGCATATGGATTGTGTGTATGGTGTAGTTGCAGAAACCGAAGATGGCGAAATGGTGGGCGGTATCCGTATACAGCTTGCCGATGGTGTTCATCCCTTGCCGGTAGAAAAGGCAGTTGGATATATGGATCCTACCCTATACGATTTGGTACGGGAGTATATTCCGGAAGGTGTAGGTGAACTTTGCGCACTATGGAATGCCAAATCTGTGGCCGGGCTTGGGATTAGTATTTTACTTACCCGTGCAGGGATATCGATCACCAATCAGGTCACTTGCAAAACATTGATGGGAATTTGTGCAGGCTATACCCTCAAAATGTTTAAAAAAGTAGGTTTTGTTATTGACAACACGCTTGGAAAGGGTGGAGAATTTGTCTACCCGAACGAAAATTACATAGCCTGGGTACTGGGTATATTAAATGCGAAAGAACTGGAAACAGCAGAGGATTATGACAGAGAGCGAATGTTAAGTTTGAGATACAATCCGGTGCAGCAATTTGTTGAGCAATCGAAAGTTGGCGATCTCGATGTTCATTATAATCTGATCATTCCACCTAAAGTTAATCCTTCAGCATGAAGAACTGGCTCTTAATTATCTTTCTTTCCTTCGCCTACATTTTTAACGCAGCGGGTGCTGATATTGTGATTAAAAATAAGGATACCAGAAGGAGTATTGGGAAGGACATTTTCGTCTATGTAGACAAGTCCCGGAAACTTGATATTCAGGATATTGTGAAAAGGACGGATTTTATTCGCAGTACGAAGTCAGTTCCCAATTTTGGCGTGGAAGATTACACGATATGGATCAGATTCTCTGTATTAAATCAGAGTGATGAGCCTGATCTGACCTTGCAAATCGATCACCCGGTATTGGACAACATTGAATTATATTCCGAACAGAACAGCCAGATTATTGTAAAGAAACTGGGTGAAGCCTACCCTTTTAATCATAGAATATACAACGACCCTTCTTTTATTTTCCAGTTGAATGTTCCAAAATCGCATGAAAAGGTATACTATATGAGAATAGAAAGCAGTGATAATATCCAGCTTCCCATTTTCATTGGAAAAGAAAGAAATATCATAGAATCCACAAAAAGCAAATATCTGATCTCCGGATTGTATCTGGGCATTATGCTCTCTATGCTATTGTATAATCTCTTTATTTATTTTACGGTAAGGGATAAGAGTTATCTTTATTATGTCGTTTATCTGATCATGGTGATCTTAACCCAGGCCAGTATACAGGGGTTCACCTTTAAATATTTATGGCCCGGAGTAAGTTGGCTTGCGATCTATAGTTCTTTTATTTTTCCTCCCCTGGTTGGTATAACGGCACTCCAGTTTGAGCGGTACTTCCTGAAAACGAAAGAGTGGTTGCCCAAAACGGACCGCTATGCTTCGGTATTTATCGTACTGTACATCAGTTCTATCGTATTGTCGCTTTTTTCACAATATGCCCTTGCATTTAAGCTCATTGAATTTACAGCCTCCACTGTATCCATGTACATGTTTTACATGGCTATAAAAATAAGTTCAAAAGGTTACAGACCAGCGACCTTCTTTCTATTATCCTGGTCGGTTTTCCTGATAGGGATCATTATTTACACCTTGAAAGATTTTGGCGTATTACCTTATAATGACCTGACCTATTACACCATGCCTTTTGGATCGGCATTGGAGGTTACCCTTCTGTCGTTTGCTCTTGCAGACAAGATCAATACGTACAGAAAGGAAAAAGAATACTCTCAGGCTGAAGCACTTCGTATTTCTCAGGAAAATGAAAGACTGATCCGGGAACAAAATATTGAATTGGAACAAAAAGTAAATGAAAGAACACTCGCTTTACAGGAATCCAACCATACCCTTGAGGTGACATTAAACGATCTGAAAGAAGCACAGTCTCAATTGGTCGATTCGGAAAAAATGGCTTCTTTAGGTCAATTGACGGCCGGTATCGCACATGAAATAAATAATCCGATCAATTTTGTCACTTCTAATATCAAGCCCCTGGAGCTTGATATCAATGATTTGAATTCGGTGATCAACCAATACGAAAAGCTCAATATTGAGGAAGATCTGGCGCCGCAAATTGCAAAAATTGAAGCCTTTAAAAAACAAATTGACATCAATTATGTAAGGGAAGAAATTACGTCGCTCCTCTCTGGAATTGGTGAAGGTGCCAGAAGAACTGCTGAAATCATCAGGAGCCTCAAAAACTTCAGTCGTCTTGATGAAAACGACACCAAACCAGTGGACTTAAATGAAGGTCTGGATTCTACATTGATCCTGATTAAAAACAATTTCCCTTCTTACCTGAAGATTGAAAAAGATTATGGAGCTCTTCCTCTGGTGGAGTGTTTGCCTGGAAAAATAAATCAGGTATTTATGAATCTGATTACCAATGCGGTACAAGCCATCAAATCCAAGGCTCAGCCCAATGAAGAGGAATTCCTCAGGATTCATACCTGGCAAGAAGGAGAACTGGTGAAGATCAGTATAAAAGATTCTGGAACAGGTATGTCGGAAGAAGTGAAACAAAAAATATTTGAACCTTTCTTCACTACAAAAGATGTGGGCGAAGGAACAGGCCTTGGCTTATCTATTGTATTCAGGATCATTGAAAACCATCATGGTACTATAGATGTTATCACTAATCTGAATCAAGGTACAGAATTTATTATTACCTTGCCGATAAACTCAAAATAACCACTTTATTATGAATACAACAACAGTCAGAGTTCTGTATATTGATGATGAAGAGAACAATTTGCATGCATTTAAAGCAAGCTTTCGAAGACAATATGAGATTTATACGGCTATTTCGGCCGCTGAAGGCTTGAAAATTCTGGAGAACGTTCCTGTAAATGTGATTATTGCAGATCAAAAAATGCCTGGAATGACAGGTGTAGAATTCTTTAAAAGCATCATCAATACCTACCCTGATCCTATACGGATTCTGCTGACTGGTTATACAGATATTGAAGCGCTTGCTGATGCGATTAATCATGGTGATATCTACAGATATATTACCAAACCCTGGAACGATCTTGAGTTGCACAATTCCATTAAAAATGCTTACGACGCTTACAAAGCAAAGATCGATCTTAGAAATAAAATAGCGGAACTGGAGAAGACAAACGATGAGTTAAACCGGTTCATTTACAGCATATCTCACGAACTCAGGGCTCCGCTGGTTTCTGTTCTG
Source organism: Pedobacter sp. (assembly GCF_035566355.1). Lineage (GTDB taxonomy): Bacteria > Bacteroidota > Bacteroidia > Sphingobacteriales > Sphingobacteriaceae > Pedobacter. The sequence goes on from NZ_DATMRL010000468.1 coordinate 4,174, forward strand.
GGCATTGTGAATCTGGTTAAAATGGAAGACCTGTACGATTCAAGTGGCGAATACTGGAGCCTCATTGAGACTTGTTCCAACAAGCTGGATTATTATATACAAAAAACCCTTCAGTATTATAAAAACAATAAAACAGCCACAGATCTGTCTTCTATTAATTTTAAAAAATTGATTACAGAACTGATCGAACTCTACACCTATACAGACAAGTCTACAAATTTCATCGTTAATATAGAGCAAAATGAAGAGTTTATTGGAGATGCATTCAGAATAGAAGTCATCCTTGGGAACCTGATCTCCAATGCCATCAAATACCAAAATGTTAATGAGGAAAACAAACGCGTCAGTATTAATATTTCCGTAACCAGTTATGGAGCCGATATTTCAATAAACGACAATGGCGTAGGCATACTCAATGAACATCTGGAGAAAATCTTTACCCAGTTCTTTAAAGGTAAAAATCAGCATGGCAGTGGACTTGGACTATTTATTGTAAAAGAAGCACTCACAAAGATTCATGGAAAAATAGAAGTCAGTTCAAACGTAATTGATGGCACAACATTTAAAATCACCATACCAAATGCAAAATTCGACAAAGAGACTAAATAGAGTGATGCTAATTGATGATAATGAAGTTGACCTAAAAATAAACGCCAAAGTATTATCAATTTCTAACCTATTTGAACATATTATTTATTTTAAATCCGGAGAATCAGGTCTGACCTATTTGAAGAAACACATTCATCATCCTGAAGAATTACCTGATCTTATTTTACTGGACATACAAATGCCGGATATGAATGGATTTGAATTTCTTGATTATTATAAAAGGCTGCCAAAGTCTTTCATTGACAATTGTATCATCACTATTTTATCTTCCACTCTGGATTTTGGTGACATCAAAAAAGCGGAAGCCAATACCTATGTGGCAAAAATGTTCATGAAACCTTTAAATCCAAAAGAACTGGGAGATTTTCTCCATCTCTTATAAATCGTAATATGATGCAACAAGAATCCCCACCGCCGAATAGAAAAGAGAAACTCTTGAGCTGGTTAAAGAAAATCGGGATTTGGGGGTTTCTTTTTTTTCTTGTGAAAGGTTTATTGTGGTTGGTTTTAGGTTATTGGGTTTTAAATTGATATGATTATTAAGAAAAAGGAACATTGGTTTTTAATGCTTTTTATATGGAGGCGTTCGGTATTACCTGCCTTGCTTCCAAGACTGATATTATTGCTGTTGTTCTCTATTGCAGTAGTGTTATGCCGTCCTTATTTATTGGCGCTTAAAGCAGAACTTAACCCTACCCCTTTTACACTTTTCGGAATTGCACTTGCCTTATTCTTAGGTTTCAGGAACAATGCCAGCTATGACCGCTTTTGGGAAGCCAGAAAACTTTGGGGTGCCTTGCTTAATGATACGCGCTCCCTGGCCAGACAGGTCTTAACCTTATGCCGTTATGAAAAGGGTGCTGCTGCGCCGGCGCTGTTCATTAACTATCTTATTGCTTTTACTTATGCTTTAAAACATCAGCTCAGACATACAGATGCAACAGCAGACATGGACAGACTTCTGCCTGCTGAACTTTCAGCTGAATTAACTACGGCGCGTTACAAACCGATTCTGCTGCTTAAAGAAATGGCAGCCTGGGTTCAGGACAGCCGTGAGCAACAGAAGCTTGATCCCATCCTTCAGCTTGCCTTTGAGGAGAATTTCAATAAGCTTTCTGATATTGTTGGCGGATGTGAAAGAATTGCCGGAACACCGATTCCTTTTACATACAGCATTCTTTTGCATCGGACTGTTTATATTTATTGTTTCCTCCTGCCTTTTGGTTTTGTGGCAAGTTTGGGCTGGTTTACGCCATTGATTGTGGTCTTCATCGCTTATACTTTTGTGGCCCTGGAAGCCATTGCAGATGAGATCGAGGAACCATTTGGTCTGGAATCGAATGACCTGGCGTTAAATGCCATGTCCAAAATGATAGAGAACACCCTGCTGGAAATAAATGGGCAGCAACTGGCGCCAATGCCACCGGAAAAGGAAGATATTATTGATTAGTCTTATTGGACAGTCTTTTTTTCTTCCTGTTTGTTTTAAAAACAATGTATTCCATTAACTGTTCTTAAATGGCTAAGCAGCCTATGCATCCATGACAAAAAACCGAGCTTCTATTTACAGTGCCCTATTGGCAAATCTACTCATTGCCATAGTTAAGTTTATAGCCGGTGCAAGAACAAATAGTTCGTCCATGATTTCTGAAGGTATTCATTCTGTTGTAGATACGATCAATGAAATATTACTTTTATACGGATTAAAAAGGAGTCAGAAACCGCCTGATAAACTCAGGCCATTTGGTTATGGTAAGGAATTGTATTTCTGGTCTTTTATCGTATCTATTCTTATTTTTGGTTTAGGAGGTGGGCTATCCATTTACCAGGGTATATTACACATCCTGGATCCTGAACCACCCGGCGATCCTGGATGGAATTACGCTGTATTGATTTTTTCTGCAATCTTCGAAGGGACTTCTTTAATCATTGCTGTTAAAGCCTTTAACCACACTCGTGGTGAACTTTCTTTTTGGAAAGCTGTGGTCAAAAGCAAAGATCCAACCAGCTTTCTGGTCTTGTTTGAAGATGGTGCCGCAGTAACTGGTCTGGCTATTGTATTTGTTATGATGCAATTAAATCATGCCTTTAACTTACCTGTTCTGGACGGTGTTGCATCTGTTCTTGTAGGTTTACTCCTGGTCTTTGTTTCTTTAATTCTGGCCAGGGAAAGCAGAAGTCTTCTAATGGGCGAAGGCATTTCGCCGGAGACTCAAAAAAAGATCATTGCCATTGCCGAGAATGATAAGGCCGTGATTAAAGTGGCCAATGTGCTGTCTACCTATCAGTCTCCTGAGGAAATCATGTTGATGCTGATCATTTATTTTAAAGAGGATCTTGATACGGAAGACATTACGGATTCTATTGACAGGATAAGGACGGCGATTAAACAGGAATATCAACTGGTTGAATTTGTGATCATTCAACCGCAAACCCTTAGTCTTCCAAAATCCTGAATATTTAGCTTTTGATCCCTCCAAATATGCTAAAGAGAATTACACACAATACGATCAGCGTAATAAAGATATAAAGTTGATCTCTTTCCAGTATAAAAGCAAACAGTGAACAAGCTACCCTGAGAATAGGTGTCGCAATGAGCACCAGTACGCCTAACTGAATGATCTCTGTAGTACTTAATCTTAAAGCCCCCTTAAATATCCCCGAAAACGTGGTGTAGCCGGCGCCTTCTCCTTTAAAGACTCTATAGTCGGGCACGCCGCCTTGTCCGTGTTGTGTCAGATAGACAATACCACCGATTAAGACCACAAGGCTCGCTGTAATTACTCCTGTAATCAGCATTTGTCCTACCAGTTGTTCTACATCTTTGTCTGCCCAGTAGTGTTTAGAAAATATCTTTTTCATCTTTAATGCTGTTAAAATTTATGCTGATAACCATTATAGATCATTTCAATGGCCACAAATGTAATGGCAATACAGAAAATGATCCGTAAAACTTTGGGATTCATCCTGGTGAGAAGTTTGGAGCCTGTAAACGCTCCGCCAAGAACACCTAAAATTACCGGAAAAGCAATACCCGGATCCATATAACCGCGTTGTAAATATACGACTGCACTTGCAGCAGCCGTAACGCCAATCATGAAGTTACTGGTGGTGGTACTCACCTTAAAAGGGATTTTCATCGTGGTGTCCATCGCTAAAACCTTTAAGGCGCCAGAACCTATACCCAACAAACCGGAAACTACACCTGCAACGGTCATCAAAGAAAAACCGCCGGCTATATTTCTAAGTTTGTAGGCTACTTTCTTTCCGTTTACGGGATAGTCGCTGTTCAGTTTCAGCAGTTCGGAAAGTCTGCTGCCTTCAGTAAGCGCGACTTCATTTTTCTTGCGCAGTGTCATGGCTGCTGAAAAGATAAGGATGCCTCCAAAAAGCATGGCAATGGTATTGGTTGGGGTATATACGGCAATCAGGGCTCCCATCACAGCGCCAATGGTTGTCGCAATTTCAAGGAACATGCCCAGGCGGATATTGGTGATGCCTTCTTTAACGTAGGCACTCGCTGCTCCCGAAGAGGTGGCAATGGAGGCTAAAAGGGCTGCGCCAATGGCGTATCTGATGTCTACGTGAAAAACGAGTGTGAGCAGGGGAATCACGACAACGCCTCCTCCCAGGCCGGTTAATGATCCGAGTAAACCTGCCAGGTAAGCGCCTGCCAGCAAGATCAGGGTAAATGTAAGTATGGTCATTTTAGTAATTGTTGTCTAAGATTTGTTGAAGTACTTGTTGGGCGAGTTTAGGTTTCCCTGATTTTATCGCTTTAAATAATTCCTCGTGCAGATGATGGCTCAGGGCGAAATGGCTGATGCCTGTTTTTTCGCGCGCTGAGAAAAATTTCCGGATAATTGCGGTAAAGCTGTTGTACAAATCTGCGAGTACACTATTGGATGATGCCTTGGCTATGGCCATGTGGAAAGCGATATCGGCGTCAATACATTGTTGCTGTTGTTCTGCGTGAATAGCGAGTTTCCGGTCTTCCAGTTTTTCGTCCATCAGTAAGATATCTTCTTTTCTTGAATGAATGGCTGCGAGTTTAACCAATTCATTCTCCAGCAATCTTCTTACCGAATTGATTTCATCGAAGTCTGCACGGATCAGCCGCTGGTCTATGGTTTCGGTGTCTTTTGCCGAATTGACAAAGGTCCCTGATCCTTGTTGTACTTTCAAGGTACCGGACATGGCTAGTGATTTGATCGCTTCTCTTATGGTTGACCTTCCTACGCCATACTGCTTCATCAGTTCTGGCTCTGCCGGGATTTTCTCCCCTTCCTGGTATTTCCCTTTAGAAATATCTGTTTTGATTTGTTCACAAACCCGGTCAGACAATCTTTCTGTTTTTTCCATTTCTTCGTTTTAAGCACACAAACATATGATGTTTAAATTAAACATCATATGTTTGTGTGCTTAAAATTACGTTTGCATTACATAATACTTGAGTTAAGGAAGAAAATTAAGAGGTGAATTAGGAGGTGAATTAGGAGGTGAATTAGGAGGTGAATTAGTAGAAAAATTCTGTACATCTGCTTCAAGGCTAACGATATCAGGTGCGCGAAGAGCGCACAGATCTCTGAGGCCTTTCCGCAGAGTACGAGAATTTTTCTTAGCAAATTGCAGAGGAAGGAGGTGAGCCATGCATGGCGTATATTAGGCTTTCTTATAACTGCTTTTCGCCTCTCCAACTAACTCTTTTCCAGCTTAATCGAAAAATAATTATTATGAATAAGATTTACAAAAGACATCATCCATAAACTCCTCTACGCCATACCCGGACTCTCCTCCCAGCTTAAGCGCCATGAAAACGTCAATATTACTCCGAGGAGACCTCAGCTTTGAAGCAAGACGCGCAGCGGCGCAAAAAAGCGTTAGTCTCCGAAGAGTATATTGACGTTTTACGACAGCTTAACTATTCTTTTAAACCTCAGCTTTGAAGCAAGACACGCAGCGGCGCGAAAAAGCGTTAGTCTCCGAAGAGTATATTGACGTTTTACGACAGCTTAACCATCATTTTACCACTACTTGTTATTTTGTTGATAGGAATAGCTTGCTTTTTCCTCTTTTTTCCCTCCAAACAAACCAATATTTAAAGAAAACGAGACACCCATGGATTTCAGACTGGCATCGCCATAGCCAATTCCGGTAAGCGGTAATTTCATAAAAGGCGCCACTCCGATACTAACTCCTCTGCTAATTTCCCGGTCAAAGCTGACCGATACATTGGCAATGCCAAATAAATGTTGATTTTGATTGTTAATTTCCAAATTAGACACCTTCTGGTTTGGACCTGCATTTCCGGTGATAAATTGATATTTCTCTTTTAGCATAAAATAGCTTGAAAGGCCGGCGTTAAGGCTAACAGAAAGTTTCTTCTTGTTATACACCTTATAATTTGCATTGATCGGAATATCCAGCACATTACAATCCGCATCTACCTGCCATGCCGTTCCTGGAGTGGCATATCCATTTCCTGTTGGTGCAGTACCACCGGAGTTATATAGTTTTCTGGAATATATTGCTCCTGAAGTAAGACTGATTTTTTTTGTCAGGCTATAGGTTGCCAGCAGACCGACATTAGAGCTCAGTTTAGAAGACATATTTTGTTTTGCGGTGGAAACATCAGGTGCTGCCATCAGACTTAAAACAAGTCCGTTGTTTTTTGCTAGTCCAGCTTCCATTTTCTTTCTCACACTTCTCTGAACCTCTTCCCATTCCCCATCGTTTGCCACTTTTTTGTTTTTT
>NZ_DATMRL010000469.1:0-11671 GCF_035566355.1 Pedobacter sp.
TTTGAACTTTCTTCTATATCACGCAAGTTGGCCAGATTTCCTGCATAGGTCAGTTTGTCCAGGTTGACAATCTCATAATCCGGATAATTGGTCACAAATCTTCTCACCACATGAGAGCCTATGAAACCTGCCCCGCCGGTAATTAAAATCTTCTTCATTTTTAAAATTCTTTTGGCAATTTCAACTCCTGCGCAGCAGCAGCCATTTTGCCGGTGTATATTTTATTGAGTACGTTATTAAGACCATCTTTCAGGTCAAACTGCAAATCTTCATGCAGTTTAGTGTATTTGTTAACCGCAGATAAAGTTGTCCTTACAAAATAGGTAATCAGTTTCTCCTGAAATTTATATAAGGAAGAGAATACCGACTCCTTACACAATACAGGTATACAATTCAACAGGTAAATCCGGAGTTCTACCTCAGAACTGATATCCTTAGTCACCTTAAAATGGTGGTTAATCCTCCCGTTCAGTTTCCTAAAGGTAGTCAGAACATCTTTGGAGGAAAGCTTCGGATCGTGTGCAAATACAGTTCCCGCCTCATCAATCTCCGCCTTCAGCTGCTCCGACCTCTGTTCCAGATCCGATTCATCTTCCAGCAATTTAAAATGCAAATGCTCCGTTAAAACTTTATCCTTCGCAATTAAACGGAGCAAAAGCTTGTCCTTTTCCTTTTCAGGAAGCTCAACAATAGCTGTTTTCAGCACTTTATGCTCCTTTAACAACATTCTTAAAAAGGGTTATCCTTTAAATATTTCTCCCAGTTCCACGCCGACCGCATCATTTCATCAATGTCCAGCTCAGCTTTCCATCCTAAATCTCTTGCTGATTTCTCTACATTTCCCCATACCTGTTCAATATCTCCTTCTCTTCTGGCACCAATAGTATAGTTCAGTTTTTCGCCTGTAGACTTTTCAAAAGCGTGGATGATCTCCAGAACAGAAGAACCCTTACCTGTTCCCAGGTTAAACACTTCATAATTTGAACTCGCTTTTTCACTTTCCAGCCTTTGAATCGCAGCCACGTGAGCTTTGGCAAGATCAACTACATGGATATAATCACGGATAGCACTGCCGTCCGGAGTACTGTAATCATCTCCGTACACCGTAATCGGACCACGTTTTCCAATAGCACTCTGGGTAATAAACGGAACCAGGTTTTGAGGAACCCCAATTGGCAATTCACCAATCAATGCAGTATGATGTGCACCTACCGGGTTAAAATACCGCAGAGAGGTTACTTTTAATGAAGGAGTTACCGCACAGGTTTCCTGCAGGATCTCTTCTGCAATCTGTTTGGTATTTCCGTAAGGAGATTCTGCCTTTTTCACCGGCGCATCTTCAGTTACCGGTAATACATCAGGCTGCCCATACACGGTACAGGAAGAAGAAAACACCAGGTTAACCTTTTGGTTGAAGGCCGTGATCAGATTGATCAGGGAATAAAAATTATTTCTGTAATATTTTAAAGGCTGCTGAACCGATTCACCCACGGCTTTAAATGCTGCAAAATGAATAACCCCACTGATATCTGTGTGTTTTTTTACAAAGTCATTCACTTTTGCCTCATCACAAAGGTCCAGTTCATAAAACTCAGGTTTCTTTCCTGTGATCTTTTCCAGTTGTGTTAAGATTTTTGGATTGGAATTAGAAAAATCGTCTACAATGACCACCCCGTAGCCTGCATTATGCAATTCAACAACAGTGTGTGATCCAATAAATCCGGTTCCCCCGGTTACTAAAATTTTAGCCATTTTTTATACTTCTTATTATCGGTTATAGGTTGTAAAATCTTTATGGTCTTTATTAAACAAGGCCTCTGTAGGCAGCGATTTAAAATACTCGTAAGTAATCTTTAACCCTTCTGCCCTATTTACCTTAGGTTCCCAGCCCAGAATCTCTCTGGCCTTGGTGATATCCGGACGGCGTTGCTTAGGATCATCTACCGGAAGATCCCTCAGGACCAGCTTCTGGCTGGTTCCTGTCAATTTGATGATTTCTTCTCCAAACTGTTTAATGGTGATCTCGTCCGGGTTACCGATGTTCACCGGCAGGGCATAATCGCTCATCAGCAAACGGTAAATTCCTTCGATCAAATCGTCTACGTAGCAGAATGACCGGGTTTGAGAGCCATCACCGAAAACGGTTAAATCTTCCCCGCGTAAAGCCTGACCTATAAAAGCCGGCAATACCCGCCCGTCATTTAGACGCATTCTGGGGCCATACGTATTGAAAATCCTTACAATACGAGTTTCTACACCATGAAAGGTATGGTAGGCCATAGTCATGGCTTCCTGGAACCTTTTAGCTTCGTCATATACACCTCTTGGGCCTACAGGATTCACATTACCCCAATATTCCTCCGGCTGAGGATTCACACTTGGATCACCATAAACCTCTGAAGTAGAAGCAATGATCATCCTGGCCCCCTTACTTCTCGCTAAACCCAGTAAATTATGTGTCCCCAGCGATCCTACTTTTAACGTCTGGATGGGGATCTTCAAATAATCTATCGGGCTGGCCGGAGAGGCAAAATGCAGGATATAATCCAGCTTACCCGGTACATAAACAAATTTGGAAACATCATGATGGTAAAACTCAAAGTTCTCCAGTTTAAAAAGATGTTCAATATTCTGAAGGTCACCGGTAATCAGATTGTCCATCCCGATGACATGATAATCTTCCTTGATGAACCGGTCACAAAGGTGTGATCCCAGAAAACCGGCTGCACCGGTAATTAAAACTCTTTTGCGTTCCATTAGTCTACAAGCTTACGTCCAATACTGTTATAATAATAACCCAGATCTATCATTTTCTGAAGGTCGTATAGATTCCTGCCATCAAAGATCACTTTGTTGGTTAAGGAAGATTCCATTCTCTCAAAATCAGGGTTTCTGAAAACAGACCATTCTGTTGCAATCAGTAAAGCATCTGCCCCGCTCAGCGCGTCATACTGATCTTTGGCAAATTTAATCTTATCGCCAAGGATAGCCTGTACATTTTTCATCCCCTCCGGATCGAAAGCGGTCACCGTAGCTCCGTTTTTTACCAGATGATCAATGATGTATAGTGCTGGTGCTTCACGGATATCATCTGTTTCCGGTTTGAAGGCTAATCCCCAAAGTGCAAAATGCTTTCCTTTCAGATCTCCTTTGTAATATTTCAACACTTTATCCACAAGGACAACTTTCTGTCTCTCATTCACATCCATAACGGCTTTCAGAATCTGAAAATCATAAGCATGCTCATCTGCAGATTTGGCCAGGGCCTGTACATCTTTAGGGAAACAGCTTCCTCCGTAACCAATACCAGGAAACAAAAATCTTTTGCCAATCCGGTCATCAGAACCGATTCCTTTACGTACGGCATCTACATCTGCGCCAACAATCTCGCAGAGATTAGCAATCTCATTCATAAAGGTAATCTTGGTGGCCAGGAAAGAATTCGCAGCATATTTTGTCAGTTCAGAAGAACGCTCATCCATAAACAATACCGGATTTCCCTGGCGCACATAAGGTGCATACAGTTCCGACATGAGTTTTTTCGCCTTTTCACTGCCCGTACCGATCACTACACGGTCCGGTTTCATGAAATCCTCTACAGCTACACCCTCCCGTAAAAACTCGGGATTGGAAACCACATCGATCTCTACATCTGTATGTGCTGTAAAAACGGCTTGCACTTTATCTGCTGTACCTACAGGTACAGTAGATTTATTCACGATAACCTTATATTCGGTCACCAGTTTTGAAATATCTTTTGCTGCACCCAAAATATAGGAAAGATCAGCTGCCCCATCACCTCCGGGAGGAGTAGGAAGCGCCATAAATATGATCTGGGCTTCATGAACAGCGATAGCCAGATCGGTGGTAAATGTTAACCTTTGCTGTGCGATATTTCTATGAAACAATACATCCAGACCGGGTTCATAGATTGGAATAATGCCATGCTGCATCTTCTGCACTTTAGCTTCATCAATGTCAACACAAATAACATTGTTACCTGTTTCTGCAAGACATGTTCCGGTTACCAAACCGACATATCCTGTTCCAATTACGGCAATTTTCATATAATGCTGGGGTGTTTAAAATATGTGGAGAAATCAAGATCAGACGTACTTAACAGCAGTATTCCGGAAGCTTCGTTTCTCATATATTACTCTAGTTTTAATTTTTAAAAGTATCTTCGGCTAAGATAACAAATAAACATTCAAAATGCTTTGGCTTTATAATTTTGGTATTTTTCTCTATAACCTTGTTGTTAAATCAATTGCCCCTTACAATTCTAAGGCCAAATTATTTAATCAAGGCAGAAGGCATCTATTTTCTGTTTTGGAGGAAAAAATACCAAAAGGACAAAAACATGTCTGGTTTCATTTTGCTTCTCTTGGCGAATTCGAACAGGGACGTCCGGTCCTGGAGAAGATCAAGGCACTTTATCCACATAAAAAGATCATCATTACCTTCTTCTCCCCTTCAGGATATGAGGTGCGTAAAAATTATGCGCTGGCCGACGGCATCTTTTATCTCCCACTGGACACTGCCTCCAATGCCAGAAGATTTATAGAAATTGTGAACCCGGAGATTGCAATTTTCACCAAATATGAATTCTGGCACCATTATTTTAAAATATTAAAAGAAAAGAACATCCCGCTTTTCCTGATATCCGGCATTTTCAGACCCAATCAAATGTTCTTTAAATGGTATGGAGGTTTCTACCGCAACATGCTACACTGTGTAACCTGGTTTTTTGTCCAAAATCAAGAAAGTGTACATCTGCTTCAGCAAATCGGTTTACAAAATGTGGAATTGAGCGGAGACACCCGTTTTGACCGGGTTTATGAAAATGCGGAGGCTGTTAAATCCCTGCCCCTCATCGAGGAATTTATTTCCCGTAGCCCTGTCCTTCTGGCGGGCAGCACCTGGCCTGCCGATGAAAACCTGCTGGCTCAGCTTTGCTTGAAACACCCCAGCTGGAAATTCATCCTGGCCCCACATGAGATTGGACTTGACCATATCCGGCAAATAGAAAAACAATTTCCTTCAGCTGTCCGCTATTCTGCCTTACAGAACTCATCGGCAGACAGCCGGGTACTGATTATAGACAATATTGGTCTTTTATCCGCTCTGTATCAGTATGGTACTGTCGCTTATATTGGCGGTGGGTTTGGAGCAGGCATACACAATACACTGGAAGCTGCCGCTTTTGGTTTACCGGTTATCTTTGGTCCCAGGTACGAGAAATTCCAGGAAGCAAAAGATCTGGTCGCAAGAAAAGCGGCCATCAGCATCCATAACGAACAGGAACTGGAAACTGCCTTCAGACATTTATCCAGTCATCCAGCCTTGGGACAAATTGCAAAAGACTACGTTAAAGAGAAAAAAGGCGCTACCGAAGGTATACTCAAAGAAATCAGCAAATACCTGAACTAGTTTTTGGCCAGTTCCACCAGAGCCTTTATAAATTTAGGATGATCGTTCAGGCTTTCTACCAGCTGAACATGTTCTCCGCCCAGTGCCTTAAACTCTTCATGATATTCTACTGTAATCTCATACAAAGTTTCCAGGCAATCCGCAACAAAAGCCGGACTAAAGACCAGCAGACGTTTCTTACCTTCAGCGGCTAATTTCTTTAATACATCAGTAGTGTAAGGCTGTACCCAAGGTTCTTTTCCTAAACGGGACTGAAAACAAACCGTATAGTTTTCTCTGGCTATATTTAGTTTTTGAGCGATTAACTTTGCGGTATCATGTCCTTGAGCAGAATAGCAGTATTTATTGGTATCGTTCAATGTCTCACAGCAATTCTCCTTTTTCAGGCAATAGCTTCCGGTATGGTCACATTTCAGCAGCTGCCGCTCTGGAAGTCCGTGAAAACTGAACAGGACATGATCATAAGTTTCCGGTTGATATTTCTTCGCATTTTCAGCAAAAGCCTCCAGCACAAGTTCATTGTTATGAAAGGAACTGACAAAGGATACCGGGGGCACTGTAGGCCATTTACCCAGGATTTCCATCACACTTTGTATCACAGATCCGGTACTGGCCGAAGCATATTGGGGAAACATTGGGATAACCCGGATGTCTTCCACCAGGTTAGTCTTCATTTTTTCAAGTGCTGTGGCTATGGAGGGGTTTTGGTAACGCATAGCCAGTTCAACCTGATAATCTGGCCCAAGCTGGTCCTGCAACAGGGCTGCCTGGATCTTACTGAAATACAGCAAAGGAGATCCATTCTCGTCCCAGATTTCTTTATAGAGTTTGGATGTTTTTGGGCTTCGGAAAGGAACAATTACCCCTTTAACTAAAAGTGTTCTATTGAATGCAGGAATGTCAATCACCCGTTCGTCCATTAGAAACTGATCAAGATATTTACGAACATCTTTAACTTCCGGACTATCCGGAGTCCCTAAATTCACTAATAATATACCCTTTTTTCCCATAAATTGCCCAAAAATAACGAATCAAGGCGTTATAATGCTTAATCTGTTTTCTGAAAACTAATAATTACTTTTTAATGATGAAGAAGAAATGCTTTGACCTGCTCCATCAGCCACATTGGTGTGGAGGTTGCCCCACAAATTCCCACCTTGTCATTCGGATTAAACCAGGCGAAATCTATTTCCTCTACATTTGAGATAAAGTAAGCATTGTCATTGTATTTTTTGCAAACATCATACAATACTTTACCATTGGACGATTTCTTTCCGGAAACGAAGATGATCTTATCAAAATTAACCACAAACTTTTCCAGGTCACCGTAACGGTTGGATACTTGCCTGCAAATGGTATCATTGGCTTTTACTTCGTAGCCCCTGCTCAGTAGCTGGTCTTTGATATGGTAAAATTTATCTGTGCTTTTGGTGGTCTGGCTGTAGAGGGTAAATGACGATGGCAGCTCCACATTGTCGAGCTCTGACAGGTCTTGAAACACAATAGCTTGTCCGTCCGTTTGTCCTTGTAAACCGATGACCTCTGCGTGGCCGTGCTTTCCGAAAATAAGAATAGGCTCTCCCTCATCATGAGAGTTCTTGATCCGGTTCTGTAATTTTAAAACTACCGGGCAGGAAGCATCGATCAGGATCAGTTCATTTTTAAGGGCCAGTTCATAGGTGGAAGGTGCCTCGCCATGTGCACGCACCAACACTTTCTCATTTCTAAGTGATTTGAGTTGTTCATGGTCAATGATCCTCAGGCCCTTATCAGTTAACCTTTTGACTTCTTCATCGTTATGAACAATATCTCCCAGGCAATACAGATAATCTTCATGGTCCAGTATATCCTCTGCCATTTCAATAGCATAGACCACACCGAAACAGAATCCAGAATCTTTATCTATAGTAACCGTTAAATTATAGGACATATTTTCTCTTTCTTTCTGCAAAAATACGTAAAAACCAGGAGCCTTTATAGTGCAATTTTTGACTGCTGTTTCAGCGCATGGTCATAATGCTTATTATATTCGCTTTTAAGCAATTGCAAACTCACATACTCTTCGGCTTCCCATTCCTTAAGATAAGTTCTCATCTGAGGTTTACGCTGATTGAAGTAATCACATAGCGTTGCTGAAAAAACCACTTGAAATTTCTTTTTGGAAGCGTTGAGTACTTGCATAATTCCTTTTTCAAAAGTGATGCTGCCCACATGCCCGGAATGCAGTTTACCTTGCGGAAACAGCAGGACCAGGTTCAAAGGATCATCCAGCAAATGTCCGGCATAAAGTAACGTCTCCACTACATCTTTACCTTTTTGTTCCGGGGCAAAGCCACCAAAATACTTTAAGAACCATTGCTTTTTATAATCCTCTCCTGTTACCAGTACATGAAATTGCTTCTTAAACACCCTCTTGTTTAAATATACCATCACAAAACCATCCCACCAGCTGAAATGATTAGAGAGCAAAAGAATAGCTTCATCTTCTTTTACATTAAGGTCTGTGGTGTAATTGTAAGAAGAGAAATCCCTTTTAAAGAGATAATCGATATACCAGGAAAAGACCTGCTGAACAATTGAATTCTTACGCGGCTGGTGCATCCTCTAAAGTGCAAAAAAACAGCCAGAAAAACAAATGCTTAACTCAGGTAAACACAGTCTTCCTGTCCGTCTACATCCAGAACCACATCTACGTGCTCCTTAAGTACTGTAGCCATTTGTAAACCCACAAAATCAGTAGCAACCGGAAAAATCTTGTGGCTTCTGTCTACCAATACAACCGTACGGATCTTTTTATGAGGCGTATTTAAAAACACCCCCAAACCGTAGGCAAGGGTTTTGCCACTATTCAGCACATCATCCACCAATATGATTACCTTATTTTTCCACTTGCTTTCATCCAGATCCGTACTGGCCACCAGTTTACTGTTGTTCTTTTCCAGATCAATCCTGAGGATAAGAACTTTCAGATCGGAAATCTTCAACAGCACCTCCTTAAGCCTCAAAGCCAGCTTATAGCCTCTGTCCCATATACCAGCCAGTACAATCTCCTTTTCGTTGAGATTGTCTTCCAGGATCTGGTAGGCGATCCGGTTGATCTTTTGCTGTATTTGTATTTTATCCAGAACTACTAATTGAGAATCGGCCATTTGTTCATTGTTTGTCCTACAAAAAGAACTATTTTAACGATCATAATCAAATATTTAAAAAATATTTTCTAAAGTTTGCAACGTTTGAATACTTTGTGCGTCTAAATTAAGTAAAACCTAATCGCATGAGAACCTTATACCCTATTAAATCAATGTTCGTCCTGGTGCTGGTCTATTGCTTAAGCACCTTGACCCTTTACGCACAACCGAGCAAGAATTTTTCTGTAAATAATTTTAGTGAGATCTCTGTGGCCAGTGGCATCGACCTTTATCTGACGCAGAACGGAACCGAAGCTGTTAAAGTTGTGGCACACGAAGATTTGCTAAAAAATGTGATCGTTGAGAAAAATGGCAATACCCTGACCATCCGGTATAAAGACAATTCGGGATGGGGCAGATTTTTCAAAGGGCAAAGCATCAAGGCTTATGTGAACTTTAAAACATTAACTGCACTTACTGCAAGCGGCGGTAGTGACGTTTTTAGTTCGGCCCCTATAAAAACAGACCGCCTGAATGTAAGGGCTTCCGGTGGATCTGATCTTAAATTAGATCTGACCACGAGGGATTTTCAGCTGCAGGCCAGCGGTGGTTCTGACGTCACCCTTAAAGGTAGTGCAACCAATATGGAAATTCAATCGAGCGGAGGAAGCGATATCAAAGCCTATGAATTTAAAGCAGAGAATGCAAAGGTAAGTTCCAGTGGCGGATCAGATGCCAACGTATATGTAACACGTGCTTTGGAAGCAAGTGCCAGCGGAGGCAGTGATATCCATTACAAAGGAGATGCCTCTCTAAGAAATAACTCTTCTAAAAGCGGAGATGTAACGAAAGTAAATTAAGTTTAGTTTTTAGTTTGTAATCCCTGCCCTGGAATCCCCTCCCTGGCAGGGATTTTTTTAATGCCTCTTTTTATAAGGATAGTAAATGAAATTTGCGCCTTCCGGTACAATGACAAATACACACATATAATCTTCCGGCTTTTTATAGCTCTTCAAAAACAGCTCTTTCCTGTCTGGCTGGATAATTCCTTTTTGAACAAATTCTTCCAGAGTAGAGGCCTGAATGGTCCAGTTGGTATTCAACTCTTCCCTGTTCAGGATCAGTTCTCCTATACTTACACTATGCTGATGGGCAATAAAGATCGGGTGGGCTGAAATTCCTTCTACCATAATTTCTACAGCCACTTCTTTAATGGATTCTGCATAAAATTCCAGGTCTTTCTCCAGGCTCACCAGCGGGCTTTGTTTCTTTTCACTTTTCCCGTCACCTGCCGGCTGTTGCGGCATTAACTCTTCTACATCCATTTCAATTATTTTTGGAGTTTTAACAAAACTACATTTTCCACATGTTGAGTATGCGGGAACATATCTACCGGTTTGATTCGAACAACCGCATATTTCTCTTTCAGTAAGGCAAGGTCTCTGGCCTGTGTCGCAGCATTACAGCTCACATATACAATCTTTTCTGCTTCCATCTCCAGCAGGCGCTCCACCACATCGGTATGCATGCCTGCCCTGGGCGGATCTGTGATCACCACATCGGGCTTACCATGCTCGGTTACAAATTCGGCAGTCAGGATGTCTTTCATATCACCAGCATAAAAAATGGTATTGTCTATACCATTCAATGCAGAATTAAATTTCGCATCCTCAATGGCCGTGGGTACGTATTCTACCCCAACAACCTGTTTTACCTGACGGGCCACAAAATTTGCAATGGTTCCCGCCCCGGTATATAAATCATACACCAGTTCATTTCCGGTAAAGCCGGCAAATTCCCTGGTAATTTTATACAGTTCATGGGCCTGATCAGAATTGGTCTGATAGAAAGATTTAACTCCGATCTTAAATTTCAGACCGTCCATTTCTTCAAAGATATGGTCCCGGCCAGCGTACACCATTACATCCTGATCAAAAATGGTGTCATTTTTCTTCTGATTAACAATATACAGTAAGGAGGTGATTTCTTTGAAATTGACTTTCAGGTATTCCATCAACCCGTCAATCTGATCCTGCTCTGCATAAGCAAAAATCACGGCAACCATCACTTCTCCCGTAGAGGAGGTTCTGATGATCAGGTTTCGTAAATTCCCTTCATGGTTGCGAAGGTCATAAAAAGTCAGGCCATTTTTAATGGCATAACTCCTCACTTCATTTCTCAGTGTATTGGAAGGTTCGGCCTGCAGGTAACAATGTTGAACATCAAGGATCTTATCAAAACGTCCGGGTACGTGAAAACCAAGCGCATTCAGTTCCAGATCTTCCCGGTCTGTCATGTCTTCTTTTTCCAGCCAGCGTTTGTTCGAGAAAGTATATTCCAGTTTATTTCTGTAGTATTTATTCTCTGCTGATCCCAGGATGGGTTCCATGGCAGTCGTATCCACTTTCGCCAGACGCTGTAAAGCGGCTTCTACATTTTTGTGTTTAAACTTTAACTGAGCATCATATTGCATGTGCTGCCATTTACAACCACCACAGGTTCCAAAGTGCTGACAGAAAGGGTCTGTCCTGAACTCAGAGGCAGTGTGCAGTTCTTCAATTACAGCTTCTGCAAAGTTCTTCTTTTTCTTGGTCAGACGTACATCAACAACGTCACCAGGCACTGCTTTATCTACAAAAACGACAAGCTCATCGGCTTTTCCTACGCCTTTACCTTCTTCAGCGATATCTATAATATGCAAATTAGGAAGGATAGTAACCGTCCCTGATTTTCTCTTTCTACTCATTATCCGGCAAATTTACAGGTTTCGTTTGAATTATATACGGTTTTTTTTGGCGCAGAAGTCTTCTCCAGGCATTTTAAATGCCTGCAAAGAGAAGAAAGCCGGATGTCACTTCTTACTTGCCAAATACTTTAAGGATTATTCCAAGAATACCTTCCACCAGGTCAAAGCTTACATCAAACTTTTCATCTACCAGTATCGAAATTTCTAAAACTTCTTTGCTCATTGTAAATGAATGATATATACCAAATGTAAGTGTTTATAGACCAAAAACCAAATCAGTTTTGTGGGGGTTAAGCTTGTTGTGAAAAATAAATGTACTCTTCGGAGACTACGCTTTCTGCGCGCCGCTTTGCGGCCTGCTGCGAAA
>NZ_DATMRL010000470.1:0-10910 GCF_035566355.1 Pedobacter sp.
GCTTGAAAATGGTGTGACGTATATTCCTGCAAATATGGGCAAGGGATATATTAAAGGCTTCTTTATTCATCCTGAATTACGATTAATTGTGAGGCAGTATGAATTGAAAGAGGAATGGGTACTGGACAGAGGAATCGATAACGAGGAAAGTGAATTTATCGTGATTGCTTTCCATGATATTTTACAACCATCATCAGATAATAGGTTATTGCCGTCAGTACGGGTAGCTACCAGTAATTTTAATATTGAATATCTTCCTGCCAACAGAAAAATCAATTCGATATTGATTACTGTGGGTACAGCATATTTAAAGGAATTACTGAAACCAAAAATGAAGGATACCCTGCTTCAAATGATCACTTCCGGCAATCAACCTTTTTTATTTGAAGAAATTATTTCGCCAAAAATACAAGAAGTTGGAGCTGATGTGGTGACTGCAACTCCGACAGGAGAATTACAAGATCTTTATTACAAGGTAAAAGCAGAAGAACTGATCTACTTATTATTTGTGGAACTATTGAAAAGACAGGATACGACTGTGCAAAGATTGAATACCGTTGATGTTAAAAGGATCTATGAGGTAAAGGATAAACTTCTTTCAGACATAGACACGCCACCAAGACTTCCAGAACTTGTGAAACTTTCGGGTATGAGTGAATCTAAATTAAAGCGGCTTTTTAAACAAATTTTTGGAAAGAGCATTTACAATTATTACCAGGGCTTCAGAATGAAAAAGGCAGCTTATCTCCTCAGAGAAGAAAATTTGTCAGTTTCGGAAGTGGGATATAGTTTAGGTTTTACAAACCTTAGCCATTTTTCAAGATTATTTGAAGCGCATACTGGCGTAAAGCCAAAGAAGTATTCTGCAGGTAAATAAAAAGCCGTTTCCTTTTTAGAGAAACGGCTTTTTAAGCAGTGGGCCCAGCTGGGCTCGAACCAGCGACCAAAAGATTATGAGTCTTCTACTCTAACCAACTGAGCTATAGGCCCCGAAAATCGGTTTGATTTTGCGAGTGCAATGTTACATATTTACATCGAATTTTGAAAACACTTTTATGCAAAAAATTAAAAATATTATTTTCGATTACGGTAACGTGATCTTTGAGATCAACTTTAAAAACGCTCAATTTGCTCTGGAACAACTAGGTATCTCCAATGTTGCCGGATTTTTTGATCACAAAAGTCACAACAATATTTTTGATGATTTTGAGACCGGTACCCTTACGCCAAATCAATTTAGAGACGGAATCCGTAAAGAAGCGGGAAATAATTTGATTTCAGATGAACAAATTGATGCCGCATGGAACAGTTTATTAATCGGTGTCCCTCCGGGAATTCACGAATTACTTTTAAAGGTCAAAGAAAAATATCGCACTTTTCTATTGAGTAATAACAATGAAATTCATTATCTATGGATCATGGACTATTTAAAAAGAGAGTTTAAAATGGAGTCAATTGATCATCTTTTTGAAAAGGCCTATTTCTCTCAGCAAATGTATTTGCGTAAACCGAATGTAGAGATCTTCGAACAAGTAATCAGAGAGAACAATTTGGTGCCTGCAGAGACGTTATTTATAGACGATAGCCCTCAACATATAGAAGGGGCAAAGAAAGCAGGATTGAACGCTTTATTAATGACTGCGCATCCCCAGCACCTCGAAAATTTTTTACAGGAAAACCATATTATCTAAATTTCATGCCAGATACCCGATTCAAATCATTAAAAGAATTTTATCTGTTCTATTTAACCGAGCACCGGAACCTCACCAGCAGAATACTTCATTTTATTGGGACAGGTCTGGTTGGCCTTCTGTTGATCGGCGCCATACTTTTTCATGAAATGAAATTTTTAATTGCTCTTCCATTTGTTGGTTATGGCTTTGCCTGGATTGGGCATTATTTTTTTGAGAAGAACAAACCCGCTACCTTTAAATACCCTGTCTATAGTCTGGCCAGTGATTTTATCCTTTTCTGGGATTTGTTGTCAGGAAAGCAGCCATTTAGAGTAAAGGGATAAAGCAAGGAAAAAATTAATCGTATAAAATTTATTATTTTTACTTCGAGAGCGTTAATATTGCGGAGGTAAATCAATTTGATTTCCTCCGTTTATTTTTTGAGGATGCCTTATGACTGTAACTGTATTGCCAATTTTAGAACCTGATTCCCTTAAAACGGCCCCGTTGGCCAAAGTGATGAACGAAAGACTTCAGCGCCTTGCTGTGGAATTGCAGGACACACATTTAAAGAAGCTTCATTCTGTTGAGCCACTTTCCGAAGATATTGTGATTTACATTGGTTATACGGGCAAATATAATGTTCGTTGGAGGATTGTAAATGATGTTGCCCCGGAGATTGAGATAGAGGTGGCTAGAAAATGTGCTGACTTGGGATATGTGCTCTGGAAAACAAATACCATCTTTTCGAAAAGTGATCCTTCCAGATAGCCGGATCAATATATTTGGATTTATTTTATTTAAAAAACAAAAGCCCTATCTATTTGTTCAAATAGATGAGAGCGTTAATTAGGTAAGCGGGGTATTTCTATGGAAATATCCCGCTTCCGTTTTTCTTAGAGGTTTATGTGGCGAAAATGTGTATGATCATTGGTCGATCTCTCCGGATAATGTAATGATGCCCATCGCAGATAATTCATTCAGTACAACCGGATCAGGAAGATGATCTGTGATCAAACAGGTAATTTGAGAAAGTGACACGGATTGTACATAAGCATTTCTTTCTATTTTGGAGGAGTCACACAGCAAATAGATCTGGTCTGCATTGAAGCAGAATGCCTTTGTTATGGAGGCTTCAAGTTCAGTATTTGAAGTCAGCCCTTTTTTGATTGAAAAGCCATCTGTTCCTATAAATGCTTTTGGAGCTTGGTAATGATTAATATGTTCTACAGCCATTTGACCATGGACTGCCCTGCGGGCCTGATCTAATTCTCCGCCTATTAAGTTGATACTGATTTCCGGACAGTTCATTAATTCAGCTACTACGGGCAGCGAATTTGTAATTATCTTTAAGGGTTTAGTCTTTTTCAAATAGTTGCACATGGCGAATACTGTACTCCCACAGTCCATAAATAAAGTATCTCCGGGTTTTACCTGATCTGCTGCCAGTTTTGCAATGAGCTGTTTTTTTGACTCACTTACATTTTTCTTTTGATGGAAACCGGTGAATTTCTGTGTTTCTAGTTTTATTGCACCTCCATGTGTGCGCTGTAATAAGCCTTGTGTATCCAAATCCTTTAGATCTCTTCTGACAGTCGCCGGCGAAACAGCTGTCTTTTCGGAAATTTCTGCAACAGATAACTGGTCAAACTCTTCAAGTATGTTTAAAATCTTTCTCTTCCTTTCCTGAAAACTCATATAATTGGTTACATTTGATCAAATATAATCAAAAATGATCATATATAATCATGAATGAAAGGATAAACATCATAAAGGAACAGGTATTGTCTGATGACTGGTACCTGCTAAAGAAAACAACTTTTAATTACTTAACGAATAAGGGAAATTGGGAAAACCGGAGCAGGGAAACCTATGATCGTGGCAATGGAGCAACGTTGCTTTTATATAATAAGCTGTCTCGGACAGTTGTACTGACAAGACAGTTCCGTTTTCCAACTTATGTGAACGGAAATCCGGATGGTTTATTGATCGAGACTTGTGCTGGATTGCTAGATAATGATGGGCCTGAAGAAGCTATCCGGAGAGAAGTAGAGGAAGAAACAGGTTATGTGCTTTCTTCTGTTGAAAAGGTATTTGAAGCTTATATGAGCCCGGGTTCTGTTACGGAAAAGGTTTATTTCTTTATCGCAGAATATACAAAGGATATGAAAAAATATTTGGGAGGAGGGGTTGAAGATGAGGAGATTGAAGTTTTGGAATTATCATTTGAAGAAGCAATGGCTATGATTTCAAACGGACAAATTCAAGATGGTAAAACAATTATGCTCTTGCAATATCTTTCTTTGTCAAAACTCATGAATTAAAATGATGGATTGATCTTATATTTGGCGAAAAAAAATTATGATAGCTCATCACGTTTTATTCTGGCTTAAAGCCGACACGACAGAAGACCAAAAGAAAGCATTTCGCAAAGGCCTGGAAACATTAAAGGATATAGAAGTTATAAAAAACTTTCATGTGGGTACTCCAGCCGCAATTGAGCGCGCAGTAGTGGATACGACTTATACCTTTTCTTTGACTTTGTTTTTTGAAGACCTTGCAGGCCATGATGTTTATCAGATACACGATCTGCACAAGGCTTTTCTTGATGAATTCCGTATTCTCTTTGATAGAGTAGTGATTTACGACGCAGAAGGATAGTGTTTTACCTGAAATTCTGTTAATGTTTGGATCGACTTAACAAACATTAACAGGATTTAACACTATTTAACGAAGGTGCTTTAGTTTAAAATGAATATTTGCATATCAATTTTTACTATAGTTAACCTTTAAATCTTCAATGATGAAAACCTTTACCAACATCAACTTTAAGAGATCACTATTGGTCTTTTCCTTTTCTCTCCTTTTTGCAATGGTTTGGAGTTCCTGTAAAAAGAGCGATAGCACAGATACAACTACTATAAGCTATCTTAGCGTGGTAAACGGATCACCTTCTACCGGTACATTTAATGTTTATGCAAATGACGTGATAATGAACAAAGCAGCTCTGCCAATGGGCGGAAGTGTTCTTCCTTATGCACAACTGGTATCTGGCAGCAATACTTTGAGATTTACCACAGCAAGCAGTACAGATAATTTGTTGAGCAAAACAATTTCCTTGTCGGGAAGCACGGCCTATACTTATTTTTTGATCGGGCAGTCAGGACAGCTTGACGGTGTATTGGCTACAGATGTAATGACAACCGTTTCAACGGATAAGGCCTTCGTTCGTTTTGTGAATTTATCTCCTGATGCACCTTCTTTAAACCTGGCGGTTACAGGTGGAAGTGTAGTGATTAATAACCAATTTTATAAGCAAGTGAGTTCATTTGTAGCAGTGGATCCAAAAACGTACTCTTTTGATATCCAGGAGCAGTCTACAGGAAATGTAAAGACAACATTGACTGGGGCTACACTTGTTGCAGGTAAGTACTATACCGTAATGGCACTTGGAATGATGGCACCAAGTGCTGCTGAAAATCCGCTGAACGCCCAGGTCATGACAAATCAATAAAAAATAAAAGCCTTGACGGGATTGAGTTCCGGCCCCGTCAAGGCTTCTGGTTTTTATAGATTATTGCTATTGAACATTATTCAATGTAATATCGAAATCAAGTACAGAGTTGGCCGGGATGGATCCCTTGGTTACATTTCCATAGGCAAAATAAGAAGGGATAATCAGGCGTATCTTTCCATCTTTTTGGATTTTCTGAATGCCAAACTGCCACCCTGCAATAACATTCCCTAAGGCAAAAGTTGCTGGTGTTTTTCCTGTAGTCGTGTCGAACACAGTGCCATTCAGTAATCTGCCCGTATAATCGGCAGTGATTTGGGTGCTGGCAGAATAAGTAACACTTCCGCTACCCGGGGAGATAACCTGGTAAAAGATTCCGGAACCCTCATCTTTTTTCATTTCGGTAAGGTTATTGGCTTTCACAAAAGCTCTTATCGCAGTGGTATCTGCTTTGAATTGTGCAATTATTTGCGTCTGATCTACTTCTGGAACATCGTTGTTACTTTTAGAACATGCAGCAAGGCATCCTGCCAGGCAAAGCATTAATAGACATTGTTTTATACTTCTTCTCATCATAAGGCAAATGTAAAGATTAGAAATAATTCTTTTGTAGCTGAACCACCATCTAATTTGTAACTTTATTTTTAACTTACCCTTTCTTAAATGAAAACCAAATCTTTATGAACTTAAAAAAAGCATCCCGAACCTGCTTATTTAAACTCACTTTAACCATTGCTCCATTACTGTTTTCCAATTTTAGCGAAGCTAAAGTTGTGCTCCCTTCAGTGTTCAGTAACAATATGGTACTTCAGCAGAAGACCAGTGCATCCATCTGGGGAAAAGCAAAACCTGGAGCTAAAATAACTGTTACACCAAGCTGGAATCTGGAAAGATACAGTGGTGCTGCAGATGCTGAGGGAAATTGGAAAATAAAGGTACTAACGCCATCGTATGGAGGTCCATATACTTTACGGATTTCTGACGGCGAACCTGTTGTTTTAAAAAATATACTTATTGGTGATGTATGGGTTTGTTCGGGGCAATCCAATATGGAAATGCCGCTGGCAGGCTGGGGCAAGATACATAATTATGCACAGGAGATAGCCGGGGCCAATTATCCGTCTATACGTTTGTTGCAGGTTGAACATTTCACCGCGAACCAGGTGAAGGATGATGCCAGTGTAACCAACGGAGGATGGACCGTATGTAGCCCGGCTACAGTGACAGAATTTTCTTCAACGGCTTATTTTTTTGCCAGGGAGATTTATCAAAGAACAAAAATACCAATTGGCTTGCTTCATACTTCCTGGGGCGGTACTGTTGCTGAAGCCTGGATGAGCAGTTCTTCATTAAAAAAAATACCTGCTTTTTCATCAGCTGTGGAAGAAATTGAAAGAACTCCCGGTGAAGATAAAAATTATGCTGACAAATTGCTGAGCTGGCAGAAGGTAGTTCAGGATAAAGACTTGGGTTATCACGACCAAAAGCCTGTTTGGAGTGCCGAAGACGTAGAGGTTTCTTCCTGGGCGGAGCTTAAAGTTCCTGGTTTGTGGGAAAATGAATTAAAAGATATGGATGGTATTGTCTGGCTAACCAGAAAAATCACTCTTCCTGCGAATTGGGCCGGTAAATCTCTGAAAGTAAATATCGGACCTGTTGATGATGATGAGATCACCTGGTTTAATGGATCGGAAATCGGAAGAACGCAAGGCTATAATCAGCCGAGGGTCTATACAATTCCAGCAAATTTGGTTAAAGCCGGTGAAAATACGATTACGGTGAGGGTATTTGATAATGGGGGCGGAGGTGGAATGTACGGAGAAGAGAAGGATCTTCAGTTCACAGGTCCGGATGGAAAGAAAGTGGGCCTCGCCGGTTCCTGGAAATATCGTGTCGGGCTTAATTTAAAAGATATTCCACCTATGCCTGCATCTCAGAATTCACCAAACCGTCCTTCTGTACTTTACAATGCCATGATCCATCCTTTTCTGCCTTTTTCCATTCGCGGTGTGATCTGGTATCAGGGAGAAAGTAATGCAGATCGTGCTCATCAATATCAATCTCTTTTTCCTTCTTTAATCAGAGACTGGAGATCAAAGTGGAAGGAAGGTGATTTTCCGTTTTATTTCGTCCAGTTGGCGAGTTTTATGAAAAGAGAAGAAGAACCAGTACCATCGAAATGGGCGGAGCTTAGAGACGCGCAACTCAAGACACTGTCTTTACCAAATACGGGAATGGCTGTTGCTATAGATATAGGGGATGCAAACGATATACATCCGAAAAATAAACAGGAGGTCGGACGGCGCCTGGCGCTGATTGCTCTGGCCAGAAATTACCAAAAGAAAATCAGTTATTCGGGGCCGCAGATGCAATCTTTTAAAGTAGAAGGGGATAAGGTCCGGATTTCCTTTGTCCATGCCGATGCCGGGTTAAAAGTACAGGATGGAAAAGTACTGAAGGGATTTGTTATTGCTGGGGCTGATCAGAAGTTTTACCGGGCACAGGCAGTCATTGAAGGAAATACAGTTGTAGTGAGTAGCGATCGGGTGAAACAACCTGTTGCTGTTCGTTACGCCTGGGAAAATAATCCGGATTGCAATTTGTATAATGGAGCAGGATTACCCGCATCTCCCTTTAGAACGGATACCTGGAAAGGGATAACAGAATAATGGTGTTTAACGTAAATAAAACTTCTATTTTTGGATATTAAACCAAAGTTATGCTGAAAAAAGGAGAACATATTGAGGGAACGCCTGAAGAATTGCAGTTGTTAATCGACCAGGACGTGGAAGCTAAAACATTTTTTGAAAGTTTATCTAAGTCTTATAAGCAAGGATATTGCGATTGGGTAGGGGCTGCTAAGCAGGAAGCAACGAGAAAAACCCGGGCAGAAAAGGCGTTGATTATGCTGCAGAATAAACAGAAAACATTAAAAACCTGAGGATACAAGTAATAAGGGAGGTAATATTGCCTCCCTTATTGCCTGGTGGGCTAGAACTTATAGGTTAAGCCTGCACCAAAGATTTGTTTAACTTGTAAGGCTTTTTTTGTACCTGCCAGAGTGCCGTCGGTATTGAATTCCTGAATTTTGGTTTTGTCATCATAGATCAGTTGTACCCCTGCATTCACCGTAACAAACTTGTTTACCTTCATAAATAGATTCGCGGTGTAGTCTGTGTAAATATTGCCAGGCTTATCCAGGTAATTTGAATAGAGTTTCAATATATTTTCGAAGCCAATGTTTTCCATTACATTCACTTTGTAATATGCATCCAGTGAGGCACCGAATTCATAGCGCACTTTTTTACCCGGGTCTACACCGAAGGCACCAGCCTGCGAAAGTTCATTATTTCTCACGATGATGATACGAGAAGCAAAAGGTGAAATGTTAACTCTAAAATTGTCAGATTTTTTATAAGCAAAACCCGGTCCGAAAGTTAGATAGCCAGGAGCAAGGAAATCGGAAATCAATTTGTTCGGGCCTGAGGTGTTATATTGCCAGCCCTTTGAAAACTGCGTCTGGAAATTTGCATAAAAAGTGTACAACCAGTATTGCGCGGCCTTATAGCCCAGTAAGCTATTTAAAATGATGCGGTCATCATTTTTTCGGGTACCAATTCCCTGCTGTTTACTTAAACCGTAACCAAGAATGGCTTTGTTGTCCCAACTCCATTTGTCTTTCTTATAATTAAAATCGTAATTGAAAACGAGATTTCCAGCAACAGAGTTCACACCCCCTGCCGACCAGTTGGAAAAAGAACTTTGATTGATCAAAAAGGTATTTTCCCCGTGAATTGTCCACTTTTTTGTGGTGTCTGCTTTGGGTGCTGTGTCTTGAGCATAGCCAGTAATTCCTATGACCATCAGAAGAAGAGTAAAAGTAAAATTTTTCATGAGCCTGTTTTTTGATGAATAAATAGATTAAATTTTGAGGATTGAATCCACCGGGATTTTTTTTAAAAAAAAAGTCCCGGTCTAATGACCGGGACTTATGCTGTAAAAACGAATTAGATTCCTGGGAACATGCTTTGAGATTTATCTCCGATCAGTGGAATTGGTTTTTTCTGTCCATTGATAGCACCTATCAAACCAATGATCCATAGTACAAACAGGACTAAATAAATGAGATTGAACAGCATTACAACTGCACCTGATAAAGTAACTATTAACAATATCCGGGCTACTATATTCACGCCAATACCAATCAGATAAAGTAATAGCGTTTGTCTTAAATGATAGCTCCCCAATTCTGTTTTCTTGTCTTTGTGCATGGCAAAATAGGCAATTAACCAGCCAATAAGGGTGATATAACCCACAATAGCGACGGTTTTACCATCTTCAGTTGTTGGAGTTACGTTGAAATTTGTTTCCATAGGTAAGATTAAATTAGATGTATATACTTCTAAAATAAACTTTTTTAAGCTAAAAAGGAAAATCTTTTGAGAAAGCTGGTGATTTTTAGCCTTTTAAGCTGGATCAAAATAAAGCCGAACAGCTTCTTTAATCACTTCCGGCAATGGTTCAGTACTTCTGTTCTTAATCTCAAACTGGCCGGAATTAAATTTTTGGATATAAGTACCTTCTGTTTCGCTGAATTTTAAGAAGCCTTCGACAAAGAAGCGTTCTTCAAGTACCGAAGAAGAATCTAAGGATCTGAAAGTAAGATGTTGAATTTGTTTTGTTTCCTTATTGAACAGCAACCAATGAAAAATCTGATCTACAGTGCTGCCTGCAGGCTGATCAAGTCTTTTAATCTCGAGAATGGAAATCTCTTTAGAATCGAGGTAATAAAGTGTATCAAAAACAATTTGCATAGGGTTTCTTGTGTGCCTGCAAATTTAATATTTATGTTTAAAGACCAAATTGAGAAATTAAAAAATATGACCAGAAATAGTTACCAGTCCATTTTATAACAATCATATCCGCATGATCTCACCAGTCTGATAATTTCACAACGTTCCAGACCGTCGGTTTCAACCCTCAATACTCTCTCTTCATCAGTGAGATCCACAGACCAGTTTTGGATTTCTATTTGTTTGTCGAAGACCTTTTTCAACTGAGAAAGATCTTCGACAGACTGGATATTAGAAACAAAAATGAAAACGTTTATCATGGAGGGTTTCTTTTACCAATATTTAATTCCAGTTAACCTGGCCATTTCTACTTGTGCAAGACAAAGTTGGTATTCATATTGTAATCTGGTCAGTTCTGCTTTTTGAACATTTGTACTGGCACTGGTTAATTCCAGGTTTGTGCCTATACCATTCTTGTACCTGCTTTGCGCAAGTTTTTGTGCTTCCTTGGCTTCTGTAACCTGACCTCCGGCATTCACCAGGCTGGAACGATTGCTGTTGATATCAGTCAATATCTGTTTAATATTACTCTTAAAGGTATTATTCAGGGTCTCCTGTGCGAATCTGGTTTGCTTCAACTGGCTTTCTGATAGTCTTTCCTGTTTTTTTGCCCGGCCTCCCTGATAGATCGGGATATTTAGCGTTACACCTGCGGTATAATTGTACCTGAAGCGGTCAATATCTGGCGCATAGCCGTTGGTATATCCAGTTCCGGCATTTAGCGTCAGGGAAGGTCTCCCACCGGTTTTACTTAAAGCAAGTTCTGCTTCGGCCTGGGCGATTCTGTCTTTAAGCAGCTTAAATTCAGGGTTATAATTCCAGGCATGCTCCAATGATTGTTCTGCTCCGTCTTCTAATCCTTGTACTGGA
>NZ_DATMRL010000471.1:0-3504 GCF_035566355.1 Pedobacter sp.
CGTCTTTATTCTCTTGTATAATGGAAAAGAAAAGAAAGAAAATCCTGATTTCCTGTGACTCTCCGCGGTCTCTGCTGGATTTCAGAGGTAAACTGATCGAGGAACTGACATTAAACCATGAGGTTGCTGTCTTTACACCAAAAATAGAGCAGGAACAGATTCGAAGCAGGCTTACAAAACTTGGTGTACAGGTTTATGAAAATGCGTTGCAAGCCAGTAATGTATCCATATGGTCAGACCTCGGATATATATATCAGTTGTACAGACTGATCCGGAACATCAGGCCAGATGTCTTTTTTCCCTACACTTTTAAGCCTGTTATCTACGGGGCAATGGTGGCTAACTTCTGTCGGGTAAAATCAATTACTCCTATGCTTACCGGTCTGGGCTATAATTTCCCGGAAACAAGATCAAAAACGACCCTGGTCCAAAAAATCACAAGAATCCTCCTGAAATTTAGCATGAAGGCCAATGAGCGGACCAAAATTATATTTCAAAACAAAGATGATTACCAAACCTTGTTAAAAAGGCGGGTCATCACAGAAAAAAACCAGGCCTATATTGTAAACGGTTCAGGGGTCGACCTGGATCATTATACCTATTCTAAACCAAACCTGGATCAGATCAGCTTCTTAATGATCTCCCGTCTGATCAATGCCAAGGGGATCAATGAATATTATCAGTCTGCCCGTATTCTGAAAGATAAATTTCCTAACGTTGTTTTCCGGCTGATTGGCCCTTTTGAAGACAATATAGATGCTATAGATCAGGAACTCTACAGCAAAATTAAGCTGGACGGCACCTTAGAGTACCTGGGGCTGGTGACGGATGTAAGAACTTATATTGCTCAATCTTCTGTGGTGGTGCTGCCTTCGTATTACGGAGAAGGAGTACCCAGATGTCTTCTGGAGGCTATGGCTATGGGAAGAACATTGATCACCTGCAACTCTGTGGGCTGCAGGGAAACCATTCATCCAGACCATGCACAGGCCAACGGCTTCCTGGTTCCGGTAAAGAATGTCAAAGAACTAACTGCACATATGCAGCACTGTATTGAGCACCCGGTTGAACTGATCCGCTTTGGCTGGAACGGCAGAAAATACGCCAGGGAGAAGTTCGATGTTCATGTTGTGAACCGGCAAATGCTTGGTATCCTGGAAGGATCTTAAAATTATAGGCTTATGCTGATCAATACCTTTGCGGTTTTCCGCTTTTTTGCCCTGCGCTCAAAAGTAGAGTGGGAAGATTATATTGCCCGTTCGCTAAGGCATGATGTTTACCATTCCTGGGCGTACCACCAGTTGAATTCCAATGGCGAAGCCTTGCTTTTTGTTTATGAAGAAGGCCCGGTATTTATTGCCCTGCCTTTAATTAAAAGAGAAATTCAGGGTTCAAAACACTTTGACCTCACTTCTGTATATGGGTACGCAGGTCCGGTATCCAACAGGGAAATATCCTGGCTGGATAGTCACCATACCCATCATTTTAAAAAAGCTTTTCTTCAGTTTATGGAGGAGGAAAATTGCATTTGTGTATTCTCCAGGTTGCACCCCTTTATAGAACAAGCATCTTTACTAAACAGTATCGGTGGTGTGTATGGAAATGGAAAAACCATATACATGGATCTTCAGAGAACATGGGAAGAACAGATCCGGGGTTATGAGAAACGACTTTCCAGACAGATCAGAAAACTCCGGGAAATGAATTACACCATCAAAGAAGCATCGGGGCTTTTGGAAATTAAGCAATTTACAGAAATGTACCGTCAGAATATGGATAGGCTGAAGGCTTCAGGTAGTTATTATTTTGAGGAAAGTTATTTTCATAAATTACTGGACCCTGTTGAGTTTGAAAATAAACTGATTTTGATTTATGACGGACGGATCATGATCTGCGGGGCATTGGTCCTGATCTCCAAAGAGATTATTAGAAATCATTTATCTGCAACAGCAGCCGATTATCTTTCTTATTCTCCGAGTAAATTATTAACCGACGAAATCAGCCGGATAGGAAGACAGCTGAATAAAAAAGTTTTCCATCTGGGCGGAGGCGTAGGAGGAAAGGAAGACTCTCTGTTTAAATTCAAAAGCTATTTTTCTGATCAGCAGATTGAAGACCGGATCTGGTGCTATATCTACAACCAGCCACTTTATGATGAACTGGTGAAAAACAGAGGAGCAGGATTAAATAATAGTTCGACTTTTTTTCCATTATACCGTCAGCCGAAAACCGAAACTGTTTCAAAATTATATAATGATGAACAATAAATACACCTATTCCTCGGCCAGCAATGTACTGTTCGACGAAAAAATGAAAGAATTGGGCTGGATCGTTTTTGAGGATGCATTGGAAGAAGACTTTGTGAATGAGATCAATATGTATCTTGAACAGGCCTACGAAATTCGCCGGCAGATCCAGCTGGATAACGGAATTGGTGAGCAAACCAAAGGGACCTTACACCATTTGGTTGGAAGAAACGAGGTATCGATTGAATTTCTTGCCCGCGGATATTGTGACGCGCAGATCCGTCATTTTCTGGACGGTAATTACATCCTCAATTCTCTGGGTGCGGTCATTAATATAAAAGACAATCATCCATATGTTCAGAATATTCACCGTGACATCAGAAGTTTTACAGGTTCCTTTAAGGTCATGATCCAGATGATGGTTGTTCTTGATGATTTTACCCTGGACAACGGCGCAACTTATTTTCTTTCCGGATCCCATAAGCAAGACATTAAGCCTGAGGAGGAAGAGTTTTATGCACATGCAGACCGGGCAGTGACCAGAAAGGGCAGCGTAATTCTGTTTGACTCCAATTTGTGGCACGCGGCCGGAAATAACAGGACTGATCAACCAAGAAGAGCTTTAACTATGGCTTTTACCCGTCCCTTTTTTAAGCAACAACTTGATTATCCAAGGCTGATGGGCTATGATCTGGCAGCAGATTTAAGCCCTCACATGAAACAGATCCTGGGGTACAATTCCAGGATACCGGCCAACCTCTATGAATACTACCAGCCAGTAGAAAAAAGAATGTACCAACCCGGACAAGGATAGGAAGACACCGTCATGCAAAAAGAATATTCAAGTAAAATGAAATCAATTGGAGGCTATCTGGAATTGCAGCTTTCAAAAGGTCAGGAATTTTATCCGCTGCTGTTAAAACTCAATACGGGCAGAAATGCTTTCGAGTACATCCTCAAAGTAAAAGGCTATACACTGGTCCATTTACCTTATTATACTTGTGAAGTGATTATGGAGCCTATCAGAAAGCTTGGGATCCAGTACCAGTATTATACCATCAATGACCAGATGGAGCCAGTTGTTGACTTTGAAGTTGGACCAACAGAGTGCTTATTATATACCAATTATTTTGGCCTTAAGCAAGAAACGATCAGAGCCTTGAGCACTAAATTTCCGAACCTTATTGCAGACAATTCACAAGCGTTTTTTTCAGAACCCATAGAAAATGTAGATACCTTTTATTCCTGCAGAAAATTT
>NZ_DATMRL010000472.1:0-6106 GCF_035566355.1 Pedobacter sp.
GCAGAACCCGCCAAAAAAAGGGTGATCATTTTCTCTCCACATCCCGATGACGATGTGATCTCTATGGGCGGAACATTTATCCGTCTTGTAGATCAGCATCACGATGTGCATGTGGCCTATCAAACTTCAGGAAACACCGCAGTTTGGGATGATGATGCCCTTCGTTTTGTGGAATTCAGTATAGATTTTGCCCAGAAAATGGGATTGGGCCAGGATGCTTTACAGAACATTTACGACAATATGCGTAAATTCATTGAGCAAAAGCAACCTAACCAGGTAGACACTCCGGAAATCCAGTCTGTTAAAGGTTTGATCAGAAAAGGAGAAGCTATTGCTGGTGCCCGCTATTGCGGACTGGAAGATGACCATATCCACTTTATGGCGCTTCCTTTCTATGAGACCGGCAAAAACCAAAAGAATCCGGTAACCAGTAAGGACGTGGAACTGACCATTGAATTACTTCAAAAAGTTAAACCTCAGCAGGTTTTCGCAGCAGGCGACTTTGAAGATCCCCATGGAACACATATTGTGTGCTTTAACATCATCCTTGCTGCATTAACAGAACTTCGCAAAACAGAAGCCTGGGCACAGGAATGCTGGTTGTGGATGTACCGTGGTGCATGGCATGAATTTGAAACCCATGAAATTGAAATGGCTGTTCCATTGAGTCCTCAGGAACTGGAGAAAAAGAAATATGCCATCTTCAAGCACCAATCACAGAAAGACCGTGCCGTATTCCCTGGAGACGATTCACGTGAATTCTGGAAACGGGCAGAAGACAGAAACCGCGAAACGGCAAAAGCTTACGACGACCTTGGACTGGCAGAATATGAAGCCATGGAAGCCTTCGTAAGGTGGAAATTCTAAAAGATGGAAAAGAGTTCTCAAAGGTTATTGTCCCTTGATTTTTTCAGAGGGGCAACAGTAGCAGCAATGATCCTGGTGAATAACCCGGGCGATTGGGGAAATATCTATGCGCCTTTGGAGCATGCCAGCTGGAACGGCTGTACGCCCACAGACTTGATCTTCCCTTTCTTTCTCTTTATTGTTGGGGTATCTATTGCTTATGCTATGGGGAGTAAAAAGGCTGATCCGGCCCTGCACAACCAGACTATACTTAAAGCCTTTAAACGTGCTTTGATCCTGTTTGGCCTGGGTCTGTTCCTGTCTTTATACCCAAAAGTCTTTACTGAACCCTTTGAGGCTTTTAAAACCGTCAGAATACCCGGTGTATTGCAGCGCATAGCCCTTGTATTTTTCTTTTCTTCCGTCATTTTTCTGAAAAATTCAGAGCGGAGCATATTTAAAATACTCATTGGGCTGCTTGTGGTATACTGGGCATTACTCACTTTTGTACCTGTACCGCATGTTGGCTATCCTAATCTGGAAAAAGAGACAAATTTAGGTGCCTGGCTGGACCGAAGTCTACTAACTGAGGCACATTTATGGAAATCAGCAAAAACCTGGGATCCGGAGGGCATCCTGAGTACTGTTCCATCAATCGCATCAGGCTTATTTGGCGTGCTGGTTGGTATTTATTTAAAGCGTAAAGATCTTGAGGCTGCTACAAAAATTGCCTGGCTGTTCTCTACCGGATTTGCTGCCATTGCCATGGGCTTGCTGTGGGATCTTGAATTCCCCATCAACAAATCTCTGTGGACCAGCTCCTATGTGCTCTATGCGGGTGGACTGGCAACCGTTATCCTCTCTTTGAGCTACTGGATCATTGATGTGCAGAAATACACCAGGTTTACAACACCATTTGTGGTATATGGGGTAAATGCCATTACCGTATTTTTCCTTTCCGGTTTAATTCCAAGAACATTAAACATGATACAGGTAAAAATGTCGGATGGAACAACAGCAGGTGCACAGTGGTGGTTGTATAAAAGTTTTTACAGCCCAATTTTTTCGCCTGTGAATGCTTCACTTGCCTGGGCAGTTACACAAATCCTTTTCTGGCTGGTCATTCTATGGATCATGTACAAGAAGAAAATCTTTATTAAAGTCTAAAAAAGAAAGCCTGATGAATCATCAGGCTTTCTTTTTTATTTCGTTTCTACACCGACAGGACCGCTTGGTTCACTTTCGTTCTTTAACCGATCCAGTGCTGTCACTAAATAATTGTACCTTTTCCCTTTTTCCACCGTCGTGTCAATGAAAGATGTAAAATCTTCAAAACTGATCCTAAGTATATTTTTAGGGTTTAAAACAGAAATTTTCTCCCCCTCCTCAAACCGATAGATCACATAGCCAGATGCGGTTTCTCCATCTTCTGCCATAAAAGGCTTGGTCCATTGGAGGTGTACGCCATCATTAGCAGCCTCTGCTTTAAAATTTTGAGGCGCATTTGGAACAACATCATCCAGCCAAGGCATCTGCGGAGGAAGAGCCGGATATTTATACAGATCATTCTTCAGAGAATCTCCAACAGCCCTCGCTACAGTAGTGAAAGATTTTGAACTAAAAAATACGCTACCCTGCACCCTGTTGTTCTCCCTCAGGTACCTGATCTGATCGGGAATCTGACTCGGTTGCCTCCAGGCAGCTTCCATTTTCTGGTTCACCAGGTACGCAGCCTGGCCAATGTATAAATGTCGTCCAAAAGTATTATTACTCCACCAGTCTACCAATGTTCCAAATGGGGCAGCTTTTCTGGTGAAACTAAAATAGATCTGAGGATTGATGTAATCTACCCAGCCCTCTTTAACCCATTTCCTGGAATCAGCGAATAATTCTGCATAATTTGAAAGACCATTCGTTTTAGACCCCTCTGCATCTTCAAAAGAGTTTTTCCAGATACCAAAAGGACTGATGCCAAACTTCACATACTTTTTATAATGGTGAATACTGTCGTCCAGCATTTTGATCAGCATGTCGACATTATTCCTTCTCCAGTCCTTAATATCTGTAAATCCATTAGGATATTTGGCAAATGTTAAAGCATCATTTATCCTCTGTCCAGAGATCGGATAAGGGTAGAAATAGTCATCAAAGTGAATTCCATCTACGTCATAGCCTTTCACCACATCAAGGATTACTTCAACGATATACTCCCTAACCTCAGGCAGGCCGGGATCGAACTGCTTTTTACCCCCATATAAAAAGAACATATCCGGTCGCTTTGCCGTCATATGGCCGCTACTTACTGTCGAACTCCCGCCCATAGTCGCCCGATAAGGGTTAAACCAGGCATGCAATTCCATTCCCCTGGAATGCGCCTCTTTAATGGCAAATTCCAGGGGATCATAACCCGGACTTGGTGCAAGTCCCTGTCTTCCCATCAACCACTGGCTCCAGGGTTCTCTTGATTTGGAATAAAAGGCATCCGCCGCCGGCCTGACCTGCAGGATAATTGCATTCATTCCATTCTTTTTATGCTGGTCCAGCAGCGCGATCAACTCCTGTTTTTGCTGATCTATGCTTAGCCCAGGCTTGGAAGGCCAGTCAATATTCGCCACTGTAGCCACCCAGATCCCTCTAAACTCTCTTTTTGGAGCGATTTTTGCAGTTGTTTGAGCAGATATAGTGTTGGGTAAAATAAATGCAACTATAATTGCATAAACAATGTTCTTAAGCATTCTTTATCTTTTTGACGTTCATTTGTGTGTTTTTGTAGGTTATGTAAAGTAATACAACACAACCCACCTAGGCAAGTAAACGATTTTTTTTAAAGTCTCATACAATTTGAGCATTTTTTTTACCATTTATTACATTTTTATCTTATGTTAGATTTTTTTTAGAATAACTAAAGAAAATTATTGAACTAAAAACTGAACATCTATTTGAAATGTTAGACCAAAAAGTTTCTGGTACTAAAGGCGACCATAACAAAGTTTATTTTCTCATTATCGTAATAGCGGCATTAATAGGCACAAATGCCTATTTATACATAAAAGACAGACAGGAAAGTGAACGCTTTGTTACTGTCAACAACGAAAAAGACCGGTTAAAACTAGAAGTTGAAAAGATAGAAGTTGAATTAGATAAAGTCAATGCAATTAACCTGTCGTTAACGAATAAGCTTCTTGAGGAACAAGGACTTGCACGTCAAAAAATAGCAGAACTGAAGTCTTCATTGCAAAAAGGACGGTTTAATAAAGATGAACTGTTAAAGGCCCAAAAAGAAATCAGAGAACTTCATGAATTTGTAAAAAGCTACAACGAAGATATCAACCGCCTGCAGCAGGAAAATTTTTTACTAAAAAACGAAAGGGACAGCCTGGCGAAGAGCTCTAATAAAGCCAGCGAAAGGGCCAATGCCTTAGCCAGAAGAAATTCTGAGCTCAACGATAAAGTAAAAACAGGAGCTATTCTAAAGGCTTTTAATGTGGGTGTTGCGGCCTACAAAGTAAAGAACAGTGGAAAACATATAGAAGTCACCAGCGCAAGTTCAGCAAAAAAGCTGGTCATTTCCTTTGGAATTGCACCGAATCCTTTGGCAAGGAAAGACTACCATAAGATCTATCTTAGGGTATTTGACCCGGCCGGAAATTTAATCGCAGACGAAAGCAATATGTTCGATGCGGAAAGCCAGCAGATGCAGTATAGTGAAATGATTACTATTTCCTATAATGATGATAACACCGCCTACTCTATTCAATGGGTTAATCCAAAAGAATTTATTAAAGGGACTTACACGGTCATTCTATATGCTGATGGCCATACAATGGGAAAATCTTCTATTCTGCTGAAGTAAATCTTCCGGTTTAAGCCAGCGGAAAGCTTAAGTAAAAAGTTGTACCCTCATCAATCACAGAATTGAACTCAATGGTTCCTCCTGCATTCTCTACAGCTTGTTTTACAAAGGCAAGTCCTAATCCGGTTCCTGAAGACTTCGTCGTAAAATTCGGGGCAAAGATCTTGTCCTGCAGCTCATCATCAATGCCTTTCCCGTTATCAGAAACCTCTACCCAGACTTTTTTCTGATCATTCCTGATTTTAATATAAATCAAACAACCATGCGTTCCTGCTGAAGCCTCAATTCCATTCTTTAATAAATTATTAAAGGTTCGCAGCAGCTGGTCTTTATCACCAAGAATAAACACATCCTGGTTACTCTGATTCTGAATACTGATCTCTACCCCTTTCTCATTTACAAAAACATTTCTGGCCTGCTGTATAATAGGCAGGAGCTGTAAGGTCTGTAACTTTGTATCGGGCATTTTCGCAAAGTTGGAGAATTCTGAAGCAATGGTTGCCAAACTATCTATCTGTTCAATAAAAGATTTATTGAACCTTTCAAATTTACGTTCAAAATTGACATCCTTCTCTTTCCAGGCTTTTTCCAGCAACTGAACACCAAGTTTTAGCGGGGTAAGCGGGTTTTTAATCTCGTGGGCCACCTGTTTAGCCATCTCTCTCCAGGCACTCTCCCTTTCAGATTTAGCCAGTTTTACGGCACTCTCTTCCAATGCTGCAATCATTTTATTGTACTCTTTAATCAGAGATCCTATCTCATCATGCCGGGACCATAAGATAGGCTGATTCTTTTGTCCAAGTTTCGTTTTCCTGATACTTTCCTGTATAAAGGTGAGTGGGCTGGTAATCTGATTGGCCAGGAATACAGCAAGTATTCCAATCGCTACGAAAACAAGGGCATAAATATTAATTAGGGTATTGACAAACAAGCCAATTTTAGATTGATAGTCACCCTCATTACCATAATAGGGCAAACCAATATAAGCAATCGTTTGGTTCTGCGGATTTCTGATTGGCGCATAGGCTGCAGAATAGGTAAAATCACCAATCGTCTCATTCGCACTGATGTATTCTGATCTTTGCAGCTTATTTAGATAAATATAGGCCTTTGCCCCCATTTTAGTTCCCAGGAGCCCATAATCGTATATCTTTGGAATAGATGTATAAAGAAGGTTCCCGCCGGTATCAAAAAGATTCAGATAAGCGCCATTGATATCTGAAAACTGATTAAATTCTTGATTAGACTGATCTGATGCTGCTGGTATCCCGTTTACATAAACTTGCTTCTCATAGGACAACTGAATCTTCCTCAATTTCTCCCTGATGAAATCATCCTGCTGTTTCCTGTATTCTGAACTGATATAAAAAAAGGTAGTCCATCCAACAATCAACAGCGTAGCCACAA
>NZ_DATMRL010000473.1:0-4518 GCF_035566355.1 Pedobacter sp.
TGTCTTTACCATGTCCAGAACCATAGGAATTTCGCAACTCCGTCATACCTTGTACAATCGAACTTATTCCTCCAAGGATCTGTTTAATTGAGCGCTCGGCATTATCAGGATTTTCTACACCTTTAGGTTTAATATCCATGTTTGCAGTAGTGTTCTTTAGCAACTGTGGCAACGTCCAGTCCTTATCAGCTACCACATTTCGTTGCTTCAAAATTGATTTGCATATAGTTTCCAGTAGTTCTTTGCCTGTGCCTATTGCCACATCAGTGTCATGGTTAGCTGCCGTATTCATTAGGTCAATTTTCTTATGCACATAATCGGAGTCCAGATATTTTTTAATCTCGACTGTCTTAGCCACCTGTACACCCTGCAACATATGAGATGCACCTATAGAATATACAGGAGCACCATTTTTTGATTCATTTTCTTTTGCTAATCCTATACCGTGCTTGTTTAGAAATTGATTATAAATTTTGACTAATTCCTCTGCCGATCCATCATTTTCACGTATAACTGGAAGCACTGTCAAATGAAGGAACTTCAAATAATCCTCATCAGGGCAATGCATAAGATTAAGCCTTTCATCGGTAAAGACCCAACCTTCTCCCCAGTCTCCGGGGTTCATATCAGCATGTTGGTGAATATCTTTATAAGCGTTATTGTATTCTGGGCGATAATCAGTAGAAGGCATTTCCTTTAAATTATATAATCTGTTTAAAAAATCCGCCTGCTTTACTTTTCCGTTGTACGCCAATCCTTGGCTGGTGATTGCATCAGCAATGTCTTGTCTTGTTTCCTTTGTTATCCTAATGGATTGTATGTTTTTTATCATTTAATTTTGGGGCTTAAAAGGACTGGCAGTCTATAAACTGCCAGTCCGGTAGTGTATCAATTTTTATGCTGCTGCTTTTTCTAGTGTTTTAACAAAAAGCAATTCCGCAACATCGGGATCATTGTCATTCCAAATAGCATGAGACGAACCCCAATAAAACCTGTGAAGTGGAGTTCCCTTTGTTGTTTTCAAACCAGTTTGATTTTTACCTTTGCAAGTCCACAACGAAACACATTCACCCTTTTTAACAATGTGTCCAAGAGGAAACCTGTAGTAATGCCTCATAACATTCGACACGCCTCCTTTTTTATTAAATGTAGTATCCACGATTGCATAGTTGCCTAAATCAATGGTAGCATTTGCATATAACATTACGTATTCTTCTGAAGCATCGCCATGCTCTTTTATTGCTAGTATTTCTAAATTCATTTGCACTTATTTTATTTTTTATTATTGGCCTCGAAGCCTAAACGACACTGAGGTGTTGATTGCAAGTCATATAAATATTTTAATTTATATTTTTTTTGCAGATTTAAAATAAGTCTCTTACATTTGCCGACCGGTTCACACGGAAAACTCCTGAAAAAGAGTACTTAAGTCATAAAATTGGGTAGACCAGCCCAAGTTCAAAATAGTCAATAATTAGTTTTAAACCGCCCACAATATGTGGATGGTAGTAATTTAATACTCGAAATCCATTAAGGGTAACCCAATAAAATAGAATCTTTTCGTATATAGCTAGTAATCAAGATATTATTTTTTTAAATCAAAATAATTTGGACGGCTACTCACTATGACATTCGGCTTTACAGTTAATGAACAACTCACATCAGCATCTAATGGTCATATTAAAATAGATGCAAAAGAAGCCAAACGTATAAGAAAGGTTAATGGAGAAATCATATCTGTTATAGAACACTTTAGAAAAGCATGGGATGGCGGAGAAATTTCTGTTTCCAATGGGAAATCTAATTTTTCTATGTTTGAACAGGGAATGGAGATAGAAGTCATGCCAAATATTTTCGTTGTGTTAACTAGTTTAGATGTTTCCTATACTGTCCGTTATGTTAACTACTTCAAATTCATCACCCCAACTGATTACGCTGGAATTTATAATAGTATCAATGAATCTTTCAAAGCAACTAGAGTTACTTATACCGATGTAATTCTCGGTTTGAATGATGGAAGTTGGCAACTGATTGATGATATTTCAAAAATATCAGTTAAATCTTCACATATAAATATTGATCAGTTTAATTTTGACGAAGAACGTGCAATTAAAATAAGTCTCTTATGAGAGTTCAAAAGTAATCCGAATACGGTTATCTGGGGAAAATTGACATAGACATTTTAGGTTCCACTTTATGCATGTGTCTCATTAATGCAGGGAAGAACCCAAAAGAG
Organism: Pedobacter sp.; assembly: GCF_035566355.1. Classification (GTDB taxonomy): domain Bacteria; phylum Bacteroidota; class Bacteroidia; order Sphingobacteriales; family Sphingobacteriaceae; genus Pedobacter. Next base: position 2,237 of record NZ_DATMRL010000473.1, read on the forward strand.
TTTCACATGTTTCAGTCGGATACGTTGCCTATACGCTTGATTAATAGCGATATGTATATTCTAGGCGATGTTGCTCTCCGTCAATTTTGGTGAAGGACTATTGATGCGTACTTATAATATGGTTCTAACGCTTGCAAAATGCAGTCTTAAAGTTAACAATCTAATGTATCTGATTTCACCTTTTAGAGTTTTCAGTAAAAGTGGCGGAGAATCACTTTTACTGAAATATACAATTAATGTGAATGATAATCTTTAGACAACCTGAAATGGCCATTAGTTTCATCACATTAAAAATCACAAAGATTTAGTAGATTCGTTCAACAATGGACAAGAATTAACGCTATGACTTACTTATTCGTCGACACTAACATTTTCCTGCATTACAAGTTCTTTATCGAAATACCGTGGCAGACAATTTTCAGGAACGAATTTGAAATCGTACTGGCACCGGTGGTAATGGATGAACTGGACAAACATAAAAGGCATCCGAATCCAAAGACTGCATCCCGCGCGAAAAAAGTATTAACCAAAATCGAAGAAATTAATGCTCAGCCAGGAAGTTATCCGTTTAGGTATATTTTTAAGCGCCCTTCCAAAGACACCTTTGACCAATATCAGCTTGACAGAAAAGAACAAGATGATTGTATCCTGGCGGCGATGCTGGAATTTAAATCCCAATATCCAAATGACCAAATCCTACTGGTCAGCAATGATACCGGACCCAGGTTTCGGGCTGCTTCCCTTGGAATTGAAGCTGCTAAACTGGTCGACGACTACCTTAATCCCACCGAGAAAACCGAGGAACAAAAGCAAATCCAAAAATTGACACAGGAAATCTCTACCTACAAAAACAAAATTCCCAAAGTATCCCTGTGTTTTAAAGATGATGCAATTCACTACCAACATAAACTGAAGCCGATATTAGATACAACCGAAGCGTTCACGAGCCTGAGGATGGCATTAATAAAAGAAAAATATCCCCCGCTGGTTTGGGAAGATCCAGAACTGGCCAGAGCGAAATTAGCTGAAGAGCTCAAATCACAGCCTAAAGGAACGCCGCTAGAAGAAGCTTTGAAGTCAAACAGGCTGCTTAGCGGCTTACAAATGAACAACTCAGTTTCTGAAGAACAGGTAGAAAATTTCAATAAGAATAACAACGATTTTTTCGAAAAATATGAGCACTATTTAGGGAAACAGTTCACTTTAAATGTCATTAAGTCTTTGAGTCTTCCCATAGCCATACAAATGAAAAATGAGGGTAACGTTCCGGCTCTCGATATTGACATTTGGTTACATTTCCCGGATGGTTTTGAGCTTTATAGTGTTGGTGACTATCCTAAAAGACCTAAAGAACCCAAACCACCATATCGCCCAAAACATCGCTACGACTCCGGTCCCATGTTTGTACCCAGTATCGGTTCAGTTTACAGTTCGGGTACTGGAAGCATGCCCAATATCAACCTTAGCCAACCCACCATCAGAAAGACCAACAGCTACGAAGTCGACTTCCATATCAAATCGCTCAAACATTTCCAGTCCCATGACTTGGAACGGCTTATTGTCGTATTTCCTTCCTATCAGGAGGTTATAAATTTCACCATCGATTATGAGATCGTCATCGGCAACGTCCCCGAACCCGTTGTAGGGAAACTCTACGTTAAGGCTGAACTTGATGGAGGTGATAACGATGCTGCGCCCAGCAATTTTAAACAGTAAGCCGCCCCCGCGAAACGGCCAATTTCACATAGTGGCGGCGATAAAATATTATTTGGCTGCCTCATTACTAAAGTGGCTTATGTTACAGCCTCTCTTGTACCCTCTGTCGAAGTAGAATCTAAAAGAGAGACTTAAAATAATTTCCTTTATTTTGCTCCAAAAATTAATTATATTTACGTATAGCAATTGCAGCTAAAACGTATCGAAAGTAATGGTGAGCGATTAGGTGAGTCAAAATCGAAAACCGCATAAAATACTATTTAAACGCTGATTTCTTTACTAAGGTCAAATCCCAGCGGGATCACGAAAGCCTCACAAAAAAAATGTGGGGCTTTTTGCGTTAAAAAATATTACAGCATTTTCTAACTTTCACTTGACTATGGATATTTTAGCTAAATTTGTAATATATGAATTTAGAAAACCATAAATCCGATTGATTAAACTTTGGTATTAATCACTATAACGCCGCCTGATATCATTTATCCTATTAACACATTGATACCATTAATATTATAGGGTGCTATCTTTATCACCTGGAAGACTTAAAGCATATAAACTAACCAGAA
>NZ_DATMRL010000474.1:0-11099 GCF_035566355.1 Pedobacter sp.
TATTGAGTACTTCGAATTTACCCTCGCTATTAAGAACTTTTATTGCCCGATTTACAATATCATTATGATGCGTATCCATAAAAGTATTAATGATTAGACAATACTTCTCATCTAAAGCCTGTTTCCTGATACCATAAAAAGAAGTCATTCTAATTTTTATATTCCGGTCATTTGGACCTTTGATGTCTATGCAAAAAATACGGCCAATGGTAAACATATAACCTTTTAAAAATTTAACACCAAATCTAATTGCTTCAACTTCCCCTTTATTAAATCTAGCAGCTGTATCTGTGTCCCAATTGGTATCGTCAAATTCTATAAAATCAGAGTTTAACAGTAGTTTTCTTGACCTCTCTAGAATATTTGGCTTTATATCGAGTTCTAACATGGAGCATTATTTATAAACGAATTTAGATTTAATTCTTTAAAAAGAAGGAAGATATTCACCAACCAAATTTCCCCATTCCTGTTCCAGCGTCACATCCGGTCTTAAGCGGCCCGCCTTTCTATACCAATAATCCGCATTCCATACATCTCCCTCTTTACGGTGCAAATAAGCATGTACATGAGCTGAAACCAAATCACTGAGATGATCAATCAAATCATGTGCTTTTTTCCAGTCTCCCCTCCCATCATACCATAAAGCCTGAAGATGCAAAGGAAGCTCTAATGGTAGCTGACCAGTGATAATTGAATCGTTGAATTGAGTTAGAGTGATTATCATTTAAAGCATTTGCTACATATAACATGGAATTAAAGGTACCATAAACATCTAAACAATACAAAGTCTCCCTTATGGGATGACTTATCCAGACAGCCAAATTTGCCGTTTCAACTTTCCTTTTTGCCCATCTGCCTATTTCCCATTTCTCGGCAAGCAAACTCCTCGTAAATTCATAATGTAATTAATCCCTACAACTATGAATAATCTAAAAAACATCATTACAAGCTTACAAGTTACCTTTGCCATTGCAACCTTCATCACTCTGGCCGTAAAAATGAATCATCAGATCGAACTTATATCGTTCCTGATGCTGAGCACCTTTCTTTTTTTCACCTTTTACCTCATCAGCCTAGATAGAAAACCAGCGATAAACAAATACCTCTCCTCTCCCTCCCAACGTTCGGTAAAACTTTAAACCAAACAACTGACCTTCAACAAGAGTAAGTGTATGAACTACATATAAAATTACAACATCACTATCAGAACAAAATTCTTCCAGTGGACGAAATATCCCCTCCAACAAAATTTTATAATGCGCACAGCACCCTTTATAGAAAATTGTCCCAAAACAAACGAATCATTAACGAACAATAGTCTAAACAACAGAACTTTACATCACTAAAACCATCCCTGTTTAACCAGCTATAAGATACACCATGAGAATAAAAGCCTTTAACGCAATGCACCCCGATCCTGCCTGGTATAACAGCATAATGAGCGGGACTACAGAGCGGCAGCATTTTAGGCAAACACTAGAACCTGTACAAAATGATTCGGTATCATTTGACGCCTGCAAGGTTAACCTTAACACACTTAAAAATCTCGGTAAATACAGGCAGGAAGAAGCCTCAGGGATCTATATCTATGAAAAAGAAACTGCCTACGGATCGCAATTCGGGATATGGGTACTAACCAGTCTGGAAGATATGATCAGCGGCAATATTGTTACCCACGAACGTACACTGGAAGAAAGAGAAGATCGCTTAAAAGCCTACCGAAAGGGCTTGGGACTAGAAGGTAGCCCGATACTTCTCACCTATCGTAAACATTCAGCAGTGACCCAATTGATTGAAAAAGTTGCTGCCTTTCCGCCCATCATTACCCTGGTACAGGACCGCTGCAATCATAAAGTGTGGAAAATACGGTCACAGGAAACAATCCAGGAATTTACAAGCGCATTTCAGAACATCAAACAAGCCTATGTAGCCGATGGGCACCACCGTTTAGCAGTCGCAGCAGCAGAACACCACATTAGCCCGCAGTGGATCAGTACACTCTATGTGTCCAGCGGCCAAATTAGCTGCAGGGAATTCCACCGTATGGTATGTCCCGAGTCTCCATTGGACACCAATCTGTTACTGGAAAAGCTAAGTAAACAATTCTACATCTCAGAGGTACCCAACAATGTAGCTTATAAACCTTCAAGATCGCATCGGTTTGGTATGCAGCATAAAGGTAAATGGTATCAGCTCGACCTAAAACCAGAATACATCAACGAACTGCTGGACGTACAAATCCTCCAGGAAATGGTACTGAGTCCTTTGTTGGGCATTCATGACCCAACAACAGACCAACGTCTCCGTAATTTCCCAGCAAATAAATGGGAGGATCTGCTCAATGTACAGCAACAAGAGCCAGAGTCTGTTACCTTTACGCTGTTCCCTATGAGCGCAGAAGCACTCATCCAACAGGCAGAGAAACAACACGACTTACCTCCAAAAAGTACCTATATAGAACCCAAGGTACCATTTGGTTTACTGCTGTATCAAAACGATTTGACAGAAAAAATATTAGATAAAAGTCATGGATAACTGGATCAACATCGAAACTTTCAGAGAGATCTCTGCTGTTTTGCTTTTTATTGCGGTCGCAATGCTCATCTATCTCAGCAGAAAAGCAAAACGAAAACGCAAATCAAGAGATCAAAACGAAGATTCAATGTGGCTGTGAATCGAATCAACACTTTTCTCTACCGAGGAAAACACCTTTTCTAGTCCATCATTCCAGTAGGTGTCCTGCCAAATTTCCTCATAAAAGAATGCGAGAAATGAGAGAGACTTTCAAAGCCCAGGTCAAGGTAGATTGCAGATGGCTTCATTTTCTTACTCTCCATTACTGAAGCTCACTTATGCAAACGACGTAATGAAAGATCAATTGGAAGAAATCTGGCAAAATGGATTAAAAATACAGGATGACCGAAAAAACAATATACAAAGTTATCCAAAATGGAAATCCATTAAGGCAACAGTAACCCACGATCCCAATAACTTCGGAAAAGCCTATTTAGTACAGCGTATCGAATTTTCGATATAAAGCTATAATTACCATACGATTCAGTTCTAAAGTAGAAAAGGCTTTGAAATATATTCAAAGCCTTTATTTAATTATTTCCCTTCAAGGAGCTTTCCTAATTTCTCACTAAGTTCTTCTCCTCTCAAGCCTTTAGCCAGGATAACACCATCCGGGCTGATCAGAAAATTTTGAGGAACCGCCCTTGCATCATATTGCACAGCCACAGCATTTTTCAACCCTTTTAGATCGCTTACATGGATCCAAGGCAATCCATCGGTCTTAATAGCCTTTAACCATAGATCTTTCCTATCATCCAGCGAAACCGCAATAATCTCGAAGTTTTTAGCTTTAAACTTATGATAAGCCTTCACCAGGTTAGGATTTTCAGCACGACATGGGCCACACCAGCTGGCCCAGAAATCCAGCAAGACATACTTCCCTTTGAAGGAAGACAAAGAAACTGGCTTGCCATCCGTATCATTCTGAACAAAATCTATAGCTGCTTTACCCACATCAACTTTTTTTGCAGTCTTTAAACGATTGGCAAATACCTTGCCCATCACTGAATTTCTGATGCGGGAACTCAGGGTATTGAATAAAGGCTCAAACTGTAAAGGATCTATTACTGAGCCACTACCTTCACTAAGTAAATAGAGGCTCACATAGGAATCATGATATTTCTGGAAAAAATCTTCTCTTATTTGACTTATATCTGTATTAATAGCACGAAGCTGTGGAAACAGTTCTTCGCTGGCCTTATCGTTCTTCTCTTTAGAATATTGTATCATTCTTTGTGTAAGCGGCTTCATCTTATCCTCTAAAGGTTTTAACTGCCCATTTAACATCAAGAAATCTGCCTGCGCAGCACCGCCTGTAATCTTACCTTCTTTTATATTTTGACCCGTAAGGCTGAAATTACTATTTTCCAGCAAAAACTCCTGCTGATCGATTTCCTCAAACCGTTCCCAATCCCTTGGATCAATTTCCTTTCCCAACGCACTCATCACAAGTTTTGCCCTTACCACATCACCTACTTTACCCTCAAATAAAAAACTACCATTTTTAACAAAAGTAGAGTCTTTGTTGTTCTTCTCATCCGGCCAATCCCTATACATTAGGGTCACTTTTTCTCCTTCATGGTTTCCGGTGATTTTTCCTTTGATCAAAAATCCATGCTGCGCATTTGCAGAAAAGGCCAGCAGGCCAATTACTGCAGTAATTAGTGTCTTTAACATCTGTTTACAATTATTTATAAAAAATTTTGGGTGAGTTCTGTTTAGGGATTGTTTTGCATACCTGGATTTTCGTCCATTACTTTTTGCGGAAAACGCAATACATACCTTTCGGGTTTAAGTGTGAATATACTGAGCACGCTGCCTGTTTCAGAATATAAAGTATGGGTGAAGGTATTGTTGCTAAAAAGCGGATCAACAGAAAGCCTTCGCATGTCAAACCAACGGTAGCCAGTCACTGCAAATTCACGGATGCGCTCCTCAAAGATGAAATTAAGAAGCGGCAATTGCTGACCGGCAATGGCTGCAGGAACAGCTGAACTGGCTAAAGGCATTCTGTTTTTACGAAGAGTTTCTACGTCAGCTTTTGCTCCGGACAAATCATTGAGCCTGGCTTTGCACTCAGCCCTTAGTAAATATAAGTCTGGTATTACAACACCAAACTGAAGGCTGCTAGGTCCCATTTTCCGAAGTAAACCATTTGGATAATCAGGACCGAAAAAGGCAGTCTTAGAGTAGAAATTTAACCTTAAATCTGAAGCATCAAATAAGTCCGCCGTTTTTTTGGTGATGACCAGTTCATTTGTCGAAAATGACCAATAGGACTGCTTACCATACAAACTCTCCCGGATATTTGGAGCATATGGATAAGAAGGTCCAAACAGTCCAATGGGCAAAAACTCGCCGCCAGGACCAAAAGTCACATTATAATCATAGAAGCCTACAGGGATTGCAGAATTACTGAGGTCAGCTATAGCTGCATTCAGCAGGGACAAAGCTTCATTAGGTTTACCCATAAACAGATACACTTTACCGAGCAGACCTTCTGCAGCTGCTTTAGACATTCTTATCCGGTGCGTGGTTTTTGCCGGCAGGTTTGGAATAGCCTTAGTCAAGTCATCCACAATAAAATCATAAAATTCTTTTATACTGGCCCTGGTAAACTTAGTTTCCGTTACATCGGCCTGTTTCAAAATTGGAAACCCAGGGTCAGTAGCAGCAGTACTCGCTTGATAAGGCTTACCAAAATAGTTGATCAATAAAAAATTAGTCCATGCCCTTCCAGCCAAAGCCTCTGCCATGATGGAAAGTTTTTCTTGCTCAGTACCATCTGTCGCAGCAGAAACCTCATTGATGATCTTATTAAAGGTATAAATATTCTTCAGAGGAGTTTCCGTTTCTGAAGCGTTTTCAGTAGGTTCATAGATTACATTATCCCATCTAAAAAGCCGTTGTTTTTTTACAGTAGCACCGCTAAAATAAGGTTCTATGGCAGCTACTTCATCACCCATTGGCACCTGTGCACTGGCATCGATGTTCACCAGCTCCAGATTGCTAAGCAACAAATTATAATCTGATACCCTTTGCGCGATTAGTTTTCCTTTTGGCGATACCTCCAAAAAAGATTTTTTACAAGAGAACATTAGGCTGCATAACACAGCTGCTATAATTGCCCCGGTAAATTTGTATGTCGTTTTCATGTCCGTTTAAATTAAAATTTCACGTTTACTCCGAATGATATAGTGCCCTGATTAACCAGTACACTCCGGCTGCCGTCAATTGCGTCTATATATTCCGGATCAATACCGTCCTTATTGGCCCTCCACAGCATCAGGTTAGATAGCTGGACCCGAAAAGTAACCTGCTGCGCCTGCAGTTTTCTAACCAGCACAGCTGGTAAACTATAGGCCAGGGTAATATCCCTGAGTTTGATATAAGAAGCGCTGACCACATTAATATCTGAATAGGTATAATATTCCGTATCCCTGCGTGTATAGCTTAACGAAGAATTGGATACATAAGATGGAATATTAGTCAACAGTTCATCTCCAGGCTGCTTCCATCGATCAGCAAAATCAGCATGAAGATTACCCGTCGTAAAGCTGTTATAGTTGATATTGGAATGCGTTATTCTGTTCGTAAAAACCTGATTTACATCCTTCCTCATTACATGTCCCAGATTAAATATAGCATTGGCGCTTAACGTAAAGCTTTTATAACTAAATACGTTGGTCACACCACCGCTCCAAACCGGCTGATAAGTACCCATAAAACGAACATCTTCAACCTTACCCACATTGGGCGTTTTGGTTACTGATCCGTCTGCCAGTTGAATTTGTGGATCGCCCAGTTGATCCAGTCCGGCAAATCTGTAGGCAAATAAGGCAAATGCAGGAAAACCTTCCACATACTGCTGCTTAACCCGGGCTTTGGTCGTGGTAACCGGCGCGTCAACATTCAATTTGTTGATGATATTTCTGTTGTAAGCAATATTGAAGATCGTATTCCATTTAAAACTTTCCTTACGGATATTAAGGGTATTCAAACTCAGCTCTATACCCTTATTTTCCAGATCACCAAGATTACCTATAATATTTGCGTAGCCAGTAAATGTATTGGTGGGCACAATACCCAGCAGGTTGTCCGTTTTTTTCTGATACAGGTCCACAGAGCCACTTACACGATTATTTAACACTATAAAATCGATCCCTAAGTTGATATTTCTGGTACTTTCCCAAGTTAGCTTTGTATTAGATGGTGTAGCAATATGCGCTCCTGTTCCCCCAGGTAAAAACCCGCTTTGATCTGCTGTTAAAATATCATGAGAAGCAGCCGTTCCCGGATCTGGAGAATTACCGGTTAAACCATAAGTAGCTCTAAGTGCCAGATTGTCCAGCCATGACGCATTAGCCATGAAACCTTCCGAACTGGCGATCCATTTTCCACCTAAACTCCACACCGGTTTGTTCTGCGCCGATTTATCTAAGCCAAAGAGATTACTCTTATCTATACGAAAACTTGCGTTGAGTGCATATCTTCGATTATAGGTATAAGCCAGATTGGCATAATAGGAGGTAAAACGGGTTAGCCGTTCAGTCTGGTTGAACATATCATTTCCTAAAAGACTTACACCCGAATTATTCTGCATAACCGGATTTTCCACACCATTTACACCAAGTGTTGCATAGTCAACAGCACCAAAAGTTTGCAGCAGCTCATTATATCCCCTTACCGTACTTCCATTACTCGTTTGCAGTAGTTCTTGTGCCTCCTGCCCCAGCAGCACACTCAGCTGATGTTGATCCGCATTCCAGCCTTTATTATAACTCAACTGATTCCTGATGGTCCAATTTTGCTGGTTCAGATTGGTCACGCTATATCTTCCTCCATTATTTGGCAGGTAATAAATAGGCGTAGAATTGGTACTTGGCGCCACCGTAAACTGAACCAGCTCGCTCCTCACCAGATAACTTTTGGTATCATCATAAACTTCTCGCTTACCACTCCCCTTAATATAACCATAGGTACCTTCAAACTTTAAACCCTCCAACAGTTTAACATTCAGTCCCAGGATATTGCGGCTCAGCAAATTATTTTCTTTGGTATAACCGTAATTAAATTCATCTAAAGGGTTATAGTTCAAATCAATCCGGCTCCGGTTTTGAAAATCTGCTCTCACCTCTTCACTCAATTCTCCCATATAAGGAATAGAAATGTTATTACCTGCTCCGTCTCTAAACATCTGATACGGATAAAAATTGTTGTTGACCTGGATATTCCGCTTGGCACTGGATATGCCATTATTAAGATCAGTAATCAAATTAAGCTGGATAAACTTGCCTATGGAGAAATCCTGTCTGAGGTTAATTTTATAAGCATTGTTTCTTTCACCTGGACGGTTGCTAGTAGTACTGGTATAAGCTCCTGAGCCGTAAAAAGAGTAAGCACTACCTCCTGAAGAAAAGGATATGGTATGGTTCATTAAAGACGCATTCCTGTACCACAAGTCTTTAATCTGCTGCCGGTTGTCCATGTTGGCCAAACTATCTAAGCTTGCTTTGGCCTGAGTCGCAGTAACAAGGCCCCTCGATAAGTTGTACTGAATCATTTCATGCGGTGCGACACCTGTCCCCCCAGTTTGGGTGAAAGCCGCGGTACTGGCCCAGGGATAAATCACAGGGTCAAAAACCTCAGTAGCTGCCTGAATAAATTGCCGGCTGTTTAGTGTTTTAAAATAATTCAAGTCAGGTTTGCCCTGAAAATTAATGAACGCATCATAACTGATGCGTAACTTTTCATCTTTTCCAGCTCTTTTAGTAGAAATAACAACTACACCATTGGAAGCCCTTGCACCCCATATGGATGCAGCTGTTGCATCTTTAAGTACTGTAATATCCGCAACATCCTGCGGATTAATAGTAGAGATATCATCCATTGGAATCCCGTCGACAACAAACAATGGATTCCGGTTGGTACCCCCAAAATTACCGGAATCACCCCTCACCCCTATTGTGGAAAGCCCACGTATCAAAAACGGGTTCTGACTGGCATTTGGCGCATTATTAACAGTTAAACCCGCAATCAAGCCATCCAAACGCTGCAGAATATTCATACTGCCTGTACGGTTCTCAATAATGGTCATATCCGGCTTGGCGAAAGATCCCGCAGACCTTTCCTTAGACAAAGTCTGATAACCGGTATTTACCGTCACCTGTACCTCATCCAGTTCCGATGCGTCAACCGCCAATTGAATATCGGGGTTCAACCTCAGCTCCTTTGCCGAAATCTCCCTTAGCCGGTAACCAATAAAACTGATTTGAATAATCGCATTTTCATTTACATTGTTCAGTAAAAATTCACCTTTCTCGTTAGTTGCAACTACCTTGTTGCTTCCTTTTACTCTCACAGAAGCACCATACAACGGCTTAGCTCTTTCATCCAACACTCTACCTTTAAAATCCATATTCTGAATCATGTTCCTGATCACTTGTCTGCTCTTATCCAAAAAGGAGCTCTGTTTTTTACTAATCATGACTGCCTTATCCTGAATTACATAACTAAAGGGCTGGTCTTCAAAAAGCTTAGCTAAAACCAGATTGACATCTTCATTTTTTACTTCTATGCTTACCGGCGAAGCCGTATTCAGCAACTCAATATCCACCAGAAAATTAAAGCCACATTGCTTGTTGATCTTTTGAAAAACGCTGAATAAACTTACCCCTTTTTCCTGGAGCGTTATTTTCTGGGCAAATGTTGCTGCACTGACCTGGACTAGAAAAACAGTCATAAGCACAATTAAGATTTTCATAATCCTCAGAAATTGTATGACACAGGCATTTTGCCTACACCATAATCTTGTGTAAATTTTATACATTTGGTTGTTGGTTTTTTAGTTGATTGTTTAAAGCAGCATCTAAGTAAACTGAACATTGATCAGAGGTGTCTCCAGCACTTCTGATCTTCATTTTACCCGATTCTTATGTCAATAGGATGATGATAGATTAAACGTAGAACTTATTCCATAACAAATACCTTCCTTCCTTCTATTCTAAAACTCACTTTACCAGAAATTTCGATAAGACACAATACAGTCGATAATTTGGTATCTCTTTTTATGATACCAGTCATCACCATTTTCGGTTTTTTGCCCACATATACAATTTCAATATCATACCAATAAGCCAGTTTATATAAAATGGATTCCAGCTTCTCTTCTTTAAAAAAGAAATTACCATTTTTCCAGGCTGTTGCAGCTTCAACATCCACGGGTAAGATCCTTAAGAATTGTTTAGTAGCAAGAGCTTGCTCACCTGGTTTTAAAACCACTTTTTTAGCGGGGTCCTGCAACGGTGTTATTTGTACAGATCCTTCCAATAAAGTGGTTCTGACACCAGCTTCATAGGCATAAGTATTTACGTTAAAATGCGTTCCCAGTACTTCAATTTCCTGGCCACTGCTTTCTACAACAAAAGGATGCGATTTATCTTTTGCAATTTCGAAATAAGCCTCGCCGTCCAGTTTTACCCTACGTTTCCCCTGTCCTGTACTCAGATTTGCGGCATACGTTAAACTTGACGCGGCATTTAACCACACCAAAGAGCCATCTGGCAGACTCAGCCTGTAAGTTTCTCCTTTAGCCGTAGAGAGTGTATTGATCCGATTTCCCACATCTCCAGCACCGTGATTTTGCTTCAGCACCTCATAAATCAATTGCCCGTCAGCCGATTTTCGGATAGCAATTCCAGCCTCCTTAGCCAATTCCCCATTCCCTGTACTGTTTAATTTAATCCGTGTACCATTTGCCAAAGTTAAAGTCGCCCCCAGCTTCCCCGGACTTATATCACGTTTAGCAGTCAACACCTCATATTCAACCTTTTTCTGGCCAATAAAAAAAAGGCCGGCACCAATAACCAGCAAAACAGCTGCAGCCGCGGCCACCCTTAACCATAAGCCTCTCCAGGAACTAAGATTAGCCTCCCCCAGTTCCAATCTATCTTTAAGCACCGCCCACATCTCAGTATCCACTTCATTCAATAACTCCTCTGTATGTAAAGGTTTGTCCTTTTCGTTCCAGTGCAGATATCTGCTTTCAAGCATCGCGCGCTCCTGCTCAGTCGCCTCTCCATTCCCATATCTTGTTAAAAGTTCCCGAAATTCTTCTTCCTTCATCATCTGCGTAAATATTGCTTATAATGGTAAGACGACCTTCTATGATAAATCGGGGGGTGAAAAATATTAATTAATAATAATCAACTGTTTTACAATCGATTATTTATCATTGAAGCCAGTATTAAAATTAGTCCTATTCGTGGTTTAAGGATCTTCATGGCTTTTTTCATGTAGTCGGCAGCAGTTGATTCTGTAATATTTAACCGCCTCGCTACCTCCTTGTTCGACAGATTCTCCAATCGGCGAAGCTCAAACACCTCACGCATCCGCGGTGGCAATGCTTCAATTTCCGCAGCGATCAATGCGGCAAACTGCCTTTCCCTGATCAGGTGGTCAGCGTATTCCTCTCTATTGACTTCAGGAGCAAAAAAAGACTCCATATAACCGCTAATCACTTTCTT
>NZ_DATMRL010000475.1:0-7528 GCF_035566355.1 Pedobacter sp.
GTAAGTGCAGAACGAGTATTTCAGCCCCAGTACAAAGGCGTACCCGTCTTAGTATTGAGCAATAATGATGGCTGCGTCATTTCTCGAAGTGCCGAAGTCAAAGCACTCGGCATACCCATGGGCGCACAATTCCATAAAATACAAGAAGAAGTCAAACACTTCAATATCAAATACTTTAGCAGCAATTACACCCTCTATGCCGATATGAGCGCCCGTGTAATGAACAACCTGGCCCGCTTTACACCAGATATAGAAATATACAGTATAGACGAAGCCTTTCTGGGCCTGTTTGGATTCAAAGACCTCTACAACTACGGCCAGCGCATTAAACAAACCATAGAGCACAATACCGGCATACCCGTAGGCATAGGCATTGCCCCCACCAAGGTACTTGCCAAAGTAGCCAATAAAATTGCCAAAAAAAGCACAGGCGTATGTCTATTAGAAACACCTGCAGATGTTACAGCAGCCCTCCAGCATTTTCCAATAGAAGACCTATGGGGCATAGGCAGGCAATACGCCAAGAAACTCAACCAGCAAGGCATCTTTACCGCCCAACAATTTATACAACTACCCCTGCAATGGGTAGAAAAAAACATGACCGTAACCGGAGCAAGAATATGGAGAGAACTACAGGGAGAGGTGTGCATGGAACTACAAACCAGCCATGACCCAAAAAAAATAATCAGTACCGCCAAAGGATTTGGAAAACTCACAGACAATTACCAAGAACTCAGAGAAGCCACCGCCGATTATACCGCAAGGCTGGCCGCCAAGCTCAGGAACGAACAACTATGCGCCAGCGTCATTAGCCTACGCCTGCTCTGTAACCCTTTCCGTAAAGACCTGCCCCAATACAACCCCGGCTGTAGCTTTGCCCTCAACCATCCCATCAACAACACCATAGAACTCAGCAAAGCCGCACAATACGCCCTAAGCAAAGTCTATACACCAGGTATCCTCTTTCAAAAAGTAGAAATCACCTTTACCGGCCTGCTTTCAGAAAAAGAAGTACAACTTCACCTGTTTACCGGATATAAAAGCAAAAAGTACAATCAAGTAGCAAACGCCATAGACGATCTGAACACACGCTTTGGACCAGGCACCATCCAAACCGCCACCGCAGCAAGGCAACAAGCCTGGGCCATGCGGCGCAAACACCTCAGCCGCAATTACACCACCAGCTGGAGCGATATTCTACGCGTCAGATAAGCCCCCATTAACCAAGTATTAACCGCCCCAAAAAATCAAAAACCTATATTTGGCGCAACAATAACATAAGATAAAGATTCCTAGATAAACTCCAGATATATTTACATCAGGAGTTTTACTTATTTTGCGCTAACAACACCTGTTAAAAAATTACGATATTTGGTTTTAGAAATATTCCTCTCTAACTTAGGCTAACTAAACCAGGGCTTTGAATATAAACAGCAGGAAATGAGGGCCAATTATAACAGCTATGAAGATGCGCAACTTGCGGAGTTGTATAACCGTAAAGACAGAAACGCATTCGATGAAATTTACGAACGTTACTGGGATATCATGTATATCCATGCTAAAAATATGCTCCACGATGCCGACCAGGCTAAAGACGTAGTACAAGAACTCTTTCTATCCCTGCTTAACCGAATGGGCGAATTAAAACTAAAAGCAACCTTTAGCTCCTTCCTCTATCAAAGCATAAGATTTATCGTTTTCGACCTCATTAGGCACAACCAAGTCAAAATAGACTACGTAGCCCGTATACAAGCCACCTATCAAGACGCCGACTACACCACAGACAACCTGGTGATAGAAAACGAACTCAAAGCCATTATAGAAAAAGAAATTGAACGCCTCCCACCAAAAATGCGCGCCATTTTTGAAATGAGCAAAAAAGCCTATCTCAGCAATAAAGAGATAGCCCTAGCCACCAACACCTCCGAAGAAAACATAAAAAGACAACTTAGACAAGCCAGTGCAAGGGTACGCGCCAAAATAGCCAGCACCATCTATCTGCAAATCATGGTATCCATACTATGGTTAAACCGCCACTTTTGATCGGCTGAAACTTTTTTTTATCCTGCTATTACCCTTTTGAGCTTCTGAGTCGAAATATATTTACAGACGACTATTAAACAAGTGAATGTTGCATGACTGAGAAAGAAGCAAAAGACCTAATAACTAGGTTTACCGAAGGTAACTGCACCCCTGACGAAGCTGCCCGTTTAAAAAGCTGGTATAATAACACTGCGCGTACAGCCAGAGTAGATACCACCATGGAAGAACTCATAGAGAAAAAGCAACAAACCAGGAACAGCTTCCCTGCACCCATTCAAAGAAGAATCTATCCTATCTATATCAAATATGCGGCAGCTGTGGTTGCCGTATTGGGTATATCCTCTATCTTTTATATCAACACTTTAAACCATAAAAAACACCTAACCAGTAACCATACAATCACAAATTCAATTATGCCGGGTGGAAACAATGCCATACTCACCCTGGCAAATGGAACCAAGATAAATCTTAAAGATGTTCGGTCCGGATCGGTTACCACCGCATCAGGAGCGTTGATTACAATAGACACGAGCAATGGTATTGTAATCTATAAAAGCAGTAAAACGAGTATGGATAACAACCATGCAGCACGAACTGAAAAAATTTACAACACCATCTCTACACCAAACGGAGGCCAGTATCAACTTATTCTCCCTGATGGTACCCGCGTTTTTCTAAACGCATCCAGTTCACTACAATTTCCTACTCGTTTTGCTGCGCATCTTAGATCTGTTAACCTAGTAGGTGAGGCCTACTTCGAAGTAGCAAAGAATACAAAACAACCTTTCCAAGTAACTACAAAAGGACAACTACTTACCGTATTAGGCACACACTTTAACATCAGTGCCTATCCCAACGAAGCCATAAAAACCACTCTCTCACAAGGAAGCGTTCAGCTCCAAAACACATCTTCCCTTAAAAAACGACTCTTAAAACCGGAACAACAGTCCATACTTACGCGCACCGGCTTTGACCTTAAAAACGTCAACTCCGAAAACGAAATGGCCTGGAAGCGCGGTTTGTTTTTCTTTAGGCAAACTCCGCTAAAAGAAGCCCTACAACAGATTTCAAGATGGTACAACGTAGAAGTAGACTATAGCAACCTACCAGACGTACCTTTAGATGCAGAACTGACCAGAGATTTAACGCTCAACAAGATTATAGAAATCTTAGATGTAAATGCAGAATTAAAGTTTAAACTCACAAACAACGGAAGGAGGCTCGTCTATATCGGAAAGTAAGAAGAAAATACAACCAAAATCAGACAGGAATAAACAAAACCGGAAGTGCTAGGAACACTCCCGGAAAGTCGGTTTTTATATCCTGTTACAGAGAATGCAACCAATCAACTAAAACCAACAATTAAACCACCAATTTATGAATTTTTCAATTCATCGAGGCAAAGGTATGCGCATTATTTTGCCAAAATGCCGATCTTTAAGTAGACCTCTAGTTAAATGTATTGTCATGGCCAAAATCACTATACTCCTGATCGCACTCAGCCTACAAGTATCAGCCAACATCTATGCACAGCAACAAGTTACACTTAATGTAAAAAATGCACCTCTTTTAGATGTATTGAGCAGTATTCGAGAGCAGACCGGATACATCTACATGATGCGTGCTGCCAACAGCAAATTAGCCAAACCAGTTACCATAAACCTTCAATCCGTAAATCTTGAAACAGCGCTACAACAGATATTTTTAAACCAGCCCTTTACTTTTAAATTAGAATCGAACACCATTCGTATCGTAGTAAAACCAGAATTAGAAAAAAAAAGCTCCAGCACATCTTCGGAAGAAGGGCAACAAAAGGACATTAATGGATATGTGAAAGATGAAAAAGGAAACCCACTACAAGGTGCAACAATCATTTTGAAAGAACAAAATAATCGCGTAACCGTTTCCGATGGAGACGGAAGGTTTTCATTTGCCAATGCTCCAGATCAGGGAACGATATTGGTGCGAATGATTGGAAGAGAAACAAGAGAGATAAAATACCAAAAGGGTAATACGGTCTCCATTGTTTTGAAGGAGGTGAATATGAAAATGAATGAGGTACAAATTATCGCCTATGGAGAAGTAAAAAAGACTGATTTAACTAGTAATATATCCAGCGTTAAAGGTAGCGTAATTGCCCAAGCTCCGGTAACAAATATGCTGTATGCATTAGAAGGACGCGTACCTGGGTTATATATTCAGCAAACTTCTGGAGTTTCTGGAAATGGTGTAAATGTTACAATTCAAGGCATAAATAGTATCGCCAATGGAAACATACCCTTCTATGTGATAGATGGTGTCCCCTATGCCCAAAATGTCATACAAACAAACGTTAGACAAATTACCTCAGGGATAGGAAATGCTATGGGTTTTATAAATCCTTCGGACATAGCAAGTATCGAAATATTAAAAGATGCTGACGCTACAGCCATATATGGCTCTAGGGCAGCTAATGGAGCAATTTTAATCACGACAAAAAAGGGCAAAGCAGGACAAACTAAAGTCGATGTAGATATGCAAAGTGGATGGGGGAAAGTCGCAAAAAAAATAGACTTACTAAATACACAACAATATCTCTCTCTCAGATTCGAGGCATTGAAAAACGGGAATCGAACTCCTGGCCCATCAGATTATGATATTAACGGAGAATGGGACCAGACTAGAAACACAAACTGGCAAAAAGAACTTATCGGGGGTACCTCACAATACCAGAATATGAATGCATCTGTTTCTGGAGGTAATGAAAATACACAATTTATGGCAGGTACGGGATATTTGAGAGAAACTACAGTGTTCCCTGGCAATTTTTCCGATTCAAAAATTAGCTTCCATGTTAACCTTCACCATAGTTCAAAAAATAATAGATTTAAATTTGATTTATCTGCAAATTATTTACAAGGGACCAATCGATTACCCCAAGCAGATTTAACAAGCTACATATTAACACCTCCAGACGCACCAGCTCTTTATAACTCTGACGGAACCATAAATTGGGCACCATCTAAAACTAACCCCGATATATCAACATTTTCAAATCCCATTGCCTCATTAAATCAAAAATACACAGCTAAGACAAATAATTTAATTAGTAATGGACAAGTTTCTTATGAGATTGTTTCCGATTTAATTTTAAAAATTAGCATGGGTTACAACAGATTAGAAACAAACGAAGTATCTACAGCCCCTTGGACTTCAATTAATCCAAGTTTTAGATCATTTATACCTAGATCTGCTAATTATGCAACAAGTGCTGTCGAATCTTGGATTTCAGAGCCTCAGTTAAATTATAGTAAAGAACTTTCTTTCGGTCATTTAGATGCTTTAATCGGGGGAACTTTTCAGCAAACCAATAATGACATGAACTCCATTTATGCAGAGGGGTTTGCAAATGATGCTCAGCTTGAAAATTTGCAAGCTGCACCAACAGTTAGAGTAACCGGATACTTGAAGTCAATTTATAAATACAGCGCAATTTTTGGCAGAATCAATTATAAATTAAATGACAAATACATTTTAAATTTAACAGCACGACGAGATGGGAGTAGTCGTTTTGGTCCAGCAAACCTATTTCATAACTTCTACGCTATAGGTGGGGCATGGATATTCAGTAACGAACATTTTATACAAAAAAACCTACCCTTCTTAAATTTCGGAAAATTACGACTTAGTTATGGGACCACTGGAAATGATCAAATTGGAGAATATCAATTTTTAGATTTGTACAACAATTACGTAGTTGATATTCCTTATCAAAATACAGTTGCACTTACTGCGAACGGTTTATCTAATCCTTATTTACAATGGGAAGAAACCCGAAAAATAAATTTAGGTATTGATTTAGGCGTTTTAGAAAATAGAATTGCATTAACTGCAAATTATTTTAGAAATCGTTCCTCAAATCAATTATTAGGTTATCACGTATCTGGAGTTTCTGGATTTAACACTATTATCCGCAACTTACCTGCGACCGTTCAAAATACAGGATGGGAGTTTTTGTTAGAAACAACACCTATAAGGAGAAATAAATTCAATTGGAGTAATTCGATCAACCTCACAATACCAAAAAACAAATTAATTAGATATGATGATTTGGATAACAATAGTACTTTCGTAGTTGGCCAATCTTTAAATTTATTTAAAGCGTATGATTATGCTGGGGTAAATTCACAAACAGGATTATATCAATTTATAAATAGTAAAGGGGAATTAACCTCAACGCCAGACGCGGAATCAGACAGGACGGTTTTAATAGATTTAAATCCTAAATGGTACGGTGGTTTTTCAAATACCATAACTTATCAAAATTGGAATCTTAGTTTTTTATTCCAATATGTAAAGCGATATAACATAAATTCACGTTATCCTCTTTTACCAGGACGCTCAAGTCTAAATACTACAACTAATGTTTTAAATCATTGGAAAGCTGCTGGAGATGATGCAGAAATTCAGAAAGTCACCTCAGATTTTCTGGATGTTTATGCAAGTGCAACAGCTGTTAATTCAAGTAATGCTGTTTACGCAGACGGATCATACGCAAGGCTAAAAAATCTTTCTCTATCTTATAATTTTCCGCAAGCATGGCTATCAAAACTTCACATTAATCATGCTAGGCTTTATGCACAGGGACAAAACTTGCTGACGTTTACTAAGTATTTCGGAGGAGATCCAGAAACATCTTCTCAACTTAGTCTACCTCCATTACGGATATATACAGTAGGACTACAGATCACATTATAACCTTCAAACCTTATCACGATGAAAAAAAAGCATAATCATGCTGCTCATAGCAGCTACTACATATTTACTGTATTTGTATTAATTTTAGTTTGTTTAGAGGGGATTGGATGCAAAAAGTTTATTGAAGTAGGCGCTCCTGTCACGAGTGTGAATGGTGAGAACGTCTATACAGACGATGCTAACGCGATTTCCGCAGTAACTGGAATCTTCACAAAGATGTCAAACAGCAATTTCACACTTAATCTATCACTTTTTCCTGCACTATCTGTTGACGATTTTAAACTCTCCAGCCTTGATAACACAGCCTATGATGTATATAATCAAAACAGTTTGATTTCAAATTATGGTTCTACAACTGACCTATGGAACAGTACCTACAACTACATATATTTAGCTAATGCAGGCATAGAGGGACTGAACAAGTCAAATACCATAACGCCTTCAGTTAAACAACGCTTACAGGGAGAAGTCTATTTTACCAGGGCATTTTGTTACTTTTATCTTGTAAATCTCTATGGAAATGTTCCTTTAGCATTAGGTACGGATTACACAGTTAATATAAAATTATCAAGAACGGATATACAAACAGTCTATCAGCAAATTATAGCAGATCTTTTACAGGCAAAAAGTTTACTTGACGACAGCTATGTTGATGGTAGTCTCTTAAAATCAACTACAGAAAGGGTTAGGCCAAATAGAATGGCTGTAAATGCACTACTTTCTAGAGTATATTTATTTACTAAAAACT
>NZ_DATMRL010000476.1:0-14808 GCF_035566355.1 Pedobacter sp.
CTATAATGAATCTACTATTTCCGTTTACTGCGTTGATAGCAATAAAAAGGAAACCCCCAACTAGTCGCACCTTGATTTTCAGTTGTATATATCGCAGATATGCCATTAAAATAACAACATGAAATCAACATTGCTAAACAACGATTTTAATATTATCGCCTATCGGGGTGGTACCGAAGAAAAACCTGAGAACTCTGTTGCTGCAATTCTTCATAGCCTCCGTTATTCCCCAGACGCAATCATAGAAATAGATTTACAGCGAACTAAAGAAAACAATGTCATTGCATTCCATGATTTTGATTTAGAACGTACTTCCAATGGAAAGGGAAAGGTATGTCATTTCACGGTGGAAGAATTACAAACCTTAAATCTAAAAAATGCAGACGGAACCTTAAACAGCCTTTGTAAAATCGCTACACTGGATGAAATATTTAAAACTTTCAAAGGGCAAAGGTTTATACTCGACATTCATGAAAACAATCCTACACTGATCAAAAAAGTAATAGCTATTGTGGAAAGCCATGAGCAGCAAAGCAACATAGCGATACAAAGCATCCACGATGTGATCATTGACCAATTCCGGCTATTGAAACCTACATGGACGTTCATTGCCGGAACAAAAGAAACCAAGAGATTCATTTACGCCAGTAAACTGAGGATGGAAAGATGGGTTAAACTAAAATCTG
Source organism: Pedobacter sp. (assembly GCF_035566355.1). Taxonomy (GTDB): domain Bacteria; phylum Bacteroidota; class Bacteroidia; order Sphingobacteriales; family Sphingobacteriaceae; genus Pedobacter. Next base: position 687 of record NZ_DATMRL010000476.1, read on the forward strand.
ACATCATCTTTCTTCCCGAAAAACTGGGAAAAATGAAAATTTTAACTACACGGGCCCTGAACGAACTCCACCGCAGAAAAATAAAAGTATGGACCTGTAAGAACTTTGACCCCTATGAAAATGTCAACTCCTATGATGAGATCAAAAGAATAAAAGGACTGGAAGTTGACGGTATCTATACGGACAATCCCGAGAAATTGATAGAGGTTCAGTCCCCTCTCAGTGCAATTTGCTAAAGAAAATCCGTGTACCCCAGTCTGCACCCAAGAAATATGTTTTACTGATTCAAGCCTCAGAACCTGCAAGGTTCAGCTAGATCAGAAAACATATTTTCAAAGCACCACATTCACAGCTCCTTCGCAGCAGAACCATACCAGAACCACAAAACAGGTACTTTCAGCGAATCTCCCACCAATTTGCTCCAACTCTGGCATACATCTGCCCCGGCTTCGCCATCTATGAAACCCCTCATCCATCCACATTTAACTACCTACTTTACAACATGTTAAAAAAAGTTAAAAGATCTTAAACGACTTGACCTGACAAACGAATAACCTTAATTTGGTTAACATATTTACCTGTATGAAAAGAATAATGCTCTCGCTGGCACTCCTTATTGGAGTTTCTCTAGCTCTGCATGCGCAGAACAACAACTACCAGATCAAAGGATTTGTAGTAGATACCGCTTATAGCGCAAAGCTTGTTAATTCCAGTATATCTGTACTCAACGCAAAAGATTCTACCCTGGTTAACTTTGGTTTCGCAGCAGAAAATGGTTCCTTTACTATAGATCAGCTTTCACCCGGACAGTTCATTTTATTGGTTACCTATCCAGGCTATGCAGATTATGTTGAAAATTTTAAACTGGATTCTATACACCGGGAAAAAGATTTTGAAAAACTTAGCTTAACGCTTATAGCCAACCTGTTGCAGGGTGTGATCATCAAAGGCAAAGCCACTGCCATTAAAATAAAAGGGGATACTACAGAATTTAATGCTTCCAGCTATGTTATACAACCCAATTCTAAAGTGGAAGATCTGCTCAAACAACTACCCGGTATCCAAATAGACAAAGACGGAAAAATCACTGCACAAGGTCAAACCGTAAATAAGGTACTTGTTGACGGCGAAGAGTTTTTTGGAGACGATCCTACACTGGTGACCAAAAATATACGTGGCGACATGGTGGATAAAGTTCAACTGTACGATAAAAAAAGTGACCAGGCTGCATTTACAGGCATAGACGATGGCCAAAAGACAAAAACGATCAACATCAAATTAAAAGAAGATAAAAAACAGGGTTATTTTGGAAAAGCAGATGCCGGGATTGGAACCAATAAAAACCATCAGGAGCAGCTTATGTTTAACCTGTTCAAAGCAAAGAAAAAATTCGCTGCTTACGGAATTTTAGGCAATACAGGAGTTACTGGCTTAGGTTGGCGGGACAGCGATAAATATGGTGGTTCCAGCAGTATGGAGTTCTCAGATGATGGAGGCTTAATGTTTTATTTTGACGGAGATGATGGGCTGGATTCGTTTGATGGCAGGTATGATGGCCAGGGAATACCGCTTGTTAGATCTGGTGGTGTGCATTATGATGCGAAATGGAACACCGATAAAGAGTCTGTCAATGCCAACTATAAAATAGGTTCTATGAATGTGGATGGGACCAAAAATGTGATTTCCCAGAACAATCTTCCCGGCAATGTGATCAAAAGTAATTCTGATGAGTCTTTTAATAATTATGCGTTCCGGCAAAAAGGAGATGTCAAATATGAAGTGAAACTCGACACACTGTCTTCATTAAAGGTTTCCGCAGAGGCCACTTTTAAAAATAGTGAAAAAAACAGCACCTATATTGCAGCATCCAAAAGAGAAAACGATGTCATGTTAAATGAGAGTAACCGCAGTCTGGCTAATAAAAGTGATGAAAAACTCTTTAAAGCAACGGTTTTCTGGAACAGAAAGTTTAAGAAGAAAGGGAGAAGCATATCTGTAAATTTAACAGAAAACATTAGCAACTCAGAAAGCAATGGATTCTTAAAATCTACCAATAAATTTTACAATGATCAGGGGATATTGCTACCAGACAGTACAAAAATCATAGACCAGTATAAGACCAATCGGTCTAAAACCAATGTATTTAATTCCAATATCACTTACTCGGAACCTATTTCCGCCTCTTTTTCTGCCTTATTCAACTATGGCTTAGGTATCAATAACAGCCTGCAGGACAGGAAATCATTCAACCCCTCCGCTCCTGGACAATATACCATATTGGACAGCGTATACAGCAACCGTTATAAACTTGACCAGCTGAGTAATCAGTTTGGCTTGATCTTTAATTACAATAAAGACAAAACCATTATCAACTTTGGGAGTAAGGTAACAGCCGTCCAATTTAATCAGCTTGATGAATACACCAATGGAAGCTTGCACCGAAATTTCATCAACTGGAGTCCTCAGGCTTCCTATCAATATAAATTCTCCCAGCAAAAATCGCTGCGTTTTAACTATAATGGAAATACTTCCCAACCCCGTATAGATCAGATCCAACCGGTAAGTGTAAATACAGATCCCCTGAATATTACCATGGGTAATCCAAACCTGAGACCTTCGTTTACCAATCGTTTTAGCTTAAATTATAATTCTTATAAGGTTTTGAGTTCTACATCTCTTTGGGTAAACGGTTCTTATAGTTTTACCATGAACCCTATAGTGAGCAATGTGACAACAGATTCTGCTGGCAAATCCACTTACCAGTCTATCAATTTAACGAGTAGAAACAGCTCAAATTTTTATTTTTCCGCAAGTTTGAACAACAAAATTAAGTCTATTGACCTCAACTTTGGCTTTTATGCAAGTACCAATGGAAATACATCCTACAATTATTCCAATACTGCACTTAACAAAACAAAATCCTACAATTATTCAGGTGGGATCAGTGTTTCCAAATACAAGGAGAAGAAATACAGTTTCTACCTGAACATGGGGCCTAATTATAACACCAGTGAATCCTCTTTGCAGAAGAATTTAAATAATAATGGCTGGGGATTTAATGGTAGTTCTTCCTTTACTGTCTTCTTGCCATTTAAAATGGAGTTGGGCTCAGATGGGAATTATGAGTTTAAAGGAAAGACGGAATCGTTCAACGAAGACTTTAGCCGTTTTATATGGAATGCCTCGATCACCAAAAAGTTCTTCAAAGAAGAGAATTTGCGGCTATCCTTTTCCGGAAAAGACCTTTTGAACCAGAATACCGGTTTTAACCGCAGCGCTTATGGCAATATGATTACCCAAACCAATTACACCACTATTAAAAGATATTTCATGTGCTCCTTAACTTGGGACTTTAACAAAATGGGGGGCGGAAAAACACAAAAATAATGAAGATGAAACTGATCTATATCGCTATAACGATCTTGCCGCTTTGTTTTGGAAACAGAACGGCAGCACAAAACGCCCGGTTTATTCATCAGGGGGTTATTGAATATGAAAAAAAGGTAAACATGTATGCCCTGATCAAAAAAAATATGGGCAAAACACCCAGTAGCTTTTATGAACAAGCTTTTGATGCATTTAAAAGAAGTCAGCCTCAATTTAAGCAGTTGAAAAGTGTATTGAGTTTTTCGGACCAGAAAACACTGTTCACTCCGGTTGACCCTAAAACTGCATCACAAGGATCCTTTTTTGGCGATGAACCTTCCACCCTTCAGGGTAACATCATTTATACTGATTTATCGGCAAAAACAAGCACCATGCAAAAAAAGGTGTATGAAGAGACTTTTTTAATTAAGGATAAGACCAGAAAGTTTACCTGGAAAATTACCGATGAGAAACGTGACATTCTGGGATACAACTGCAGAAGGGCCAATGGTATTATGATGGATTCTATCTATGTGGTTGCATTTTATACCGATAAAATCCCTGTTCCTGGCGGACCGGAATCATTCAGCGGACTTCCGGGTATGATTCTTGGTGTCGCTTTACCGCATGAAAACATCACTTGGTTTGCAACTAAAGTCAGTGATGTACCAGTATCGGCAGATGTGGTCAAACCGCCTGTTAAAGGAAAACCAATGGACCTCGAAGGCTTTAAGACCTTTTTAGGTACCGCGTTAAAGAATTGGGGCGATTACGCTAAAGCAGCAATGAAAGGTTTTATGATGTAGAAAAGTCGTTTTTTTCTTGTAATCTCCGTTTTTTTTTAGATTCTTTACCATCAACATGAATTTATTAATCGTAGAAGATGAGCCAAATGTGGTCTCGGTGATTTCCCGGGGCCTTACCGGTGAAGGATTTTCGGTCAGTGTAGCGCCCGACGGACTGATTGGGGCCCAGATGGCTAAAAATAATTCTTTCGATCTGATTATTCTTGACATCATGTTACCGGGTATCAATGGTCTTGAGCTTTGTAAAATCATTAAAAACGAGAAACCCGATGTTCCTATTATTATGCTCACTGCTCTGGGCACAACAGAGAATATTGTGACCGGCCTGGACAATGGCGCTGACGATTATATTGTTAAACCTTTTAAATTTGAAGAGCTCTTTGCCCGCATCAGGATGCTGCTCAGACGTTACAGCGGAATAGTAAATAGTGACCAGATTATAAACATAGCTGATCTGTATATTAATGTAACAGCAAAAACCGTGAAGAGAAATGACGTGGAGATTATTTTAACCGCTACGGAGTATCGTTTGCTGGAATTTATGGCCAAGAACAAGTCTAAAATTCTATCCAGGATAGATATATTGGAAAGCGTTTGGGATATCGACTTTAACCTGGGCACCAATGTGGTGGATGTCTATGTAAACTACCTTAGAAAAAAAATAGATAAGCCCTCAGATCAGAAATTGATCCATACAGTTGTAGGTTTGGGTTATGTTTTAAAAGATAAATAATGCAGATTGCCAAAAAGATTACCTTATTGTTTGCCATCTTATCGGCTATCATCATTTCATTGCTGAGTGGCTTTGTTTGGTATTTTTCTAATGAATTTGCCTTTGAAGATTTTTACAAACGACTGGAAGCAAGAGTCAATATTGCCGCACAGATTAAACTCTATGATGATGGCAATAATGAGGCCTATGCTAAGATCAGGAACCGTTATCTGGAACGCCTACCTTCGGAAAAAGAATACATTCAGGAGGCTGATAAAGGAAATGGAAGTAAGCTTAGAACAGATTTAGATCTCCCGGCCAGCTTTTATGACCAAATCAATTCCGGGAAGATGGCACGGTACCGCGTGGAAAATCATTTTTATGCAGGTAAATATTTCCAGGGGCCGGGTCAGGGCTATATCGTGATCATCTCTGCCAATGATCCATTTGGCTTCAGGGAATTAAAATATCTTCAAAAAATATTACTTGCCGGCTTCCTTTTATCTATTGTCTTATCCTTTGTGGTGGGATGGAAATTCTCTGATTATATGCTCAGGCCTCTGCGTAACATTATAAAAAGCGTTAAAAAGATCAAAGCAGAAAATCTCCATCTTCGTTTAGATATTAAAAATGGAGGCGATGAGATGACCCAGCTTGCACAGACTTTTAACAATATGCTCAACCGGCTGGAAACAGCATTCGAGACCCAGAACAATTTTATAAGTAATGCCTCCCATGAGCTACGGACCCCCTTAACCATTATCAGTGGAGAAGTAGAGTTGGCCTTGCAGACCAATACAGATCCTCTTCAGCAAACTGCATTATTGAAGATAAAAGACGAAACAGAAAGACTTGGGCATATCCTCACCAGCCTGCTGGGTTTGGCCCAATCAGGTTTCAATGGTAAGAACCAGCCCTGGGAAGATGTGAGAATGGATGAGATGCTTTGGGAAATTAAAGCATCCGTTGGCCAGGTCTATCCTAAAAGCAAAATAGAAATTGATTTCAGTAAACTGCCCGATAGCGAAGAACAATTGAATATAAGGGCAAACAGGAACCTGATTAAACTGGCCATTAGCAATATCGTAAGCAATGCCTGCAAGTATTCCAACCATCAAACGGTAAACCTGAGCATTGAGTGCAAGGCCAATAAACTCTCTATAGCAGTTATAGATAAAGGAATTGGTATACCTGAAGGTGATGTCCAGCATATTTTTGAACCCTTTTTCAGGGCTTCAAATACAAATGATTATGAAGGCTATGGTGTGGGTCTTCCGCTTTCTTTGAATATCATCCGCCTGCATCAGGGCAGTATTGCAATCAAATCTACGGTAATGGAAGGCACGGAGATTAAGGTGCTCCTTCCTTTAAAATAAGGAACATTATTTAAATTCTAATGCGGTTCTAATCTCACTCTTATCCGGTTGTAATGCTTCTGGCCTAATCTTGTATTAAATCATTATTCATTTAACCTTCAAGATTATGAAAACAGTATTGGTACCGACAGATTTTAATCCCGAAAGCACAAAGATCATTGATGCCTTAGTGGCAAATCTAAGAAATGAACCGTTAAAAATCATCTTTCTACATGCTTTCAAGTTATCGGATTCGATAACAGATATGCTGATGCTGAGCAGGAGAAACCGGGACTACGAAAATGTGAGTGACGAGTTTTATACACAACTCCGTCACTATAAAGAAAAATATGAGGATCATAGTTTCAGGATAGAATATTTCTATGGCAGTACAGCTGTTGCCTTTAGAAATTTCACGGAAGCACTGGAAGTAGATTGTATTGCCTACCCCAGACACTACGATTTCAAAAAAATCAATAAGTATAGCATTGACCCAAAATTCCTGACAGAACGCACTGACTGTAAAGTGATTTCGTTAGACACTTATGCTGTTCCTGAGCAGGATTACAGCAGAGAGTCCTTGATGGACACCAAGATACACGAACCTCAGTTGCAAACCTCTCCTGTATAATTTATACACCTTAAAAAAAGATTATTATGCTGTTAAAAAACAATATTCCGCTGACTTATATTTTTGGAAAGATAAAAAAGGAGCTCATTTTCGTGGTTGCCTATTCTATAGGCATTGTGGTCCTTTATCAGAATTTCCATGTTACACGCATTACGATTCCTGTGGCGGTACCGGCACTATTAGGCACAATTATATCTCTGTTGCTTGCCTTTAGATCCAACCAGGCTTATGACCGCTGGTGGGAAGCACGGATCTTATGGGGAGCTATTGTGAATGATTCCAGAAGCTTGTCCAGACAGATCCTGTATTTTGTTGAAAACCCTTATGACCAGGAGGAAGTAGAAATCTTTAAGAGCCGTTTTGTGAAACGGCAAATTGCCTGGTGTTATGCATTGAGCCAATCTTTAAGAAACCATCGTGCAGATAAAGGTCTGGAGCGTTACCTGACTAAGGAAGAGATGCAGTTTATCAAAAATAAAAATGTTTTGGTGGCTTTATTGGAACTTCATGCCATTGATTTGAAGAAGGCTTTAAATGAAGGATGGATCAATAAATATCAGCAAATTGAGATTGACAAGACATTAAATGCTTTATGTAACCATATGGGTGGCTGTGAGCGGATAAAAAATACCGTATTTCCCGTTACTTACAGCAAATACATTAATATGTCGATACACCTGTTCATCATTCTGTTACCCTTTGGCCTGATTGAATATTTTGGTTATGTTGAAATTCCGGTGGTTATTGCTATTGCTGCTTTCTTCTTACTGGTAGAAAAAATGGCAGTGCATCTTCAGGATCCATTTGAAAACAAACCTACTGATACGCCAACGACGACTATTTGCCGGGTTATAGAAAGGGATTTATGCCAAATGCTGGATGATAATAAGTTATACGAAGACCGTCCTCAAACAGAAATGGCACCGGTAGGATCCTACTATATTCTTTAAATACAATTTGGGGCATAATTCACAGACTATGCCCCAAATTGTCTTAAGTGGTGATCCGTATGCTTATACGATAAATATCCTGTCTGTTCTCTAGTTACCTTCCCGAAAAACGGGTGCAAAAAATCATCGCCTGAATAATGTGCATGCCCCTCAAGCAGCGAAATCCATTTTTCACTCTCAGATGCCAGATCACCATTGTTGTCTGCTATTTTAAATTCCGGACTGGTAGGTGTATTACGTCTCAACGGGTTATCATCTTTAGTTAAATCTTTCAAAGCTATTTTGCCAAATATCCGCCCGATCAAAGATCGTTTAAACGGTACTCTACCCAATACCATTTCTTCCCATAACCTGCAATGTTTTACCATCTGGTACACATTCATTTTGCCCCATTGAGGTTTACTGTTTTCGTGGAGCAAATTGATCCTGTAGATCAATTCATCTCTTGTGCTTTTATCAAATATTGTTTTCATTGCCAAAGTTATTAATGGGTTGCAAAGAGAAAAAATTCCCTGAATCGTCTTTGAACAGGGCTTCTGTTCCATAAAATTCCTTGGTAGGTGCCTTAATAAATTCAACACCCTTGGATTTTAATTCTTCATAGGTTGCAAAAATGTCATTGCAGGTTAAAACCCCGCAACCAAATATTCCCTTTTTGATCAAATCAATTAAATTATCAGCGATTTCTTTTGGGAACATTTTGCTTACTGTAACCGGAAATAAGACCAATTGTAAATCGGGTTGTTCAGGTGGTGAGACCGTAAGCCAGCGGGTTCCTGGTCCCATTTGGATATCATCCACAAGTTTAAAACCTAATTTATTTACATAGAAATCATAAGCACTATCCTGGTTGATGACATGGATGTTTGTGATGGTCATTTTTGTAATCATAGCTGTTGCGATTTAGTATTAAACATAACACAAATCTCAGCAATGATTTAGTCATTGGCTTCTTCAAAATTGCTATTTTCAATCCAACCATGCTGATACGCATAACAACCCGGCACAAAGGAAAGCGGGGCAAGACTGATCTTCCTTTTGGTTTGCTGATGCTTCATTAAATATGCCGATGGAGAGGTTCCAACTACTTTTGAAAACAGACCGCTGAAAGAAGAAACACTGTCAAAACCTACAAAAAAACAGGCTTCAGAAACGGAAACTTCATTTTTCAGCAGTTCTTTAGCTTTCTCAATCCTTACATATTTTAAATACTGATGAGGTGTTTTCCCATACACAGACTTGAACAGGCGGATAAAATGAAATTTAGAGAAATAAGCCTCATCTGAAATATTACCAAGATCTATTTTATCAGCATAGTTGTTGTCAATGAATAGTTTGGCCTGAACGATTCTTCTATACAAATAAACTTTTGGATATTGTTCTGCTGCCATTTTAATCTGTACATTTCCTGAGGGTATTCATGCAATATACAAAAAATGCGGCATAGTATTGCACACGAACTACTATGCCGCATAAGGTCTAATTTTTATTTTCCTGCAGCAGCAATTCTATTTCTACAGCCAGTTTTTTCTGTAGAATCTCTCCCTCAAATCCGATCGTTCTGAACTGCATCAGGCCTTTCTGATCCAGTACAACAATAGTTGGAATTAAGGTAAACCCGACCTTATCCCCTATGTTCTTATCGGTATTATAATAAACCGGGAAAGTATAATGGCTGTTCTGCCCGGCCCATTTTTTTGCATCTGCGAGGGTATTGTTGGCACCGCTGTTCACTACCATAAACATGACATCTGGGTTGTCCTTATATTTCTGATATACTTTATGAAAATAGGGCATTTCCTGCATACAGGGCACACACCAGGTGGCCCAGAAATCCAATATAACAATCTTTCCCTTCATCATTTCTGGCGTAACTATTTTACCTTCCAGGTCTGTAATACCAGATAGTTCCGGTCCTGGCTTGTTCATCAGTTGTTTTTTAAGTTTTTCTCTTAACTGTGCAAGTTCCAGTTTCTCTAACTCACTTACCTTGGCTTCAAATTCTGCTGAAGAACTATTGAATTTCATGAAATTGGTCTTTGCTTGTTTCAAAACCACGGTATCTGTCGGGTTTTTCAGCAACAGTTTCCACAGGGCATCAAAAGCTTTCTGGTGTTGACCGGTTTGCTCATAAACCGCAGCTGAATTTAGAATGCCTTCTCTCCCGTTACTTTGGCTTAATGCTTCTGCAGTATATTTTAAGGAAGAGGCTTTGTTTCCCTGATACAATTTATTTAATGCGATTAAGGAAAGCAAAGCTGATTTGGCTTCAGCAATCGTCTTAGTCCTCACACTATCTGCAACGTAGGACGGGATATATCCAAATTCAGGAAAATACCGGATAATGCCAACAGGCCACTGTGCTACCCTATCAAGAGATTTGCGGGCATATTGAATAGCATGTTCAGGTGCAATTTTGGCTTCCGTTAATTTTTCTGCTATGTCTTTTAAATTTTGAGGGATTTGAGGGCTGTTTTTAATTACCAAACGGGCGGCATGGGCCAAAGCCTTTACAGAATCGCCTGCAGAAGCATACAGATCAAACAGCAAAGAGTGGATATTCGTGGAACCTTCTCCCCCAGACTGATCGCCTGTTTTCAACAGAGCTTCCAGTTTATGGATCTTCTCTACTGGATCTTTTTCCCTGGAAATCAGATCAGCACGAAGATCTTTTCCGAGATCAGAATTAGGATATCTCTCTCGAATTACCTTTCTGACCGAGTCTAACCGACTTTTCTCTCCGATCATCAGGTATCCCATGGTCACCAGATTTACATTTCCAATAGTTGTAGGGTCGGCTTTAAATTTGGCAGCAATGATTTTCCTGGCTTCATTTCTGTATTTAAGTTTTTCTGTAGGATTTTTGGAAAGGTTGATCCTGGTGTTCAGCAATGCAATTTTAGCTTCATAATTATTGGGATAGTTCTGGAGTTCTTTTTCCAGCAACGCAATTTTCAGTGTTGAAATATCTGCTGATTTGGGCATCTGGGCGGTTAGGCTATAGGCTTCATGAAGTAAACCGCTTTCCACCCTTTTGCCTCCTTTATATACTGGAATTTCAAAATGCTTTTGTTCTGATGGTTTTTCTACAACATCACCACTCTGAATGTAGAAGGTTGCATAAGTTGCATAACGCTGCAAAACAAAAGAGGCTACCCAATCCTCTCCTTTCTTAACCATTGGCATTTTCCAGGGCAGTTCGTAAAAAGTTGAATAGGTAAAAACGATATTCACCTCCGTTGCTGTTTTGCTGATCTTAGCATCCGCAGCGCCTGTATGATAGGTAATGGTCACTTTCGCTCCCCTTTCGGGTTGTTCAGGACCCACTTCGAGGACCTGAGCTTGTACTTGCCAGCTGGCAAGTACAAGTAAGATCAGGATATATATGTTTTTCATTTTCTTTACGCTTAATTATAACCCGGGTTTTGTACCATGTTTGGATTGGTTTTAATAACATCTGTAGGGATAGGCATTAAAATAGCCGTAGATTTCCAAAGTGGTTTGGTTGCCGGAAGTACATCATCTGCTCGTGTTTTCCCAACTGTAACTGTACTTTTCCAGCGTTTAAGATCAAACCAGCGGTGTCCCCATTCTGCGAAGAACTCGACTCTTCTCTCCTGCTCCACCTGCAGCATTCCTGCTGCAATACTGCCTGGTAAAGTTAACGGCGCAAGCCCCGCGCGGTTGCGGATTACATCTAAGTCTTCTTTTCCGGGTTGTAATTTGCCCTGTTGTATCCTTGCTTCTGCACGGATCAGGTAGGCTTCTGCAAAACGCAAAACCATAGAATACTCAGTTACAACTGCATTTGTCCTGACTTTATATTTATAAGGGTAAGTATGCGTTAATGGAGGTGTAGCTGATGTTGTATAGTTCCCTGTCCAGTTGGATTTTCTAAGATCATTGGGTTCAAAAGCAAATACAAGTCCGTATTGTGGGTCCTTAGTTAGTCTGTAATAAGCTGTTGGATTGGTAATGCTGGCAGGTGTCATCGTAAAACCTTCCCAGGTGTTTCTGTTTCCGGATATATTTACTGGTTGAAGCTGCCAAACAGCTTCCTTACTATTTTTTAGGAAAACATCATTTATTTTTTCCTTAGGCAAAAGACTGTAGTGCGCATTGTCTGCAATAACTTCTCCCGCTTCAATTTCAGCCTGGGCATTATTACCTGAATAAAGATAGGTGCGTGCAAGCAGCAGTGTTGCAGCTCCCTTAGCTGGTCTTGTTCGCTCTCCTCCTCCCTGGAAATCACTGGATAATAATCTTTTAGCATCCACAAGATCTGCAATGATTGCCTGGTAGACTTGAGCTGTTGCTGTTCTTGGTAAATCTGTATTTTTAATCACATCAGTATCAAGAATAAGCGGGACATCTCCAAAAATATTAACCAGGTAAAAATGGCAAAAGGCACGTATAAATTTCGCCTCTCCCAGCAACTGATTTTTTACCCCGGCACTTAAAGTATTGGATGCGGTTACACCTTCAATAATTGAGTTGGCACGATATATAAAATCATAAGGTTGTGACCACATGCCATTCACATAAGTATTGCCTGGGGTTACAGTATTATTTTTAAATTCATCAAACCCGGCCAGCGTTGCGGCATAAGTAAAATCATCTGCCGACATGGAACCCATAAACATAGTGATCACATTGGCAAATTGATAGTTATAGGCATTCATATCTGAATAAACTCCTACCATAGCGGCAATAGCGGTTTTATCGTTTACAAATACGCTGCTTTGTGCAAGTTCTGTTCTGGGTGCGTCTACATCTACATATTTTTTGCAGGAACTGGCTGCAGTAAATGTGATGATCAATAGTATATATTTAATAGCTTTCATCATTTAAAAAATTAAGGGTTAAAAGGAAACTTGTAAACCTGCAGTATAGGTGCTTAAAGGCGGAAGAACCGGACCTTGGGTTTCCGGATCAAAACCTTTGTATTTTGTAATGGTAAACAGGTTCTGCCCCTGCAGATAAACTGTTAAATTTCTTACTTTAAGATTTTTAAACAGCGAGCCGAGATTATACCTCAGGGCTACATTTTTTAAGCGGATAAATGATGCATCCCCCCAATTTGCGCTAGAAAGCCGCCATTGTGTATAGGCCTGATAGGCTGGTCCGGTAGTGGTGGTTGCAATCGGTACATCAGTCACTTGTCCTGGAGTTGTCCAGCTGTTTAAAGCGCTGATGTCTTTATTACCTATTGCTCCATAAGGAGTAGACAGGCGCCCGTAATTTAATAATGGCCCTTCTTGTTTAACAAACTGGAAAAAGAAATCCAGACTCCAGTTCTTGTAAGTCAATGTATTTTGAAATCCTCCGTAAAACTTTGGTGTGGTAGTGCCTAACACGAATATATCTTCAGGATCGCTGATAAGACCATCTCCGTCCTTATCTACAAATGTAGGGATACCCGTTTGCGGGTTAATTCCTGTAGACTTAAATCCAGTTGTTACATTAATAGGCTGACCGATAAAATATTTGTTTGCAAAGGAGGAATTTTCCAATCCTGGGTATTTAAGGAGTTTATTCCTTGCTATGGTCAGGTTTAATGAAGTGTTCCATTTGAAATCGTTTTTATTGATGTTGATGGTATTCAATTCAAATTCAAATCCTTTATTTTCCAGTTCAGCAGGCAGATTGGCTACATAATAAGAGAATCCGGATTGAGGAGACAATACATATTCAATCAACATATTCCCGGATTTATTATGGTAATAATCGGCGGTAAACAAAATGCGGTCTTTGAGGAAACCCAGTTCCAGGGCCGCTTCAAATTTGTGGTTCACTTCCCACTGATAATTGGAGTTAGCAAAACGTGTTGGAAACAAAGTACCTAATTTTGCATAAGGGAAACTTGTTGCCGTCCAGCTGTCATAGTACTGGTAATCGCCAATCTGATCATTCCCCACAGTTCCATAACTACCTCTGATTTTACCAAAACTTAAGAAGCTCAGATTGTCTTTAACAAAAGATTCATTAGCAAACAGCCAGGCCGCACCTATGGCTCCAAAATTCCCAAATCTTTTACCTGGGCCAAAACGGGAAGACCCATCTCTTCTAAAAGTTCCGTTGAGGATGTATTTTTCATCCCAGTTATAAGTTGCCCGGCCAAATACCGAACTGTATTTGTAGTCTGAATAATTGTATGTTTTGGAAAGGAGATTCACTGCCGCATTAGGGTTATTGAGCTGATCGTCACTTGGGAAACCCTCTCCCTGCAATCTTTGTCCTTCTGTAATGGTAGACTGAAGCGTACCTCCAGCCAATAATTTAAGTACCCCTTTGCTTATTGG
>NZ_DATMRL010000477.1:0-6677 GCF_035566355.1 Pedobacter sp.
TTCAGAAGAGACTTAAAGGAGCAGATTTTCCAGCTTAGCAAAGCGGAAGAAGCTTATGAAAAACTCAAAAACCGTTTTCCCTTCGCAGACCAGATCTACCAATTGGAACAACAATGCAGAAGAGGAACTTCTTCAGAACCAGAAAAAACTGCTGCACAATTGAATGAGATCAGTAAACAACTAAAAAAACTGATTCAGGAACTTCCCTCCAGCACAAAATTCCGTCCTTCAGAAGCTCTTGAAGCCTACAAAACAGCACGGGACCTTCAGCAAGCAGGGAAAAAAATCTTCGACTTCTATAACCAGTATGACCCTATGTTTAGCTGGTGGGTACCAGTAACCTACAAACAAACCGACAGCCTGCTCCGCGTATACACAACTGCACTTTCCAAAAATACTCTACAGGAAAGTAAAGTCGGTTCAGACCCCAGCCTTCAGGGCATTCCTGCTGGCAGAGCCGAGATCCTAAGAAAACTGGACATGGAAATGATCCCCTACAGTCCGGAAGAATTGATCGCCATGGCGACCAAAGAACTGGAATGGTGTGACAAGGAAATGTTAAAAGCCACTGCCGAAATGGGCTTAAAAAACGACTGGCAAGCTGCAATGGAAAAGGTTAAGAACACCTATGTTGCACCTGGAAAACAACCAGAACTGATCGTTAAACTTTACAACGAAGCCCTGGACTTCATCAAATCCAAAGACTTGATTACGATTCCTCCTCTTGCCGAAGAAACCTGGGGTATGATCATGATGACACCGGAAAGACAACTGGTCAATCCATTTTTTACCGGCGGAAGTGAAATCAGTATTTCCTATCCAACAAGCGGTATGAATTATGAAGACAAGATGATGAGCATGCGCGGAAACAATCCTTATTTTTCAAGGGGTACCGTACAACATGAACTGATCCCAGGGCACAATCTACAGTATTTTATGATGAGCCGCTACAATACCCATCGCAATTACGACACTCCATTCTGGATGGAAGGCTGGGCTTTGTACTGGGAACTTTTGCTCTACGATATGGGCTTTGCCAAAACACCAGAAGAAAGGATTGGTATGCTCTTCTGGAGAAAACACCGCTGTGCCAGGATCATTTTCTCCTTAAATTATCAATTAGGCAAATGGACACCGGCAACATGTATCGACTTCCTGGTAGATCGTGTGGGACATGAGCGCGCCAATGCCGAGGGAGAAGTCAGAAGGTCTATTGCGCCCTGGACAGATCCACTGTACCAGGTTGGCTATCTTACCGGAGGGCTTCAGGTCATGGCCCTGAAAAAAGAACTGGTAGACAGTGGAAAAATGACCTACAAAGAATTCCACGATTCCTTTATTAAAGAGAACAGTATGCCCATAGAGATGATCCGGGCCATCCTTACCCATCAAAGCCTCAGCAAAGATTTTAAAACCAACTGGAGATTTTATAAACTATGACCTATACGGAAAAACTAAAGTCCATCCGGAATCAAATGAAAATAGAGGGGATTGATATTTATCTGATCCCCTCTTCAGATCCCTATCAGAATGAATATCTTCCCGAGCATTATCGGTGCATCGAATTTGCCTCAGGCTTCACTGGCAGTGCTGGTGTTTTGGTCATTACCCAGGATTTTGCAGGGCTCTGGACAGATTCCAGGTACTTTATTCAGGCAGAACAGCAACTGAAAAACAGCGGCTACCAACTGGTTAAACTCCAGATTCCACATACTCCTGAATACATCAAATGGATCCCTAAAGGCTCCAAAGTAGGTTGTATAGAAGAACTGCTTTCCGTTGTTTTACTGGAACAATTGCAGGCCAGCGGCTTCAACCCCATTGCAGCAGACCTGATCTCCCCCATCTGGAACAACAGACCACAACTACCTGCCAACCCAGCCTTTCTGCTAGAAAATCGTTATACCGGGCAATCCGCATCAGAAAAGCTAAACCAGCTTCGCAAACAACTTGAACAAATGGAAACCGATGCCATATTGCTTTCTGCACTGGATGAAATTGCCTGGCTCTTCAACCTTCGCGGCAACGATATTAAATGCAATCCACTTACATTGGCCTATTCACTAGTTACGTCAGAGCATGCCTATCTGTTCATAGACCAGCGAAAACTCAGTAAAAAAGACCAGGAATACCTGACAAGTCAACGGATTACAATTGCAAACAGTCAAGACATCATCACCACTATAAAACTTCTGCAGACAGGTTCCAATCTGTTTATAGACCCTAAACGAACCAATGCGAAATTGTTCAACAGCATCCCCGCTTCAGTTAAGATCCGGCAAGGCATTAGCCCCGTGTCCCATCTGAAATCTATAAAAAACAATGCGGAGATCAGCAATTTCAAAAAAGCGATGATTAAAGACGGTGTCGCTTTGACCCGTTTCATGAAATGGATAAAGGAAAACCTTAACAAAATACCCATCACCGAATTATCCGCAGCCAAACGTCTCGAACAATTCAGAGCAGAACAGGAGGGTTTTAAGGGAACCAGTTTCGATGCTATATCCGGCTATGCAGCGAATGCAGCACTCCCCCATTACACTCCAAATGAGCAGAGTGACCAGACCTTACAACCAAAAGGACTTTACCTGATCGACTCTGGCGGGCAGTATTTTCAGGGTACAACAGATGTGACCAGAATGCTCATTTTAGGCCCATTAACAACACAGGAAAAAGAAGACTACACTTTAGTTCTCAGGGCACTGATAGAGGGAACCACTGCACAATATCCAACAGGAACCCGCGGCTACCAGCTGGATGCCATCATTAGAAAACCGCTCTGGGATAAGGGGATAAATTATGGTCACGGTACCGGACATGGCGTAGGTTGTTTCCTGAATGTACATGAAGGGCCGCAATCCATCAGTCCGAACAACCTGGATGTAGATTTTAAAGCCGGCATGATCACCTCCATAGAGCCTGGCATATACCGCCCCGGCCATCATGGAGTCAGAATTGAAAACCTGGTCATCACGGTTCCGGCTGTAGAAACAGAATTCGGTTCTTTTCTAAGCTCAGAAACATTGACCCTTGCCCTGATTGATCCAAAAGGAGTTGCTCCGGAACTGCTGGAACCCCGTCACCTACAATGGCTGGAGACGTACAACAACTATGTCATTAAAACGCTTGGCCCTTTTCTGAGTGCATCTGAAAATAATTGGCTGAAAGAGGAATGTAAGCACCCAAACTAAGCGCCCAGAAAAGTCAATATATTCAGAGAGGACCTCAGGGCGCCTTGCCACAAGAGCGAAGCGGGGCAAGGAGTCCAGTCCTCGAAGAGTATATTGACTTTTATAAAAAGCTTAGCCCTTTTTGGGTCTGATGAGGTAATAGATTGGAATCCCAATCCCTGTAATAATCAACCCCGGCCATGTAAACTTCGGCTTAAACACAATCAGCAAAACACAAAAAGCCAATCCCATCAAAATGTACAAAACCGGCAAAACAGGATAACCAATAACCTTATATGGCCTCGGCAAATCCGGCCGCTTCTTACGAAGCAACACAATTCCAAAAATAGTGAGCATATAAAACCCAACCACAACAAACGAGATCATGTCTAGCAAATCTCCATACTTCCCGCTAAAACACCATAAACAAGCAAACACACACTGAAACCAAAGCGCATAAGACGGCACCGCATTCTTATTCAGCGTGCCTGCAGGCTTAAAGAATAAACCATCCTTAGCCATGGTGTAGTAAACCCTTGCTCCAGCCATGATCAGGCCATTATTACAGCCAAACGTAGAGATCATGATCATCAATGCAATAATCACTGTGCCCGAATTCCCAAAAATCACATGAGAAGCCGTGATCGCTACCCTGTCTTTATCCGCAGAGGCAATTTCCTGCAAAGAAAGCACCCCAGTATACATGAAATTCGTAGCCACATAAATGATCGTTACAACCATGGTCCCCAGAAAAAGACTTAAACCAATATTACGCTTAGGATTCTTCACCTCACCTGCAATAAACGTCACATTATGCCAGGAATCACTGCTAAAAATAGAACCCACCATAGCGGCGGCAACTGCCCCCAATGCAGGAATAAAAGTATAACCCTCTGTCACCCCCGAAGGCCGCAGTTTATGCATCTCCCAGGCCTTACTCCAATTGGCATGTAAGATATCAGATTTTGCAGCGATAAAACCAAATAAGATCAAAGCACCCAGACTCAGAAGTTTAACTACAGTAAAACTGGTCTGGATGTTCTTGCCGCTCTTCACACCTGCTGTGTTCAGAAAGGTCAGAAAAATCACTACACCAACTGCAAGGATCTGCGCAGGGGAAATACGTACAAAACCCAGATCTGCAAAAACAAGGTCCTCACTAAACTGCGGAAAAATATAAGCCGTAAATTTAGCAAAGGCTACACCAACAGCTGCAATGGTTGCCGTCTGGATCACCGAAAAAAAACTCCAGCCATAGAGAAAACTCACCAAGGGATTATAGGCCTCCCGGAGATATACATATTGTCCTCCAGCCTTAGGAAACATTGCGCTCAGTTCACCATAACAAAGCGCAGCAGCCAGGGTCATAAACCCCGTAATTAACCAAACAGCGATGAGCCAGCCAGAGCTGCCCACGTTACGTACAATATCTGCACTTACAATAAAAATACCAGAACCGATCATACTTCCGGCAACCAGCATGGTCGCATCTGTCAGGGAAAGAGAAGGCTTAAAGGCAGTCGTAGAATCACTCATAGAAGGTTTGCTTTTTTGGTTTAGATTGGTTCGGCTTCGTTAAAACCGAAGCTTAAATCAAAAATAGCAGATTCACAGGGTGGCACTTTCCCGTTATTAATCAATAATTGACCAAAATTAACAGGAAAGATCAGTACTGGCCCATATAGCCGCGCGGTGATTTACCTGTAATAGACTTGAATACCCGGTTAAAGTTGGTGATGCTGTTGAACCCGCAACTGTAAGCTACAGAAGCAATACCATTATGGATCCCGCTGGTTAACATTTTACAAGCCTCATTGATCCTCACTTTATTCAAAAAGCTCACCAACGTATAGCGTGTGTGTTTTTTGAAATAGCGGCAAAAAGCATGAGGCGTCATACAAGCCTGCTCAGCCACTTCCTCCAGGGTCAGCGCACGGCTGTAGTTCTGAATGATATAATTATAAATCGAAGCAATCCGCATTCCCTCATTATCGTTGATAGAACGGGGAAATGAGCTCACCGTTAAAGGACTCAGATCTTTCAAACTGCTGAGTGATTTAAGCAGCTGCAGGAATTGCATCAGCTGATCAATCCCCTCCGAATGAAGGATACTTAAAATTCTTCCGGAGATATCAGAATACATGTGGGGAGGCACCTTAAAACCACTTTCAAAATCCTTCAGGAAATTGCTCACCATTTTCATTTCCGGCAGATCAAACAAACTCGATAGCTTGTCTTTAGGATTGAAAAAGATCGTTACCGCTTTGATCTTCTTCTTGCTGTCGGGTGCAAAATACTCCGGTTCACTTTTGAACAAATGCGGCATGTTGGCGCCAAAAAGATAAATCTCCCCAGACCGAAAGATATGCATGTTCATACCCGCAACCAAAGTACCTTCTCCCTCCTGCACCCAGGTCAGTTGTATTTCCTGATGACGATGGAGAAAAGTATAAAAGTAAGGCAACTCTTCCAACTGGACCATAATGGTCTTGTTCGGAGAAACGGGTATTGTAAATGGTAAAACCTTCATGTATATCTAATTGAAATTAAATATACATGAATTCTATAATAAATCACAAAATAATAATCATTTTGACGTTTATTATTTTCAACAGGATATTAACCCTATAGATAACGGTTCGCTGAAAAAGGGGTAATATCGATAGAATTTGTTCCTTCGTCCAGCACTTCCTGCACCAGTTTACCTGTAGCCGGCCCAAGACTTAAGCCCATCATGCCATGCCCGGTAGCGATCACCAAATTACCCAGTTTAGCACTGGAACCAATATAAGGTAAGCCATCTGGCGAACAAGGTCTGAAACCAAACCAGATGTCCTTATCCTCCGGCAGTGCGGGCTGCATACCAGGAAAATATCTGGGAATAGATTCAACAATTCCTTTTACACGGTTCCTGTTGATCCGGCTGTTGATCTGATCAATCTCCATAGTTCCCCCGAATCGGATCTGTTCTCCCATTGGAGTAACGGCAACTTTAGCTTCACAAAGCAACGCTGCAATGTGCATGTTCTTCTGTACATCATCGACCATAAAAGAATAGCCTTTACCTGGCATCAATGGAATATTCAACCCAGCCTGTTTTGCAATACCAGGTGACCATGAACCGCCGGCCAACACATAACGATCTGCAGTATGCTCCTTTCCACCAGCAGTTAAACTGCTGATCCTTCCACCTGTTTTTGAAATATGGGCTACTTCATGGTTTCTTTTGATCTGTACCCCTTTTCCTTCCAGATAGCGTGTCAACATGGGCAGCAGCACATTAGGACTTAGATGAGCATCACAGCGGTAATGCACACCACCCATCACGTTCAGCTCCAGGTTTGGTTGCAGGGACCTGCATTCCTCAGGAGAAAGATCCACAACATCTAAACCCAGCTTTCTGGCTTCTTTAGACATCGCCAACTCCTCCTCTCCGGTATGATCAGTCTTAAATAGCATCAGGATGCCATTTTCCTGCAAACCAAAGTCTCCAAGAGCTACAGCCAA
>NZ_DATMRL010000478.1:0-5320 GCF_035566355.1 Pedobacter sp.
CTCCCTTTAAAAACCTCATTTAAGAAAGCGATTAATAAGTCTTTGTTTGGATCCGTCCCAAAAATTTTCTTAAATGACCAATCCAGCATCGGATTAATGTACTTCGTATTACTCATAATTTACACTTGATTTTTTAAAAATAACTTCAAGTGTAACGATAGTTTTTCTAAATAAAAATTTTCATAAAAATCTGTAAATCAATATTTTGAAAACAAATTTAAATAAAAACAAGGCATTACAAAATATGGTAATCAGAACTCAAAAATTTAATCAACAATCGCCAAAATTCCCTTTCTCCACCCTCTCCGGTCTGCACTCAAGAAAATATGTTTTTACTGAGGCGAACCTCAGAATCTGCAAGATTCAGAGAGCCCAGTAAAACATATTTTCCCCAACAATTCGTTTATTCTTATAAATAAAGAAGCGTGAAAGAGTCAATTCTTTCCCCGTTTTTTGGTGTAGTGATCCTAAAAAAACCATCCGTAACTTTAACAGACTTTTCATTCTTGTCAAACAAATTAGCCTCAAATGCAGCCTCAAGAACAATAAAATCAGTTCCCTTAATCTCATCTATTTTTAGAATCTTGAATTTCGAGCCATTTTGGCTTTCTGCTGTGAGTTTTGATTTGGCATTTATTGATAACTGGCTATAGGAAGTCAATGGTTCGTTATTTACCGATAATTTTATTGCGACACCTTCATCTTTACCAAACCGTTCATAATCTATGGCATAGGGATAATCGCCCAAAGTATAGAATTTATCTCCAGGTCTGGGACAGTACAGAGAGCCAAATTTCAGCGCATTTGCCTTTTTATAATTTTTTATAAATGAAACTATAATGGCCCCTCTTGTCTGTTCAAGCAAAGTTGTAGATGCTGATGAGTATTGTACTGAGTCAACCACTCCAACCCAATAATTATTTGCCGCGCCACTCAGGCTCCATTCTCCATTGGTAGGACTCAATTGCAAATTGACTCCTCTATTCCCGTAAGATCTGGAGGCGGAAGGCTCTCTTAATGCATTGGTGTAGCGTTTTCCATTGATTGTAAACGAAGTGCTGTCGGGCAGGAAACGTGATTTTGCAATTACTTCAGGGGGTTCAGGCGCAGCTACGATGTCCTTTTTTTTACAAGAGCTGGCCCACAGCAATGCTGCAAGCGGCAAGAGAGTGTATAATTTTTTCATTTGTATGTGTTTTGTGTGTAAACAAATTTAGGTCTTTTGTGATAACTAACCAATTTAAAATCCAGTACCAACAGGATATTTCTTTTGAATTAACAAAAAACACTTCCGCATATGATGCGCACTTCTTGTCTATAGATTTTTATGCTAGATTTGCGACACATGAATTTAGAAGATCATAAGCAAAGAATAAACTTACCTAAGCTGGTAGGTAACACACAAATGAAAAAGATTTTTTTGGTTGCACTATGCACCACAATGGGCACTTGCGTGATGGCTCAATCTGCAATTACAGAAAAAGAGATTAAAGATCATATATGGTATCTGGCCTCTCCAAAAATGAAGGGAAGATTTCCGGGAACTGCTGGAAATAATAAAGCTGCAGATTATTTAGTGAAACAATTTAAAAAATCAGGGATATCCCCTTTCGGGAACAGTTATTTTCAGGAGTTTACCGCTAAAATGCGCGTAAAAAAAGGGGTAACTGACACGCCTTATGTACAGACAAAGAACGTAGTAGGCTTTATTGAAGGTAGTGATCCAAAATTAAAAAACGAGTATATTGTAATTGGTGCACATTATGATCATCTTGGGATGGGTGGAGCATCTTCCAAAAAACCAGATACCGTAGCCGTTCACCCTGGTGCAGACGATAATGCAAGCGGTACAGCAGCACTTTTAGAAATCTCAGAAAAATTAGCGGCAAACAAAGCCTCCTTAAAACGCAGTATCATTATTATTGCTTTTAGTGCTGAAGAACAAGGCTTATTAGGATCAAAGTATTTTACGGAACATCCGTTGGTTCCCCTGTCTCAGATCAAATTAATGATTAACATGGATATGGTGGGTCGAATGAATACAGAAAAGCATCTTTATATGGGAGGTGCAGCATCTTTTGATGGTGGAATGGAACTCATGAAAAGTTTAGGTCCGAAAATAGGGATCAACCCCATTGTAAATGCTTATGATGTGGGCGGATCGGATCATGTTTCCTTTTATAAAAAGAACATACCCGTGTTAGGGTTTCATACTGGTGGGCATCCTCAATATCATACTCCTGAAGATGATCGGAAACTGATCAATATTGCTGGTGAGAAATTGGTTTGCGATTATATTTATGAGGCACTAACCACAATCGCGAACAGAAATGAGCCTATTCTCTTTGTTCCTGAAAAGAAGATGTAGAATTGCAACTCAGCCAATCTCAACAAGGCGGTTCACAGAAATAACAATACAACCTACAAGCCCTGCAATCGCACGATGAGCAGGGCTTGTAGATTTTACAGGGATGTCAAAAACCAGCTACTTATTTCAAGACCGTGTCATAGATCTCATTTAAGAGGTTTTGTCTCATTTTTGAGTTCCTTTGGTTTAGAAGAATTATAATACCCCAGTTTTTAGCCCTATTGTAACATATAATGGAAGATTGCCCCATGGAGTCTCCTGATTTTGAATAAATGGTGTTTTTATCGTCTGTTACAATACCTAGCCCTAATCCCATTTCTCTTTTATCATCTTTATAGAAGAGTTTCTCCGTGATTACAGCCGCTTTTCCTATTGCAGTTTTTTGATCTAAGATTGCTTTTAAATACGTAACCATATCAGAAGCGCTTGATTTTATTAATCCCGCAGGCGCTGTAATATTCCATTTAAAGAATTCCTGACGACCACCATTGGGATTCTGACCAGTTGTCCTGTTTTTTACATCAAAATCTTTCGTGAATGTATTTTTCAGCTTTAAAGGGTCTATTATTTTGGCTTTGATAATTTGATCATAACTCTTGTTGTGCACTTTTTCTAAGATCTGTCCGAGCAAAGTATATCCAATAGTAGAATAACGATATTTTCCATAATCTGTTAGTTCAGTACAATTATTGATGATATCGCTCAATGTTTTCTGTGTTATACCATTTACCGGTTGCTGTGGATCCAGTTCTATTAACTTTGCAAAATCTATATCAGGCAAACCAGATTGATGAGATGCCAGGTCTGAAATTTTTATTTTATTTCTAATATTTTTATGCAACTGATACGCATTAGGAAGGAAGCCGTCGATATAATCATCCGTTTTAATTTTATGATCAATAACAGCTTGTGCAATTAAATCTGAAGTTAAAATTTTAGTAATTGATGCAATTTCGAATATGGAATTTTTGTCGATTTTAATTTGACTTTCTGCATCCAAATTACCGTAAGCTGTATAATATTCTTCATTGTTTTTAATAAACCCAACACTGATTCCTACGGTCGGATTTTTCTTGTAATTATCCTTTATGATGGAATCAATTTTTTTGGATATCTCTTGTCCAAAAGAAAAATTGCTTATTAATAACAGCGCTGCCAAAAGTTTTAAAGAGGTTTTCATTGTATCGTATTTTTAGATTAAAAATTATTTCGATACAAATATGTGGAAGCAACTCAGGCTATGCGACCGAATAAAAATAGTCGAACCCATTTGTTTGAAAAAATAAGTACGAGTAATGATAAAGAAAAGTACGAGTAATTACAAAGTGTTGTTTTATAGAGATTTACGGTAGTCTGTAGGTGTAACACCGGTATGTTTTTTAAAAGCAGTATTAAAAGAAGATTTCGAATTAAAACCTACCTCATATAAAATTTCTAAAACAGTTACCTTAGTTTTTGTAAAATCTTTTAAAATATCCATAGCTTCTTCTATACGATAGGTATTAACAAAATCATAAAAATGTTGCTCTAACTTATGATTGATTAAAACAGATAAATCCCGAACAGGAATTCCAACATCCTTAGATACATCTTGAATCGTTAAGGAAGGATTGAGGAATGGCTTCTCTTCAATCATATACTTCTTCAATTTCAATAACTCTTCGTTGTATTCCTTTTCCTCGTGTACAGGTAACTGCTCGCTGTTTTTCTCTTCGGAAATTATATTCTTTACCAATTTTAGTTTTGAATCTATATTTCTAAATAGGTTTGGATGATTTAACGCCTTATATAAATACCAAAAAATGATGATCAGTTCAAATAATAAAAGTCCAATTTTTAACCATTCGTAAACGTTAGGATATTCAGTGAATTTAAAGATGTTTTTTAACAGAGCAATAAAATAAAAGACGGATAGTGCCAAAGTAAACTGAAATAACCAATTCAGTGATTCAATACTTGCTCCCGCATAATTTTCAAGGTATACTTTTTTTGCTCTTCTTAATACCATAAAAGCTGCAGTGAGGTATAACACAATTTGAATATGTGTAAGGATATGGTTGAGCTGTATTTCAAGCATACGGCCACTTCCTTCAAGAAAACTGATTTTAGAAGCCAGATCTACACTATAAAAGCGAGGTACTAAGATTAAATTCGCTATTATAAAAGTAAAAGTGTGAGCTAAATGTTTTGGTTTTAGCTTAAAGTCCGTATAGGAGACAGACAAAATATATAAATAGAAAGTTGGAAGTTGCAGGAAAAAAAATGAGCTCATAAAAACTCTTGCAGCCAAGGGAATTTCCAATAAGTGACCTAGATTTCCACTAATATCAATTGCAGTTAAAACCAGAAAAAAAGCAAAAAGACGATTACTTAACTTATATTCTGTTTTAACTGTAATCAAAAACAAGGATAGAAATAATGAAATGGACATTGTTACTACAGCAACTGTTGCTAATACACTAATTTTATCCATTAGTTATTCTTCATTGTTTGTTTCATGAATTTGTTTTTAGCTTATAGTAAATGGTCGATGGCTTTCTTTATGGCTAACCGTTCATCCATCCGGCTAATTTAATTATTTTTTATGATTGATCTGGCCAGTGGTTCTATTGCATCTCATCATCTGATCGATAGTTTCAGATAATTATCTGTCATACAAGTGTTTTATTTTGTATTGATGCGAAACCTAATCTGTAAGTAATTGTTTCCACGGGTATGAAATCAATTGGAAAAATAGTTGTGCTGCTATTGGTTATATGTACGGTGCAACAACATACGTTCGCTCAGGTGAGCGTAGGCATTTCAGTTAGAATTGCCCCACCTGCATTACCGATTTATACACAACCTGAATGTCCTGTTGATGGATATATGTGGCAGCCGGGCTATTGGGCTTATGACGATATAGACGGTTATTATTGGGTTCCTGGAATGTGGGTAGCCCCTCCCCGTCCT
>NZ_DATMRL010000479.1:0-6930 GCF_035566355.1 Pedobacter sp.
TTGGGCCAATACTATCTTTTTTTTCTTTAGAGCTTTCGGCAACAGAACTTACGGCCTGAATTGGAGCTTGACTATTTTTGTTTTCTGGTACGATTGTATCAGAAACATGAATTGGTAGAATTTCTTTTTTTGAAGGAAACTGTTTTTCTTTTTTTGTTTCACTAACTGCAACTACTGATCTTGTTGTGTCCTCATTGATGTTTTTTTGTATTGAAGGTTTAGCTCCCTGTTCCACTACTGCGGTATTCTCCTTGATTTTCTTATTCATATCATGTTGTGGCCCGGAGAAAAACCAGAACATAAAAATCAATACTGTTGCCGCAACACCCAGAGCAGTAAAGAGCCAGAATGGAATTCCCCTCCTTTTCTCTTGCTGATCAAGTTTATGCTCCATTTTTTCCCAATCCATTTCATTAAATGGAATATCAGGATCACTAAGCCCACGTTTAAAGAACTGATCTATATTATTATTGTCTTCCATCAGTATCTGTTTTTTTGGTTAGCATTTCATGATTTTGATTGAGGACAGCAAGTTTTTCCTGTAGTTTCTGCCTCGCTTTAAATAAATTGGATTTTGAAGTCCCTACTGATATTTTTAAAATTTCGGCTATTTCCTCATGGGAATAACCATCTATGGCGTATAAATTAAATACCGTTCGATAAGCTGGAGACAGTCCTTGGATCAATAACAACAAATCCTTATAAGCAAGCTGATCATAGACTACAGCTTCGTATCCAACACCCTCATACTCGCTCACATCTTCGTGATCTGAGAATTTCAAATTTGCGCGGTAATGATCTATAGCCGTATTGGTTATAATTTTCCCTATCCAGGACTTGAAGGGTTTAGAGGTATCATATTTATCAATGTGTGTAAACACCTTCATAAAGCCATCATTCAGCACATCGGCAGCATCATAATCGTTCATGATATACCGCCTGCAGATTGCCATGCAGTAACTGTAAAATTCTTTATAGAGCACATACTGACTGGATCTTTCCCTTCGGATACAACCGTTGATAATTCTCTGCACCTATATGATATACTTTAAGTTTTTAACCCGAGCCATTTAACCCAATACGAGGCCTGCGTACGAAAGGTTGCCAACCTTTAGGATAAATTTAACGATTTTTTATAAAATACTGATAAACAATGAATTAATATTTTAAATAAACCCGGCAACCTTTATAAAACTCCGCCCGTAATCTAGGTAGTACTAAAATAAATTATTTAACTGATAGAATTTATGAAAACGAACTTAACAAAAACATTTGTCCTTTTGACCCTGTCCTCGGTCATTTTCTTATCGTCATGTTCTAAAGGAGGCGACGGGATGTCTCCTGCCGGAACTGATCCTTATGGTAATCCTCCGGCCACAAATCCACCGGCTGGAAATTCCGATCTTCAGCTGACTTCCAATACGAAATTTGGAAATATACTGACCGATTCCAAAGGTAGGACGCTGTATTTCTTTTCTATTGATGCCAATGGAACATCAGGTTGCAGCGGAGGTTGCGAGGTGGCCTGGCCTGTGTACTATGCCGGGAACGAAACGGCACCAACCGGAATTGCCGCCACGGACATAAAAACCATTACCCGGGCCGATGGAAAAAAGCAAACAACCTATAAGGGCTGGCCCTTGTATTATTACGCTGCAGATACTAAACAAGGTGATGTGGGTGGCGATGGCTCCGGAGGCACCTGGTTTGTAGCCAAGCCTGATTATTCCATTATGCTGGCCAGCTATCAATTGGTTGGTCTGGATGGCAAGAACTACCTTGATGGTGCTAAAGAAGGAACAGGTACAACTCAGTACTTTACAGATGCCGCCGGCAGAACGCTGTACGCTTATGCACCTGATACATTTAATAAAAACACCTATACCAAAGCAGACCTCAGCAACAATGGAATCTGGCCAATTTATGAATCGGATGTTTTAAATGTTCCTTCGGTATTGGCTAAAGATATGACTGTTCAAATCACAACTGTTGGTAAAAAACAACTGACTTATAAAGGTCATCCATTGTATTATTTCGGTTCTGACGCTAAACGTGGCGATACCAAAGGCGTCAGCGTACCTACTCCCGGAGTTTGGCCGATTATGACCATAAACACACCAGCATTAGCCAATTAAACTCATCAGCATCATGCCTAAATATTCTGTAATCACTTTTGTTCTTGTAATCATCTATATGATTTTATTGAGCTGTTCTAAAAAACAAGCGGCAGAGATTAAGCCAGATCTACCTTCTGCACCGGAAAATCCCGGTGCAGGGCTTACCTACAGCAACTTTGCACAAGCATTATTTCAAAATAAATGTGCTGGCTGCCATGCGCCCGGCCGCTCGGCAGCGCCCATTTTTAGTTTTACGGGTTATGCCTCTGTTGTGTCAAACTCAGACCGCATTAAGCAAGCTGTGCTGATTAATAAAACCATGCCACAGGGCGGAAGTTTATCGGCTACAGAACTGCAGTCGTTAACGAATTGGTTTAACCAGGGAATGGTTCAATAGTTTCAATAACAATTTAAATAATCTGGCCGATGAAAACCATCTATTTTATTCTGTTGATCTCCTTTGCCGGTCTATCGGCAAAGGCACAAAGTATTGCAGTGAGTAAAAATGCTTCAATTTCTTTTTTTTCCAGTACTGTGGTTGAAGACATAGAAGGGAAAAGCAATACAGCCAACTCCGCACTCGATCTTAAAACGGGCAACATCATCTTTAAAGTAATGAATACCTCCTTTCAGTTTAAAAAGAAACTTATGCAGGAGCACTTTAATGAAAACTACATGGAGAGTAACACCTATCCTTTTTCAGAATTCAAAGGAAAGATTATTGATCCTGTTGATTTTAACAAAGATGGCAATTATACCCTGTCTGTTGAAGGAACATTAAATATCCACGGGGTAACAAAAACCTGTCAAAGTAAAGTAAACCTGGTTATAGACAAGGGGATCATTTCCGCTAAATCTGTGTTCCGGATAAAGATTGCCGATTACAAGATCAAAGTTCCTTCCATTGTATTTAAAAACGTAGCTGAATCAGTAGAGGTACGTGTATCAGCTGTTTATCAACCTAAAACCATATGAGATTAACCCCTTTATATCTAAAAATCCTGTTGCTCTCTTTGTTGGCAACAATTACACTATCAAGCTTCGGTCAGGATGATCTGGAAAAAGCGTTATTGACAGCCCCATCTCCCGGACATCAAAAAGTCACCGCGACTTTTAAATCGACCAAACTGATCAATGGACACACGAATGAAACCATTTATAAAAATGAATTGGACTTTAAAGTAGATCATCGTTTTGGAGATATTGCCGGCAGCCAGGGTGGTATTAAACAATTCTTCGGGCTGGACAATTCAACCGATATCCGGATTGGCTTTGAATATGGAATCAGCGATCGTCTGAGCATAGGCCTCGCCCGGGCAAAAGGAGCGACCAATGTACAGCAGCTCTACGAAGGAAGTATAAAATACCGGCTGCTGGAACAAACCACAGATGATTATATTCCGGTTGCGCTTACCTTATTTGGCAGCAATACCATAGCAGCAGTGAGTGCAAGTGAAGACCCGGCTTCTGCGGCTGCTTACCATAGTTTTAAAGACAGGATGAATTACGTCAGTCAGCTAATCATTGCCAGGAAATTTACGGAAGGCATTTCTTTTACACTGACCCCTAGTTACATACACCGAAACCTAACCGCTTTCAGGGATCAAAATGATCTTTTTGCGCTTGGTGCAGGTGCGCGTGCAAAGATCAGCAAAAGAATGGCTGTGGTGGTTGACTATTTTATTCCTTTCCGAAACAGCGCGGATAAAGCTTATCTGGAGGGGATTAACGGAACTAAGTTCTACAACCCGCTTGGTGTTGGCCTTGAAATGGAAACGGGTGGCCATATTTTTCACCTCAATTTCACCAATGCTGCTGCAATTGAAGAAATGCAGTTTATCCCACAAACGACAAGTTCCTGGTTAAAAGGACAATACCGATGGGGATTTAGTATTTCCAGAAGATTTTCTTTTAATAAAAAATAGAATAGCAAAGCGTCAATACGTATGCATATTTTAGCTAAAATATTATTTTAAATGACCACATTTAAAATTTGGCACAAATACTGCTTATCGGCTTCTGTTATTCTATTTAATTTATTTCATATCATGTCTTTAAAGACTCTTTGTAAGATATACCTCAGGACAGCTTTGCTGTCCCTTTGTTTACTGAGTACTTTCCACACTTCTTTTGCTCAAAAAAAGCGAAAACATGTGGTTACGGAGACGGAAATTCCTTTGCTGGTCAACAAGGTAGAGACCTATACATTTACAGTAGATAAAAACAATTTTCAACTCAAAAAGGGCTTTGATTTCAGTGCAATAGAAAACACGCTTCCGGATATAGAAAAAAAGATAAAAGCATTCAAAACCAAGTTTGAGGTACAGGGTGGAAAGATGAATCTTCGGAGCCTGAACAGTGCAGTTATTCTTTTAAAAGAACAGGCAGATAACCTCAGTGCTTATAAAGCATTACTCACCGAGTATAATGAACAACTCACTAAAAGCAATATCGAAGTAAAAAAAATATTGGTTGACCCGGATCTCAATGTTATTATACCCGATTCGGTATTAAATGAGCAGCTGGGCGATCTTCTTTCCGAAGGCCGTTCACTGGATACTTTGCAAAGACGGATGTTGTCAAAGGTAAACTTGTTGAGAAATCGCCTATCGGTTAACCTCCTGCAGTTAAATGATCTTTCTTCGGATATGAACTATCTGTCGATTTCTAAAAAGATCAATATGTTTTCCCGCGAAGAGTCTCCTCTGTTTAGTGCACGGGCCAGCCAGTACCAGCAGAGTTTTGTGGAGGTTATCGCCAATGGATTTCAGCGTTCAGCGAAAATAATCGGCATCTATCTTGCAGGAAAAATGCACATTGTGACACTTTCCTTGTTAATATTTATTCTTACCACCACCTGGTTGTTGTCCAACAGGAGAAGGATAAAAAAACAGGAGGATGCCAAAAACGTATTTGAACAGATTAATTTTCTAAAAAGAAGTTTTTTGATTGGATCTTTAATGGCACTTTTCACTTATGCTCCTCTTCTTTTTGGAAATCCAACCATGTCTTTGCTACATGCTCTTGAAGCCATCCGCCTGGCATGTATATGTATGCTGATCTGGCCCTTTTTAAATAAAGGTTCTGGAATTTTATGGATTGGTCTTGTTTGTTTATGGGTTTTCTATGCCATTGATGATATTTTACTGGATGCTGCATTTGGCGAACGCTGGGGCTTATTCCTGGCGGGCTTACTGCTCATGGTCATTTGCATCAAAATGATCCGTTCTAATCATGCTTTTTTTATAAAGATCGAAGAGTCTCCGGCAACCAAAGCACTCCTTATTTTTACGCTGGCACAGGTTACCCTATCTGTTCTGTTTAACCTTACAGGGCGATTAACGCTGGCTAAAATATTTGGGGTAAGTGCCATTCAATGCCTGATGCTTGGAATTTCACTTAAGGTTTTCTGTACCATGGTATTGGAGGCCATTTACCTGCAAACAGAAGCGTATCACGACAGCAGATTTTCTGATTTTATCAATTATAAAGAACTTCAGCATCGTTTTCAGCGGAATTTATGGATTATTGCCTCCATTATATGGACCATTGGGTTTATCCGCAATCTGACCCTTTATGATGTGCTGGTTAAAGTATCATCGTCTTTTTTTTATACACAAAGAAGTATTGGAAGTTATCAGTTCACTTTCGCTAGTATTGCCATATTCTTCTGCATCATATGGATGTCTTCCTTAATTTCAAGCTTCATCAGCTTCTTTTTTGGCCATGAAAAGGCCACAGCCGGAGGCAAACGGAACAGTTTGAATTCTATGATGCTGCTCGTTCGTCTCGCCATCTGGACAATCGGTTTCTTAATTGCCGTAGCCGCCGCGGGTATTCCTATCGATAGATTATCCATTATGCTTGGAGCATTGGGAGTAGGTATTGGTTTTGGTTTGCAAAATATAGTAAATAACCTGGTTTCAGGGGTTATACTTGCCTTTGAACGTCCTATACAGATTGGTGACCAGATTGAAATTGGCAATAAATCAGGTACGGTTAAAGAAATTGGGGTACGATCTAGTAAAATTCACAATGCAGAAGGCGCAGATATCATTGTTCCCAATGGGGATCTCCTTTCTCAACACCTGATCAACTGGACAATGCAGGACCGCAGCAAAAGAGTAGAGTTTATGATCGGAGTTCCTTACGATACCGACCTGGACTGGGCTAAAAACCTCATCGCAGAAAAGCTTAAACTGAATGAAAATATTCTTCAGACGCCTGCCCCTGTAATTATTGTTCAGGACTTTGGAGAGTACGCCATTAGCATCCGGATTTTATTTTGGGTTGCAGACCTTGGCGTTGCTGGTTCTATGCGCTCTACGGCCATGATAGATACAAAAAAAGTGCTGTCGGAGGCAGGAGTACAATTACAAATCAGGCCCCTGAGTTAAAGCCTTGGGTATTCAGGAGCCTGATTCTTATTTTTCGCTTCTCAGCAAAGCTTCGAGATAATAATAGTCTGCATAATTTATTGGCACATCGACTTCGGAATTCGCCGGCCGGTGGCCTGTATTGTGCTCCAGGATAAAACCTTTGTTAGTACCAGGTTTACTGGTATAATTCTGATTTAAACTGAAAATGATCTGGTCTGCAGCTTTCCTGTAACCCTGTCCTTTGCTGTATTTATCCAGCTCATATAAAGCGGAAGCAGTTATGGCAGCAGCGGAAGCATCCCGGGAAACATTAGGAATTTTTGGATCATTGTAATCCCAATAGGGAATACCATCTTTTGGTGTTACCGGGTTTTTAAGGATAAACCCTGCAATGCCATTGGCTTGTTTCAAGTAGGCTTTGTCTCCTGTTTCCC
>NZ_DATMRL010000480.1:0-5729 GCF_035566355.1 Pedobacter sp.
TTAAGTAGCAATACTTTTGTAGCAGACTGGCTTCCTGTAAGTGTTAATGCAGATAACTATATGAAATATGGTGGTTTCTCTGTGAAAGGTAGCCCTGCAAATTATTTTTATGGACCATTAGCTTATTAATTTATTTAAGACAAAATGAAGAGATTATTATTTTTTATTGCACTCTTATCATTATTGATGGGCTGCAAAAAAACATCCTACGTTGCTAAATTTGATAAGACGCCTCAGGAGCGGGTTGGAGAGCAGATGGCTTTAGTTTCTAATATATTAACATCCGCTGAAAATGGCTGGATTGCCTCTTTACCTACCAGTGCAGGGGGCGGGTATGGTTTTTACGTGAGTTTTGATAAAGATCAAAATGTTAAAATGTATGCTGATATGACAGACCAAAGCGCTGCGGAGGTAGGAAAGTCATATTACAGGATTAAACAGGATATGGGAACAGATCTGGTTTTTGATACCTATAACTACATATCGATGTTGGATGATCCGGATTCACAAGTTATGGGAGGGGCAAGTAAGATTGGATATAGCAGCGATGTAGAGTTTATATATGACCGGTCAACTGCAGACAGTATAGTTCTTATTGGAAAAAAATACCGGCAGCCTTTTAAATTGGTTAAAGCCACTGCGGCACAAAGAGCCATTTATGAAGCAGGAGGTTATAAAACGGCGATTAATAAATTTAAAAACTTTTTTGCCATGACTAAGAACCCCTACATAGAGTTGGCTTCGGGCAATGCTACATTGAAGATTGGGATAACACCCAATATGACAAATGATCTTGATAATGGCAAGAGGGTAGATTTTACGGGAGTTTTGGCAGATGGCACTACTGTGGCATCAAATACTGAGAAATTTAATTTTACGCTGGATGGCGCTGTAATTCTCAATAAGGGCCTGGTTTTCCAAGGCATCAGCTTTGTGAAATTTGTTTGGAAAAACGAGACAACATTGGCGGTATATGATACGACTGGAAAGGAATATATCCTCAAAAGTTCAGCTACGCCTTTAGTTCCGCTTTATCAATTGTGGGGCAGTAAATATAGTGGAATGCTTTCTGAGTTTAAGACCATCTATAAAGGAACGTCAGCTAATGGAGCCGCCATTTTAAATTACTTTCATAATAACCTGACTACTTCTGCAGTTACCGGATATGTATTTAACTATGGACGGATAAATTTTGCCTGGAATGTAGTCAATAAGAGATTGACAATTAATGCGCATACCAGTCAAAGCGGAGGAGCCAGTACCTGGGTAACGACTTCGACCTATACTTATACGATGGATGCAAATGGTGTATATAAATTTACCTTGTTGTCTGCACCATCGGGCGGTTATGCAGGCAAGATTATAGTCAAGTTACATGATTTTATACTGGCCAACCGGGTTTCTTTTGACTATTATGTTGACGGTGAAAATACCTATGGCAAGATGACGAGCGTCGATGATCCGACCATTGCAATGACTTTTGTCTTACAATAGATCTTCTTTAATGATATCAATACAAAGGCCGGATTTTTGTCCGGCCTTTGTATTCTATAGATCTTAAGTTTTTGGTTTTCCTTTGCTGCTCCACCTTCTGGAACCACTGCTTGGCGTTCTTTTTGCTCCGCTTAAATTTGGTTCCCGGTCCTGACGTTGTCCTTGTGGTTTACCATTAGGCTGACCTTGTCTTCCGCCTTGGCCGCCGCGGTTTCCGCTTTTAGCCTTTGGCTTTTCCGCCGTAGCCATTAAACTCTGCCAGCTCATGGCAAAAGGATTGTCTTCGGCTACAGGAACCGAAAGACCAATCAATTTTTCTATGTCCTTTAGATATTCTTTTTCTTCTGCATCACAGAATGAATAGGCAATACCACTTAAACCCGCACGGCCGGTACGGCCAATCCGATGGACATAAGTCTCGGGAATATTTGGTAGTTCATAATTGATCACATGAGTCAGTTCATCTACATCAATTCCTCTTGCAGCAATATCTGTGGCCACTAAAATGCGGGTGGTTCTGGCTTTGAAATTTGTTAAAGCCCTTTGTCTTGCATTTTGTGATTTATTGCCGTGGATGGCCTCGGCTCTGATGCCGGACTTGATCAGGTCTTTAACTACTTTGTCTGCACCATGTTTGGTTCTTGTAAAGACCAATGCTGTTTCGATACTTTTGTCCTGAAGGATATGGTTTAGTAAACTGCGTTTATCATTTTTAGTAACAAAATAAACGGCTTGCTGTATTTTTTCTGCAGTGGAAGAAACAGGTGTAACTTCTACTTTTGTTGGGTCCGTTAAAATGGTATTGGCCAATTTCTGAATTTCACCAGGCATGGTTGCAGAGAAAAATAAGGTTTGTCTCTGTGCAGGAAGTTTGGCAATTACCTTTTTAACGTCGTGGATAAATCCCATATCCAGCATTCTGTCGGCTTCATCCAATACAAATATTTCCAGATCGCGCAAGCTGATAAAGCCTTGTCCCATCAGATCCAATAGTCTTCCAGGTGTGGCGACTAAAATATCAACTCCTCTGTGAAGGGCATCTGTTTGTGCTTTCTGACCAACACCGCCAAAGATCACCAGATACTTTAAAGGCAGGTTTCTTCCATAAGCTTTGAAACTTTCCTCAATTTGAATTGCCAGCTCTCTGGTTGGTGTAAGAACCAATGCCTTGATGGTTTTTGGCCCTTTGGTATTGTTGTGGGGCTTATATAACAATTGCAGCATGGGAATGGCAAAAGCCGCAGTTTTACCTGTTCCGGTTTGTGCACAGCCCAATAGATCTTTGCCTTTTAATATAGTTGGGATGGATTGTTCTTGTATGGGGGTTGGTTGAGTATAACCTTCTGTTTGCAGCGCATTTAGAATTGGCTCAATCAGATTTAATTCTTTGAATAACAATGTGTATGTATTTAATGTTTAATGGAACGAAAAGAATAGATTTCAATTCCGTACAAATGTACGGATAAATTTAGGTTATTTTTTTTCTTTAAATCTGCTGAAAAAAAGCAGAGCAAAAACACAAAGAACAAAGCCAACAACTCCGTTCAAGCGAAGTCCATAATCTTTTCCCGGGTCCTTGCCATAGATGGTGAGCATGGCAAAGACAGCAATACCAAGGGTCTGACCTAATTTGACAAACAGATATTTTACGGCAAAGAACATACCTTCATGGTTTTCTCCTGTTTCTTCCGTGTCGTTTTGAGCAATGTCTGCAAGGATAGCATTAGGTAAAATGCCAAGCGCTGCCAGGGGAAAAGAAGCACAACTCACCATGATATACATTTGTGCTGTGGATGAAAAAGGAAGTCTTCCAAGAAAATAGATCGTGACAAAAATGAGGCTGAGCACTGCAAAAGCAATCATAACCAGTGGTTTTTTTCCGAATCTTTTAGCGCCATAATTGATAAAGGGATAAAAAACCAGGGACAGGATGACCATTATCCCCATAAACTTGCCGCCGTCAGAATCAGGAAGGCCAAGCAATACGGTAACAAAAAAAAGTAATCCGCTGGAAATAATGCTGAGCGCGATATAATAAGAGAAATCAGAAATCAGGTAATATTTAAAGTTGGAATTTCTGAATGTGTTTTTAATGGCTGGAATTAATGGAATATGCGTGGGCTTTGCCTCACTGTATTCTCTTTCATCGATGGCAACTACGGGTATGATCATGACCACGCCGGCAAGAATGCAAAGTCCCCACATGGTATATTGAAGGGCGAGTGTCCTGTCAGAAATGCCAAAGATATCCTGCAGCAGATCTGCATAATTGTTACATAGTGCAGCGATGATCATCCCAACAACGAAACCCACCTGCTGATAAGTCGAAAGCCGGACTTTCTTTTCAGGATTGTGGGCAAGTTCAGGAAGCAATGCATTATATGGGATGATATAGGTTGTCAGCGAAATAAAGAATCCGGCCAGCATAAAAGTAAGCCACCAGGCATTGGAGGTACTTTCTCCGTTAACCAATGGATGAAATACCAGACCGCAAAAAACAACCGCGGGAACAATGGCATAACGCATGATGGGGATTCGTCGTCCTTTTGGATTTTTACTGCTGTCGCTTAGAGAAGCAATAAAGGGATCATACAAGGCATCAAATAAACGTCCGGAGGCTGCAATCAGGGAAAGAATATTAAATGCACCGAACACTAACAGTTGCGGAACCAGGGGACTCAAACCAGAGTTGTTTGGTGGCAGATAAAAATAAGGAAGCATGACAATAATGATATTGGTCATGATACTCCATCCCATCATGCCTGAAGCGTATGCGATTTCTTTTTTGAGTGGAAGTGTTTTGACAGGCATTGTAAACGATTTTCGCTAGGTATCCGGGAATTTTTGATGAAGATAATGTAAAATGTGTATTTGTTGAAACTTTGTGAAGGATAAGCCCTGCTTATTCATTAAATTTGTAGTTCTACACAATAAACATCATGGCAGAACCTATTTATAACGATGACAGTATACGGTCCCTCGACTGGAAAGAACACATCAGATTACGTCCCGGAATGTATATTGGGAAGCTGGGCGATGGCTCAGCTCAGGACGATGGGATCTATGTTTTACTGAAAGAGATCTTTGATAACTCTATTGATGAGTTTGTAATGGGCTCCGGACGTACGATTGAGATGACGGTTTCTGAACATAAGGTGAATGTACGTGATTATGGAAGAGGTATTCCTTTGGGTAAAGTAATCGATTGCGTATCCAAAATCAATACGGGAGGAAAATATGATAGTAATGCTTTCCAAAAGTCAGTTGGTTTAAATGGAGTGGGTACAAAAGCGGTGAACGCTTTATCTACCAGTTTTGTTGTACAGTCCTACCGCGATGGGAAAACAAAGAAGGTAGAATTCTCTAAAGGGGAAATTGTGATCGAACATCCGATCATCGATACCACACAGCGCAACGGTACGGCTATTACCTTTTACCCGGATGAAAGCATATTCAGAAATTATCATTACATATCTGCTTTTGTGGAAAGCATGGTTTGGAATTATGTTTTCCTCAACACTGGCCTTACTGTAAATTATAATGGACAAAAGTATTTATCCGAGCGGGGATTATATGATCTTCTGCATAAAGTAGCGGATGTGGAAAGCATCCGGTATCCCATCATACATTTGAAAGGGCATGATATTGAAATTGCAATGACGCATGGCCAGCAATATGGAGAAGATTATCATTCTTTCGTAAATGGACAACATACCACACAGGGGGGAACACATCAGGCAGCCTTCAGGGAAGCTGTGGTCAAAACCATCCGGGAGTTTTATAAGAAAGAGTATGATGCTTCAGACATCAGGGCTTCTATTATTGCTGCAATTTCCATCCGGGTACAGGAACCGGTATTCGAATCTCAGACCAAGACCAAGTTAGGGTCACAAAATATGGGGCCTGAGGGGCCTTCGGTACGTACCTTTATCAATGATTTTGTTAAAAAGGAACTGGATGATTATTTGCACAAAAATCAGGAAGTTGCAGATGCTTTACTAAAAAGGATCCTGCAATCTGAAAGGGAACGGAAGGATATTGCCGGAATCAAGAAATTAGCCAATGACCGGGCAAAAAAAGCATCTTTACACAATAAAAAACTCAGAGACTGTAAGGTTCACTTTAATACTACGCACGATAAAAGATACGAAACTACCTTATTTATTACAGAGGGAGACTCTGCATCCGGGTCTATCACGAAGTCAAGAGATGTGGACTGCCAGGCCGTTTTCAGT
>NZ_DATMRL010000481.1:0-4435 GCF_035566355.1 Pedobacter sp.
TTTGATCGTAGATGGATCGGTATGTTTCATCCGGTCATTGAGCAGGGAATCTCTTTGCTGCCTTGCCGGATCATAGAATTTAGAGAAACGCTCGCCTATTTCCAGAACCATCTGATCAGAACGATAAGGCTGGCCGGCGCCTGGTTTCTTTTTACTAAACTGGTAAACACACCGAAGAGAGGCTTTGTCAATAGCTTTCTTTTCTGATGAGTTTGAATTCTGTGAGTTGATGGATATTCTTTGCTGACTGAAGACAGATAAAGTCAGACTACATAAGCTTGCGATAATTAGAAAGGGTTTCATACATGATGGGTTTATATCATGCAATCTACGTCTATCTTTTTAGACAAACAAGTATTTCGTCTAGAAAATTAGACGAAATACTAAAAAACATCAGGAACGATCGATGTATGCCATTCCT
Organism: Pedobacter sp.; assembly: GCF_035566355.1. Lineage (GTDB taxonomy): Bacteria > Bacteroidota > Bacteroidia > Sphingobacteriales > Sphingobacteriaceae > Pedobacter. Next base: position 422 of record NZ_DATMRL010000481.1, read on the forward strand.
AATCGCTTAGTTTAATTTTAAGGTAACTAGCAATGGCATATGATCAGAAGCATCCGATTTAATCACTTTTACATCCGTCACTTTCCACGACTTGCCTTTGCTTAGAAAAACATAGTCTATTCTCTCACTCGGCTTATCGAATGGAAAAGTAAGTGCAGGCTCGCCATATGCCACAGCCGCATCCTGAAGTTTTGCAGTAAGAATCTGATATGGTTGGGTATCAGGTGTAATGTTAAAGTCTCCGCCAAGAATAACTGGTAGATTTGAAGCGGCAAGCAATTCGACGATTTTTTCAGTCTGTGCTACCCTGTTCTTTTCAAATTCATGACAAAGATGAGTTCCTCCAAATACGATCTTCTTTCCGTTAGGGAGTGTGGAATTCACCGTGATCATTGCTCTCCCCTCACCGCCTGCCGGCGTAGGAAGGTGATAGACTTTCAAAACAGCCGGATGTCTGGAAAGCAACCCTTCTCCATATCCACCGTTGCTGTAATCCATTGCTTTTCCAAAAAAACCATGCATTCCTGTCAGTTTAGCTAGTTCAGCCACTAAATCTTTGGGGACTCCACCATTAAAGCCAGCAGTTCTGTTGGTCATACTGTCCACTTCCTGCATGGCTACAAAATCAGGTTTGTATTCATTGATGACCCGTGCAATATCTTTCAGATTGCTTTTTCCGTTATCATAGTTCTTTTCGCCATGATAAATATTATAGGTCATGACCTTAATTTCCTGGGCAATGGTTAGATTCGTCTGGAAGCCGATCATGACCAGCAAGGCCAAACGATAAAATGTTGTTTTCATGTTCATATGTGGTTATTTTGTAGAGCTATTTTAAGAATAAATCAGCGCAGCAACAACTGCAAGCCTGCGCAACCGTTTGCTTAAACTTAGCTAAACTTTAATGTACCAACACAGAAACCGGTATACAAATTTTTATTGATCTTTCTATTTAACGGCCTTAAAACGGGCTAAGGGAGCCATTCTCGCCTTATTTAATGATAAATCATCTCCGTTAAGGCTGTAATTGTCTGCGGTAATCAGAGCTTGACTTAAGCCGTGTTCAATATCCATATTTTCACAGGCCATCATAGTGGATATAGGCTGAGAGAATTTTATTCTTCCATGGTCTTGTAAGGTAAACGTTCCCCCCATTCCATTACAGCCTCCTGAAGCTGAATAACGGTTATCTTTTTTCTGCAATAAGATAAACGGTTCTTTACCATTTATTTTATCTGCAACCGGTTGGCCCTGGAGTTCAACCAGTTTCCATTTACGGTCAGTAATTACATTGGTCTGCTTCATATCATCAGAGGTTTGCTGTGCGGATTCTTTTTTAAAAAGATGACAGGCGTTTAAAGACAGCAGGCATAAAGCAAGGCTAAAGTATTGAGTTGTTTTCATAGCAGGTTAAATTATAGATGTTTGATACAAGTTAATAAATTCTGACAAAAGAACATAATGATCCTGCAATAACATTTTTACCTTCAATCTAAACAAATTGCTCTTTTTATTGCTTATATTAGGAAATAATAATACCTAAAGATATGTCGATTTATTTAGAATACCCATCCATTGAGGACTATCCTGTGTATACGCCAATGACACAGGAAGAGATCCAGAACAGCGCAGCGCTCTAAATTAGCGTTATCTTATTGAACCATGATTGATGATTTGGAGAATACCTTATTGTGTAACCCAAACGATACAATTTTCTATATTCAGATCACAACAAACTCATTAACCATTAAATTTAAACGGCTAATGAGTAAATTTATATTCTGAGCTGAACCATATGGAAAGTGAGCGCCAAATAGAACAAATCCGTGAACAACAAAAACAGTCATGGAATACATTTTCTCCAGGCTGGAAAAAATGGGATACATTTAACATGGAATTTCTTAGGCCAATGGGCGAAGCCATCATTGGAAACCTTCATCTGAAAGGAAATGAACACGTACTGGATGTTGCCACTGGAACAGGCGAACCTGGTCTGACTATTGCAGCGAAACTGCCACATGGAAAAGTCACCGGGATAGATCTGTCGGAAGATATGCTGCTGATTGCCCATTCCAATGCCCAGAAAAGAAAAATAAAAAATTACGAAACGCGTGCAACAGATGCTGGTGATCTTACGTTTAAAACGGAAAGCTTTGATGCGATTAGCTGCCGCATGGGCTTTATGTTCTTCCCCTCGATGGAAATGGCTGCAACCCAGTTATACCGGGTTCTAAAGCCGGAAGGCCGCATCTCTCTGAGCGTATGGGATGAACCGGATCAAAACGATTGGGTGACTACGATTATGGATGCCATCAAAAAACACATTACATTACCTCCACCATTACCCGGATCCCCGGGAATGTTTCGTTGCACACCAGCCAGAAAGATGGAGGAACTCTTTTCATTAACTGGATTTAAGGACATCAGCATTCAGCGTATAAGTTCTAAGGTTGATTATGAAAGCTTTGAACGATATTGGGAAATTATGATGGATGTAGCCGCTCCTATTGTTGCAACTATGTCGGCTGCAGATGAAGAGACCCGGAAGATGGTCCGACAGCAGACAGAGAAATCTTTTCGGGCTAAAAACAAAGCCGGTGAGGCGAAGCTTAATTACGCCGCCCTGATCATCTCTGCTCATAAATAGAAACGTATACCCTTTTCTAAATATTCTTTGGGTTATAGGCGCCATTCTCCCTGTCATTTTTATAATTTAATGCGTCATCTTCAGAGCCATTATCCGATTCGGCTTTCTGGTCTTCCAGCTTTTCTTTGGGCTTACTGTTTTGTGCACGATCTCTGCTTTCCTCTGGATTTAACCCAGTATCCAGACTTTGTTCAAAGCCCGGGTCAACAGATTCATTTTCGAATTTCGCATCATCGTTCAGAATGATACGGTCTTCAGATTTATTCTCTTCGTTTTCATTTTCCCTGTTTTCCATAGTTCATGTTTTAATTATAAATACAACAATTCGGAACGATAATAGTTTGAATTAGACTTGAGAATAAACGGACTTTTAAACAAAGTAAATCATTTAGTTAAATTTCAAATTTATCAATATATCAAATATTTATAAGATTTATATGATATTTTTATTTACATGTATATTTATATGCTGTAATGCATAAAATTCACATAAGTAAGTACGGCTGGCTTCCTGATATTTAGAATTTTTAGGTCTGCCCTTTGCGAGTCTTCCTGAACCCGAAACCCCTCACCTGCCCTTCAGGAAGAACCAAAAATGGATTATGAGTATTACCAGATCATCTCTCCCGCTTGTTCATAGATGGTCACTTTGATATCAGACATAGCTGGCCTTACAATACTGACCATTCCGGCTGTGGGAATTGGCCCACAGCCGGATACTTGCAAGGATAATTGGATTAATAGAAAAAGGTCTCGGTGATGATCTTATCATCTTTCACCCCAAAGACCGCGATTTCCGCTAATTGTAGCCGCTGTCCATTTTTCAGGGTCATATCTCTGCCCATTGCCAGGCTGAAATAATCGCCCCCAACCACGGGTTCGCTGCTGAAAAAGCGGTGTACTTCTGCTATAGTTTCCTGCCTGGCTTTCGATTTCGCTAAAACCGCTTCAATACCCTTCGTTATAGTGGGCACCCCCATGGCCAGGGCATGTTCCGGTTCGGTACAAACAATGTCCGCGCTGTATAACTGCTGATAGATTTCCGGTACCTGTCTTGCTTTAAAAAGTTCGTAGTAACGATCGGCTAATTCTTGTGTTGTCATTTTATTTCTGATTTATACTACAAAGGTAAGACGGTCATAAATACTAAAAGCATTGATAAGTGTTGTATATTTGCTCAATCGTATCAATCTACAACAATGGACGCATTAAGCAGTGTATTAGAGGCAACTCGGCTCAAAAGCGTTGTCTATAACAAAATCCCTTTGGCTGCTCCCTGGGGATTGGATATTATCAAGGACGAAAATTCGCAGTTCTGGCGGTTGGTGAGTGGCAGTTGTACGGTTGGTTCGCCTGATGGTCGTGTT
>NZ_DATMRL010000482.1:0-17426 GCF_035566355.1 Pedobacter sp.
ACAACGATCTTGGCCGGGTCTGCACCGGTTTTCAACAGTTCCTGCCAGGCCAGACTGATCCTTTGACGGTATTCAGCATAGTTCTTTTTATAATAGGACGATCTTTCTCCGGCCTCCTTGCTGTCTTTAGGGTAATTACCCTCTCCATAGATGTCTGCGATAAAAGCATAATACCCGAGATTGGACAACCGCTCGGCAACATTTTTTGAACTTTCATCAATACCTTTCCAGGCGGGCAGGATCAGTACCCCGCCTTTGTTTTCTTTAACAGGTTTAATGGCCAGACCATGAAGAACTTGTTTGCCATCATGGTAGGTAACCGGCTTTAACTGGGCGAAGCTTGCTGTATTCATGAACAGGAAGATTAAAACGGGAGTGAGTTTCATATCCAGGCATTTATCGTTTTACTAATTTAAGGATAAGATTTGATAAATTACCTGTTTCTGCCTGTAAAACAATTCTATAGCACTGTTGTTACCTAAGGGTTTAATGTGCAAATTATGAGAGCAATTTGGAAAGGATCCATTGGATTTGGTTTAGTTAATATTCCTGTGAGGCTTTATTCTGCTGTACAGAACAGCCACCTGGATCTGGATATGCTGGACAGTAAAGACCATGCCCACATCAAATTTCAGCGAATCAATGAGCGCACGCGCAAAGAGGTGCCTTATGATAAGATTGTGAAAGGTTATCTGCTGAAAGATCAGTATGTGATTCTGGATGAACAGGATTTTGAAGATGCCAGCCCGGAGAAGACCAAAATGATTGAGCTGGAGAATTTTGTAGATATAGAGGAAATCAATCCGATCTATTACGAAACATCCTATTATGCGGAGCCGGAAGCACAGGGGAAAAAAGCCTATGCATTGCTGTTAAAAGCATTGATCCAGTCAAAAAAGGCAGGAATAGCCAGATTTGTTTTAAGAAGTACCGAAAATTTATGCGTTATCCATCCACTCGATGAAATTATTGTGGTTACAAAGATCCGGTTTCAGGAAGAAATCCGAACTGCTGAAGAAATGAAGATCCCGCCCATCAATACGATTAATAAAAAAGAGCTTGATGTTGGTCTGGCTTTAATTAAACAGTATACCTCTGCTTTCGATATTAAGAATTTTAAAGATGAATATACCCAGGAATTGCTAAAAATCATTAAGGCCAAAGCTAAGGGGAAACGTGCTACAGTTAAAAAGCTGGAACCTAAAGCAGCCAGCAGCGATGATCTGTATGAACAGCTGATGCAGAGCCTGAATAAAAAAGGAGCTTAATTATAGATTTTCCCTGCAAGAATTCCCTCAATTCTGTCCAGCAGATCGTCGATGTCGAATGGCTTAGCTAAAAAACCATTAGGCTTATGTGTGCCATGCTGGATGTTTTCTTCTGTATATCTCGCAGAAATCATCAGAACAGGAATGTCCTTTGTCTTGTCGTCAGATCTTAATTCCTGAAGTAAAACCCGGCCGTCACCATCAGGAAGCATGATGTCCAGGATGATCAGATCTGGTTTAAATCCTTCGATATGTACAAGCATATCCGCACTTTTGTTTAACCCTGTAACTTTATAGGCCTCACTTTGCAGAATAAGCGTAATCACGTCCAAAATAGCATGATTATCTTCTATTACGAGAATGTTTTTGTACAATTTAGATTCCTTTGCCAATTTGTTGATTCATTAGGGACATACAAATATACAATTGAAAATTAATGTTTAGGGGTTTTTGTAAATTAATAGACAAAAATTAAGAAATAGGGTACATTTGTCACATAGGTCATATTTCTGTTGAAAAATCTATAAAAAATGTTTCAGCAGATTCCTTAAACATGGGGCTTATAGGTGTCTGTTTTAACGGTTGCCTTTAATTCATGCAAAATGGTGTAGAGGCCAAAGTTTGTCCGGTTGATGTAAATAAAATGTTTGACCCCTCTGGCTTGTTTAAACTCAGGCATTTTTGAAATCTTTTCTCCATAGTGATACAACTGTTCAAAAAAATCTGGTTGGCTGAAATCGAATGTTTTACTCCTGTATGGTCTGGCAAATAATTCAATCATTTCTTTATAGGCAGTATAATAAAAATCGACCTGCGCATCAGAATCCTTATCGTGTATCATATCCAATTCCCGGAAGGCTTTTATTGTCCTGGTTTTGTCTGTGGTCACGTCATCAGAGATCAGGGAGAAAAAGGGTTTGTAAAAATCGTCTGGAATTTCCTTGATACAGCCAAAGTCTATTACACCTAGTTTTTCATCGGGCGTAATTAAAAAATTGCCCGGATGAGGATCTGCATGAACGGCACGAAGTTCATGTTGCTGGAAATTATAGAAATCCCAGAGGGCTTGCCCGATTTTGTTTCTAAGTTCAGTACTTGGGTTTGTCTTTAGAAATTCACGCAGGTGCAGGCCATCAATCCAATCCATAGTGATGATTCTTTTTCCCGATAATTCAGGATAGTAATCTGGGAAAATAATATTCTTGAGGTCTTTACAGGCCTTCGAAAACTGAAGAGAACGTTTGATTTCGAGTTCATAATCTGTTTCTTCCAGTAAACGTTCCTCTACTTCTTTTATATAGATGTTGAGGTCTTTCTCGTCCATGCCCAAGAGGCGAAATGCAAATGGTTTTACGAGTTTAAGATCAGAAGAAATGCTGTCGCCAACACCGGGATACTGGATCTTGACCGCAAGTTTTTTTCCATTTAATGCGGCTTCATGTACCTGTCCTATTGAGGCGGCATTACTGGATACAAGGTTGAACCGATCATAGATCTGTTCTGGCGTTTTGCCGAAATTTTTCGAAAAAGTCCTCACAATGAGTGGACCCGAAAGCGGGGGTGCATTGTATTGGGACTGTGTGAACTTATCTATATAGGATTTCGGCAGCATGTTTTTGTCCATGCTGAGCATCTGTGCAATTTTTAAAGCACTTCCTTTAAGTTCACTTAAGGAATTATAGATGTCCGTTGCATTGTCTTCATTAAGCTCCTCCCGGCTAAGACCTGGATTAAACAGCTTTTTGGAGTAATGTTTAATATAATTACCGCCAATCTGGATGCCTGTTTTCACAAACTTCGCCGATCGTTCTGTTTTGGAGGTTGGAATGGTTTTCTGTTCCCGCATGCTTAGAACCTCATCTTTTCTTTAAAATTTCCGTTCCGGGATAAAAATTTCCCGTATTCAAACAGGTTGTCGAGTGGAGAGCGTTGAAAGAGATCAAATGTTACGTTAATTCCTTTCTCAATGGCCTCGTCGGTTTTTTCAAAACCGGCGGAGTCGTCATTCACCCAGAAATTTACAATAAAGGCAAACTGAATCCAAAGCGCATCTTTATAGCGTTTGCTCAGGAATTTTCTATCGGCCAGTTCTCCGGAATCTAAGCCTTCATTGATGATATTCTCTGCGAAATTCTCAAAAATAGGTTTGGTGCCGGAGAGTACTTCGGGTGTTGAAAATCTATTTCCGGACTGTTTCAGACTATAAATAATGAAACTCCTGTGTTTTTTCAGTACCTCAATATAACTATAGAAAAAAGAAAGTAATTTGTCTCTGGAAGAGTATTGTGACCAAATTTCCTGTTGTTCTATGGTATCTATAGTTTCTACAGTTAATTCTACCCAGGCTGTTTTTTCTATGCTTTCAAATGAGGCATAGAATTCATAAAATTCAGATTCACTGATTTTAAGTTTCTTCACAAAACTATACACCGATTTTGGCTTCTCATCGTGAGTAAGCACATAATCCATATAGGCGTTTTTAATTTGCTGAGCTGTTGCCATGTTGATTCTTTTACTTGTTATAACGTAAAATTGCGTATTATGGTTTGTTTATCTATGGATTACAGGGGGTTAAGCATCATCCTATTGTAATAAAAACGACTTCTGCAAGTCGAGGCTGACCTTTATGGTCGTCATATCAAGGCAATGTTACTTTGAGGAATAGATTTAATCAGAGGGATTGATTACTTTTGTTTCAGGAAAGTGAGAAAGCAGCGTCAACATATCAACCGGATTCTATCAGCCCTGATGCTGATGGTGTTTTCTATTGCCCTGACACCCTGGAGTGCTTTGCATGATCATGAAGATGAGGTCCATCTTACCCAGGAAAAGAATTGTACCCATAAACTGCACATCAGCAGTCATTCTGAAACCTGCTTAATTTGTGCTGCACATTTTGAAAAGGATTTTGTAGCTACAACCAGTTATTTTCAGGTATTTTTAACCCTAAAGTCTTTATCAAAAACAGAGCCCTTAATCAGTAGTTCTTATACTGAACTTATAGATTCTTCCCTTCGCGGCCCTCCCATAGCTTAAATTTTTCATGTTATGAATGGAAATCATGTATGCACATGTTTCCTGTATTTATAGTTTGTCAAGAGCTTGTTATTTCCATGTCGGATGGGAACAAACTTGTATAAACTGAACTTAGAATACACAATAGAAGCCTTCATATTTTATGTCTGCTTTGTGGTTAGGAAATTATCTGATGAAGTATCACGTGCTACACGTGATCGCGTCATGACCTTTAAAAATCAAATTATATACTGATGAAAAAGATACAACTTTTATTAGCTGTACTATTATATACACTGTTTACTACGGCGGCTTTTGCCGTAGAACTTACGCAATTCCAGGGAAAAGTAATCGATGCAGACACTAAACAACCACTTCCCGGAGCAATGATCACGATTCCTGATCTGCGTGTCTCTGCGGTGACCAATGAATCGGGAGCTTTTGTTCTTAAAAATATCCCTGCACACGGACATTTTCTAGTCCAGATCCGTTATGTAGGATATCAAACCATTACGCAAACTATAGACTTTGGAAATTCGGGTGCCACGGAGTTTCAGTTAAAACCGAGTGTGATTGAAGGAAAGGAAGTGGTCATTACCGGGTCAGCCAATAGCTCTGACAATAAAAAGAACAGCACAACGATATCCACTGTAAGTAAGGCAGATCTTTTATATCATCCTTCTACTAACCTGATTGATGCCATTTCCAGGACACCAGGAGTATCTCAGATCACCACGGGGCCAGGTATATCCAAACCCGTTATCCGGGGATTAAGTTATAACCGTGTAGTTACCTTGAGCGATGGTGTAAAACAGCAGGGGCAACAATGGGGGGATGAGCACGGAATAGAGATTGATCAGTATAGCGCGGACCGGGTAGAGGTATTAAAAGGACCGGCGAGTTTAATGTATGGCTCTGATGCTTTAGGTGGTGTGATCAATATCCTGGATGCCCTTCCTGCGCCGGAGGGAACATTAAAAGGAGAATTTCTATCTAATTATGCTACAAACAACGGACTTACGGGTAGCTCTTTAATGCTGCAGGGTAACGAAAATGGGTTTGTGTACAAGGCAAGAGGCTCTTATAAAAATGCTTATTCTTATAAAACGCCAACGGAATATGTACCCAATTCAGGCTACAACGAAACCAATTTTGAAGGGCAGATCGGCCTGAATAAAAAATGGGGATATGCCCATCTGGATGCTTCCAGCTTCCGGACCAATATTGGTTTCTATGATCCGGTAAGAAATGATGCAGGACAATTGGTCGATGAAGATGGGAATCCTTTTACAGATGCCCAGAATAAAGACAGAACGCTGGCTTACCCTAAGCAGGATGTGCGTCATTATAAAATAGCGCTGAACAGTAACCTTCTTTTAGGCGACGGAAGCTTAAAAGCTACCTTAGGTTATCAGCATAACCTGCGCAGAGAGCTTGGTGCGCCAAATGAAGATCCTTCTTTATTTCTGAACAGTTATACCTACAGCTACGACCTGAAATACTCCTTTAAAGAATTTAATGGCTGGGCACCTGTTGCCGGCATTTCGGGAGAGTTTATGCACAGCATAAATACGACTGGGCTGGAACAACTGGTTCCTGATTTTGACAGCCAGGCTTTTGGAGGTTTTATCTTTATCAAAAAAACCTGGGACAATGATACCTTTAATGCGGGGGCAAGATTTGACTACAGGAAGATGACAGGTAAGGAGTTTCACAGTGATGAAACAGACTTTAATGCATTTACCAATAAATTCTCACATGTGACCGGAGCAATGGGCTATACCCATGAATTTAATGATGCCTTTAGTTTTAAAGCGAATGCAGGGAGTGCTTTTAGAGCGCCTAATATTGCTGAACTTTCTTCCAATGGTGTTCATGAAGGGGTATTCCGATATGAGGTTGGAAATCCGAATTTGAAGCCAGAGCAAAGTTTCCAGTTTGATGCTTCATTCGATTATGAGAACCAGTACGTAAATGCAAGCCTGGGTGGTTTTGCGAATTATATCAATAATTATATTTATTACAATACCAACGGACAGACAAAAACAGTAGAGGGCAGAGAATATCCAGTATATGATTTTGTACAGGATAACGCTTTTCTAAGAGGTATAGAAGCTTCTTTAACACTGCATCCGGTGCATTATATCCATTTTGATAACAGTTTTTCTTACACCCGTGCAACCAACCGTACAACAAAAGGATCTTTGCCTTTTATTCCGGCAGCAACTTTGCGCAATGAACTCCGGTTTGAGCCCAATATCGCAGGAACTTCGCATTCGTATATTTCTGTTGGGATAGATAATTTCTTCAAACAAACTAAAATAGACAGCTTTGAAACCCCAACATCTGGTTATACTTTGTTGAATGCCTCTGTAGGAACCACCTTAAAGTTGAGTAAAAACCAGGACATTACCTTGTATGTGGCAGGTAAGAACTTGTTGGATAAAGCTTATTATGACCACCTGAGCCGTTTTAAGCCGGGTAGATTGAGTGACGAAGATCCAACGCTGGGTATTTATAACCAGGGGCGCAACATTACCTTTGGCGTAAATATTCCTTTTACATTGAAAAAATAAATCTTAAAAAGGCCGTTTCGAAAGAAGCGGCTTTTTTAATAATGTCTTATTTTTGTGGGACTGGAAGGCATATTCTAAAAAAATTCTATATTTAGAACTTTCGCTATCTGCGATTTGTTTTCAGTAAAAACCACTATCATGCCGAAAAAAATATACCTTTTTATCCTGATTATTTTTGCTTTTTATACCGGCGTATTTGCCCAGAAAATCGATACACTCTCCATTACCCTTGAAAACGTTAAATATGCCTACCCGGTAAAATACTTTGCCGTCCAGACAGAAGGGCAGGATTTGAGAATGGCCTATATGGATATTGTTCCACAGCAAAGGGCCAACGGAAGGACCGTTGTGCTTTTTCATGGCAAGAACTTTGGGGGCTATTACTGGACAAATGTCATCAAGGCGCTAACAGACCGGGGTTTCAGGGTGATTGTTCCGGATCAGATTGGCTTTGGGAAGTCTTCCAAACCTATTATTCACTATAGCTTTCACCAGATGGCACGCTGGAATAAAATGCTTTTAGATAGCCTGGGTATTCAGAAAGCAAGTATTCTGGGTCATTCTATGGGTGGGATGCTGGCCACCAGGTACGCCTTGCTTTATCCGCAGAATGTAGAAAAGCTGCTGTTGGAAAATCCCATAGGCCTGGAGGATTACAGGGAGTTTGTCCCTTATGTAAGTACAGAAGAGCAATATAAAACAGAACTGAAAGCCACCGCAGAATCTGTCCGGAAATATTATCAAACATCCTATTTTACCCTTTGGAAGCCAGAGTATGAAGAACTGGTGCGTATAGCGGCAGGAGTGGGTTATAGTACTGATTTCCCCCGTTGGGCTAAGGTTGCTGCAATGACATTTACAATGATCTATGAACAGCCGGTTGTCTATGAATTCCCTTATTTAAAAGTTCCGACGGTATTGTTTATTGGAAAAGAAGATAAAACCATTGTAGGTAAGGGTCTGCTTAGTCCGGAACAGCAATCCCTTCACGGACAATATAAAGTATTGGGCAAGCAAACGGCAGCTAAGATCCCAGGGGCAAAACTGATCGAATTTGAAGCCTGTGGGCACATTCCTCACCTGGAAGTACCCACAGAATTCCTGATTGCCCTGTTGGGAAGCTTATAAGCCCTTTTCAATTGCAGGTTGCTGGGCGAACATTTCAGAAAGAATGTGATAGAGCTCAGGGTGCTTGCTTTTAAATTTATCTGGCTTTTCAAAGAAATACTCTGATACAACAGCTAAGAATTCCGCTTCGTTGGTGATTGCATAAGGATTGATGTCTGATTTTCCAGCTTCAATTCTGTGCATTTCCTGGTGGACCATCTTTAACCATGGAATGGTATATTCATGTTTGAGCAGATTTTCAGGGACGCCATCTGTTGCCCCATCAGATTTGTCCAGCAGGTGGACAAATTCGTGAATCCCTGTATTTTCATCTCCGGCATTAGGCGAGAAACCAGCACGTAAAGCTGATCTGGATAAAACCATCTGGCCATTCATGTAGCCGGTACCCACCATGCCCAGTATATTTCTTTCTCCACCTTCAAATTCGAAGTCTTTATTAAAGGTATCCGGATACAGAACCACATTGGTCAGGTTCCGGTATTGCCATCCGTCAAATCCAAAGATGGGGATGACTGCACTTGATGCAATAAGGAGGCGATCCAGGACCGTGATATCAACGCCGATCCCTTCCACTTTAATCCGTTTTAGAAAGTCTGCGATCTTGGTTTCAAATTTGAGTTTTTGCTTTGCGTCCAGATGCTGGTAAAATACGACATGTCCCTGCAAAATTGTTTTCTCTTCGGGACTTAAGGAAGCGGGTGCTTGGACTGGTTTTTTTCTTAAGATCAGGTATATAACCAGGCCTGCAATGGGAATTAATATCCAGATTGAACTCATCTTATGACTCCAGTATAGTGAGTTGAGCAAGAATTTGGCTTTCTTCAACGGGATAAGGCTTTCCTGTGGTGAGCGCATCATAAACCGCTTCAAATAAAGGGAGATAATTGCCTTTTGCCGATGGAATATAAACTTGTTCCTTTTGTCCTTCTGAATTCAGGGAGGTCAATAGAGCTTCTTTACCTTTTTCTTCAGCACCGTAAGCTTCTTCTGTAGGTTTAATTCCTCTCAGAAGTTGTTCTTCCTGCACATCCGCCCGGTATTTGATTAAACTCCCTTTTGTACCGTGGATAACAAAGGCGGGCTGGATATCTGTAACCAGCATATTGGCATGAACAAAAACGTTTACACTGTCCGGATAGCTCAGGTGTATACTGAAAAAATCATCTACCTGAGTGTTTACCCTATTTTTTCCCAAAACCTTATAAAAATGGAGGGGTTTTCCGAAGATGCTGATGACCTGATCGAGCAGATGCGGACCAAGATCATATTGAAGGCCACTTGCCGCAATAGGTTCCTCTTTAAATGTTTTTGGGCCAATGGAAGCACGGTAACGATCAAAACGGAAATGAACTTCGCTTAATTTTCCCAAAGTGTCTTCCTCCAGAATTTTTTTTATGGCGATAAAATCACTGTCCCATCTTCTGTTCTGATAAACAAAAACCTTTCTGTCCACTGATCTGGCCAGGTCAAATAACTCCTGGGCTTCAGCAGCAGTGGCCGCAAAGGGCTTCTCCACTAAAATATGTTTTCCTTTTTGCAGGGCCTTCCTGGCAAAATCAAAATGGGTAAAGTTAGGGGTGTTGATCACTACAAGTTCTATCTGCTGGTCATCAAGGAGATCATCAACCGTATTGAAGCTGATCACTCCGGGATAATCATTTGCCACTTGTTTCTGATGTCTTTCGGTAACTGCATACAGTTTGAATCCAGGATGTGCATCTATAAACGGTGCGTGAAATACTTTTCCCGACATTCCATAGGCCAGCAGGCCGGTTGTAATTACTCTTTCCATTTTATAAAAGTAATAAATCCGTACACCATTGCTTCAATATTAATGTCATAAACAAAACCGATAACTGTATCTTTGCTTTTATGAAGCCAGCAGAAATACATGCAAAGTGGAAGGTCCTTCAGCAAAAAATCGCGAAGGAATTTGATTCCGATACTCCGGATCTTAAAGTTATTTTATTCCTCATTGGCGTGCAGGAACTTGGAAAAGGACCTGGTAAATACAGTAAAAGGCAGAAAGAAGAATTGATGCACATAGCCACCTGTCGTTTATTAAGCGAAATGGGTTTCTACGAACTGGAGGGATTAGACCAGGATGGCTGGCCACACTGGAAACTGATCAAGCCGATTCCTTCATATGCTATGATGGAGCAGGAATTATTGCTTAAATCACTGGCCATTTTTTACTTTGAGGATATCTATAACGAAGAGGTATAAAACCGGAATTTTGTTAAATAAAAAACCCGAAGTACATGGTACGACGGGTTTTTTGATTTTACATAGGTAGATGTAAATTCTTTATTTTCCTTGTGCTTTTGCTTCTTGTTTAAGCTGATCATTTGCAACAATAACAATCTCTACACGACGGTTAGCTGCCCGTCCTGCATCTGTTGAATTGTCAGCAATCGGCTCAGAAAAACCTTTTCCTACAGTGATCAATCTGGAAGAAGGTACACCTTGTGCAACTGCATAAGCTTTAACTGCTGCTGCTCTTCTTTCAGATAAGCTCATATTATAAGCTTCTGTTCCTTTATTATCTGTATGACCGATTACTTTAATGTCCGTTCCTGGATACTGGTTTAAAGAGGCTGCCAGAGTTTTAATGTTTTCTTTAGCCGGATCTTTTAAATTGGAACTGTCAAAATCAAATAAGATTCCACTATCAAATTTTACTATGATACCTTCTCCTTCGCGGATTACCTCAGCACTTGGGATTGCATTTTGGATCTCTGCGGCTTGCTTATCCATCCTCTTCCCAATAAAACCACCTGCAGTACCACCTACAGCGGCACCAATTAGCGCACCTACAGCTGTGTTACCTGCTTTTTTACCAATGATGGCACCAAGTACACCACCGGCTGCAGCACCAATACCTGCACCTTTTTGTGTTTTTGTTAAGCTGTCGCAACCTTGAAAAGCCATTGCGCTCATGGCTAGGGCGATGCTGAATGTTGCTACTTTGAATTTTGAAGTCGTCATCATTTGATTTTAATTTACTGACTGTGCTGAATCAAACGGAGTGCCAATAATCGCAATTGAAATAATTAACGTAATTTTCTTGTTATTTTTCTGCTTATTAAAGGGATGACGCGCTTTTTGCTTCGCCGGGGTGACCCAAATTCAGTACAGAGCTATTCAGAAAAATAGGCTTCTAATTCTTTTAGTGTGTTTTCATCAGTACGGAGGTCTTTAATAATAAGACCTTTTTCCATTAAAATGATCCTGTCACAAACATCAGTAACATGATTTAAATCATGACTGGAAATTAAGGTTGTTACATTGTGGCCTTTTTGCAGGTTTCTGATCAGCATTTTCAACCGGATCTGTGTGGTTGGATCCAGATTAGCAAAAGGTTCATCGAGTACCAAGAGTTCAGGATCCTGCATGATTGCTGCAGCAATACCGATTTTGTTCTGGTTTCCTTTAGAAAAATCACGGATGTATTTACCGCTGGCCAAAATTTCTCCATTGAAAAATTCCTCATACCGCTTCAGATAATCGTTTACATGAGCAGCGGTTTTATGGTGCAGGCTTCCAATGAAGATAAAATATTCCTCAGGTGTTAAATAATCAATCAGGAAACCTTCATCAAGATAGGATGCAGTATAGTTTTTCCACTGGTCTAGCCTGGAAACATCAGCGTTCTTAGATAGAATTTCTCCGAAATCTGGTTTAATCAGGTCAAGAAGCATCCTAAACAGGGTTGTTTTCCCTGCACCATTGTTTCCAACCAAACCAATTGTTTCTCCCGAACCAAACTCCAGGCTTTCTATGTTCACGACAGTACGTCCGGCGTAAACTTTCTTTAGGTTTTTTATTTCTATCATGAACGTTCTCTAAAGCCCTCGGCTATTTGATATTTTCTTTTGTTAAATTCTTTGACCAAAAAATCTACCCAAAAACTGCGGGAGAATATGCCCGCTAATCCAAATATAGCCACACCTGAGAGTCCGAGGTACGGATTGAAGAAATAGGATAGGGGGATATAGATCACAAAAGGAAGCAGAAAAACCGGGAGGCTCATCAGCAGAGAAGAAGCTCCAACACCTTGCCAGTTAAAACTGGATCCTTTACTTAGGTCAATATATTTGTAGTTCCTGGTCGCAAAATACAGTACCAGCACAGACGCGATGCCGACGCTATAAAAATAAGCTGTAAACTGTACCAATAGTATTTTCCAGCTGATCAATCCATACAGACTGATGATCAGTGTGAGTACCGTAGAAGAAATGCTGAACAGCAGGAACTTTGATTGTATAAAATTCTTAATGCTGGTTTTACTGGCCATCAGTCCGTCAAATTCCGCGCTTTGCCAGCCAAACATAAATTGACCGTAAAGGAGAATCATATTGCCTGTCATGAAAGTTGCTGCAAACAACATCATTCCAAATTCATCTTTATTGATCAGCTCCTTTTTATAAAAAAGAAAGCCATACAGGATAAAAAGAAGGCCTTTCGATGCGGTTGATTTAGGACGTTTATTTCTTAAGATCAGTTTGATTTCCAGTGCGGCCAGGGTACCGGCCTCACCAAATTTATTCAGAAATGGGTAATCTGTTGCTGATTTCTTTTTCTCACCCCTGGATAGACCTTCTATATAGAGATTGTTTTTTAAGTAGGAGGCATTGATCTGGAACATTACGAAGGCCAGTATGGGAAAGATAGTCCCAATCGCAGGATGTGCGGCAAGCTGTGCAAATACCCAGTTGGACAAGTCCGATATGGAAAACACTTTTAGATATTCCAGTGTACCAAAGCTGAGCAAAAGGAACAAGCCCGAAAAAACAAATACCGTGCTTGCAGTGGACAGCCTTTTAACATATAATGCCAGATAATTGTTAAAGATCGTTAAAGAAAAAATGGAGAGCATAAATAACAGTTCCGTAAGCACACCATGGGTCTCATGGATATAGGTTGCGCAAAAGGGGAAAAATAGAAATACCGGAAGGATATTAAAGGCGGAAAAAAGGGCCCGGATATTTAAAAATGTGACCAGCTTATTCTTTGGTATATTCAGGTGCAGGTAAGGAACGATAGATAATGTGGGAAGTTCCTGCAATTGCAGACGCATCAAGAATTCAATCGCAAAATAGTAGAGGATAGCCCCATTGAATACAGATGCAACATCCTTTCCCGGGAAGAACTTACTGATCAGTTCTTCAAAAGCCAGTCCTGCAATCAGCGCGCAGGCCAGAATGTAGAGGATCAGAATCCCCATGACAATTTGTATGGCGATGCTGCCACCCTTGCCCCTGGATCTCCAGAAACCTAACCATTGATGATTTAAAAAGGTGAAGAGCATTTGATCACAAATTAATAATTATACTTGTTTTTCCAGTTCTGTTTTAATTTTTCCCGGAGTTTATCTTCTGCAGGGTTTTTGCCTGGATCATAGAGTTTTGTGCCACTGATCTGTTCAGGCAAATATTCCTGTTCAGAAAAATTTCCTTCATATCCATGGGAATATTTATAATCTTTACCATACCCGATATTTTTCATGAGCTTGGTTGGCGCATTCCTGATGTGGAGCGGAACCGGCAAATTACCAGTTTGCTTCACCAGCATCTGTGCTTTGTTGATCGCCTCATAAGATGCATTGCTTTTGACAGAAGAAGCCATATAGGTTACTGCCTGTGAAAGAATGATCCTGGCCTCTGGGTAGCCAATTACATTCACCGCCTGGAAACAATTGTTGGCCAGGAGTAAGGCATTTGGATTGGCATTGCCGATATCTTCCGAAGCCAAAATGAGCAACCTTCTGGCAATGAATAAAGGATCTTCGCCTCCCTCAATCATTCTGGCCAGCCAGTAAACAGCTGCATTAGGGTCGCTGCCGCGGATAGATTTTATAAAAGCGGAAATAATATCATAATGCTGTTCGCCGGCTTTATCATACAAGGCCAGATTTTGCTGGGCATGCGCCAGTACATTTTCATTGGTCAGTACAATTTTATTTCCGCCAATTCCATTGATGGCAATCTCCAGTACATTGAGCAATTTTCGGGCGTCGCCGCCGGAAAGACGGATCAGTGCTTCATGATCCTTTATGGTAATCTTTTTTTCTTTTAGTACAACATCTTCTTTGATCGCAGTATGCAGCAAACCGGAAAGTTCAGACTCGTCCAGAGATTTCAGAATATATACCTGGCACCTGGAAAGCAAGGCGGAGATGACTTCAAATGAGGGGTTTTCAGTGGTTGCACCAATTAAGGTGACCAATCCTCTTTCTACTGCACCAAGCAAACTGTCCTGCTGGGATTTGCTGAACCGATGGATCTCGTCAATAAACAGAATAGGTAAGCCCATAAGGCTGTCTTTTAACAAGGCTGCACGGTCAATCACGTCACGGATATCTTTGACACCGGAATTGATAGCGCTCAGGTTGAAAAAAGGACGGTCCAGAGTCTGCGAAATGATATAGGCCAGCGTGGTTTTCCCAACACCCGGCGGTCCCCAGAAGATCATGGAAGGAAGTTGTCCGCTTTGAATGGCTTTACGCAAGACAGCGTCAGGACCTACCAAATGCTTCTGCCCTACGTATTCGTCCAGATTTTGAGGACGCATACGTTCAGCTAAAGGAGGAAGATTTTGCATATAGGTAAAGATAAGAAAATGGATGAAAAAGAAGGATTACGCTTTCTTTTTATGCCAAACCTTCTTTTTCCTGGAATTGTTTGTGTTATTTTTTCTTGGTGCTTCAGGTTTGTGAACAGCTTCTATTGCTGCAATATCTTCTGGAAGTGGTATCACGTCAATTTTGCGTTCAATCAGCTTTTCAATACTGTCTAATTTGCGTTTATCTTTTGCGTTGACCAGGGTTATGGCTGTTCCTTTGGTTGCAGCTCTGGCTGTACGCCCAATGCGGTGTACATAGTCTTCTGCGTCGTGAGGGACATCAAAATTAACTACAAGATCAATACCTTCCACATCAATTCCCCGGCTTAATACATCTGTTCCGATCAGGATGGGAAGCTGTTTATTTTTAAAGGTAAGTAAAATACTTTCACGTTCTTTCTGTCCCAGATCGGAGTGAAAGGCTTCTGCTTTTAAACCCAAACCGCGGAACACTTTACCTAAATTCTTTACTTTTTCTTTGGTTGATGCGAAAACAATAATGCTTTTGTACACATCGGTTTTCAGGATTCCGGTAAGTAACGGAACTTTTTGCGCATCGTGTACATGGTAAATCTGCTGCGAAATTCCTTCGGCGGGTTTTGAGATGGCCAGGCTAATCTGTTCAGGATGGTCCAGTAACGTTGCAGCCAGTTTTCTGATCTTGGGAGGCATTGTGGCAGAGAAGAGTACAGTTTGCCTCTTCTTTGGCAAATAGCTCACAATTTTCATGATGTCATCATAAAAGCCCATATCCAGCATGCGGTCTGCTTCATCCAGAACCAGATGTTGCAATTGGTCCAATTTCAGTACACCTGAAGAAAGATGTGAGATCAGTCTTCCCGGAGTAGCAATAATGATGTCTACGCCTTCCCGCATAGAGCGTTTTTGCTGCTCGTAGGCTATACCGTCACCACCGCCATATACAGTCAGTGAGCTGATATTGGTAAAGTAAGAGAGCGCTTCTACCTGAAGGTCTATTTGTTGTGCCAGCTCCCGGGTTGGCGCTAAAATCAAAGTGTTATTGTGACGGTTTTCAGTTGCACTGATCATGTCCATAATCGGCAAAAGATAAGCCCCGGTTTTACCGGTTCCGGTCTGTGCGCAGGCAATTAAATCTTTTTTAGCCGAAATAAGAGGAATAGCCTGTTGTTGAACAGGTGTGGCATTGCGAAATCCCATTGCCAGTAACCCTTCTAATAATTCGGGGTTAAAATTAAAGTCTTTAAAATCCAATCTACTTTATATTGTTACTAATGTATTCTATAAAAGTAGGTTAAAAAAACAGAAAAGAGCAAGCTTTGATGAAAATGGGGTGAATTGTTCGGAAAATTCTGTACAGCTGCTCCAAGACTAACGATATCAGGCGGCTGAAGAAGCCGCAGATCTCTGAGGTCTTTCCGCAGCGTACGAGAATTTTCCGTAGCAAATTGCAGAGTAGAGAGGTGACCGGGGACGGCGCATAAACATTAGGTCTTTTCAATACTAAACGATTTCCATAACATCGTCTGCACCCTGCCCGGACTCGCCCCCCAGCTAAGCGCCCAGAAAAAATCAATGTTACTCAGAGAACACCTCAGAGGGCCTTGCCACCAGAGCGCAGCGCGGCAAGGACTTCAGTGTTCGAAGAGTACATTTATTTTTTATAAAGCTTACTTATTTATTTTTATCTGCATAGCCAAACACCTTCTGCAACAAAGAAGTCGACCTTGAGGCGGTATTACCACGAATCTTCAACTCTTCCTGAGCCACCTGGATAAACATCCCATCAATTGCTTTTTGGGTTGCATAATCAGATAAATCTGCATTTACCGGCTTAACCAATGGAAGTTTATTGTATTGCCCGGCGGCATCTGTCCAGTATTTTGTGGCACCAACTTTATTTAAGCTGGAGGAGATCACGGGCTTGAATTTCTCCATTAGCTGGGCAGTAGTTGCCTTTTTGAAATACTGAGTTGCTGCATCGCTGCTGCCCAGCAAAATATTGGTCGCATCGGCAACTGTCATTTGTTTAATGGCAGACAGGAAGATGGGCTTTGCTTCTTTGGCGGCATCCTCCGCCGCACGGTTTAGACTTAAAACTACATTGTCAGCGAGAGAACCCAGGCCAATAGTCCTTAAAGTTTTTTCTACTTTCTGGGCCTCTGGTGGAAACAGGATCTTAACGGCCATATTACCAAAAAAACCATCTTTAGCCGAAAGCTTGTCTGCTCCGGCTGCAATACCTATTTCCAGAGCCTGTTTAATACCCTGTCCAATTTCAAGCGTAGAAGGGGTTCCTGCCGAAGAACTTGACTTACTTGTTGTTGTTGTTGTTGTTTTAGTTTGTTTTGACGAAATACTCTTTAGAATACTGCCGAGTTTAGATTGTGCCTCAACCTGTAAAGAACTGAATAGAACTAAACCGGTAGCGGCCATATAGATGCTGATCTTTTTCATGTTTATTTTTTTTGAAGATAGCAAATCTTCGGCCATCGTTAAAAAGAGTTTGATCTGATTTTATATGGTCTGTAGGATAGGGTCTTACAGATGTCTGGTAAGGTTTTAAATGGAAATGATGTGGAAGAAAAGCCCGATTCCGGGGGGAATACTGGATAAGTCAGAAAATATTTTTATACTTGATTAGATTTTTCCGCAGCAGATCATTGAAATTTATAAAGAACCAGCATAAGATAAACGAGAAGAACGACACCGAACTGATTTTGCAATACAAATCAGGCGGTGATCTGGAGGTATTAGGTGCATTGTATAACCGTTACATGCATTTGGTTTTTGGGGTGTGCCTTAATTATCTGAAAGATGAAGAGCAGAGCAAAGA
>NZ_DATMRL010000483.1:0-4644 GCF_035566355.1 Pedobacter sp.
TATTCAGATTGGCCGTACGTTCTTCCAGCAATCTTTTCTCCTCAACCTGCATGGTTTTGATCAGAGCCCTGGCATTGTCCATATAGAGCTTCCCATTCAAAAGCTCTATCATGCTTACACTTCCGCCACGGTTTTTTATCGATATGGTCTTATCCAGGATGTCCATCCTGTGCTCAATGTTATCCTGTAGCCTTTTAATGTTTTTTTGCTGAAAATCATTGTCCCTTGTTTGGCCCATCACCTCATTAACCAGATCCAGTGCAGCAGTTTTCGCGCCTGTATAAGGTTCAAGAAAAACTTTCTCCCCCGTCAACAAATATCCTCTTTGCCCTGTTTCTGCATCCTTGAGAGTAGATATTATGTTATCGAGATTAGAAATGACATCGTTGCTATGTGCAACAAGTTCAGAATTTCTGATCAGGTTCCTGATGCTGAAATAGGACGCAGAGGAACTAACGAAAAGCACCAGTAAAGATAGCCCTAGACCGATTCTGAGGTTATTTTTTATCGTTTTCTTCATAAAATTATTCTGTCTCGGATGTTAATGGAATATAAAAATAGAATTCAGAGCCTTCACCCGGAGTACTTTTTACACCCACCTCACCACCATGCCTCCTAATGATCTCTGCAGAAATGTAAAGGCCGATCCCTAATCCCTGAAATTGAATTGCTGTCTCTTCTACCCGAAAAAATTTATCGAAGACACTCTGCTGCTGCTTTTCATCTATGCCAATACCAAAATCCCGTACACCAAGATACAACCGCCCATTTTCATTTCGTAAATTAATCTGGATTTCGCTGGTGCCGGGAGAATATTTTATCGCATTAGTCATAAAGTTAATGATCACCTGCTCTATTCTCATCTCATCACCATATACCGGTACAGATGCAGATCCATTCTTTATGATCTTAAACTCAGGATTAGATTGCTGAATAATCTCGATCACTCCGTCCAGTAATTCATCCATCATAAAATCCTTCTTGTTGAATTCAAGCTTCCCGCTCTCTATTTTAGAGATGTCGAGCAAATCAGCAATCAATTCATTTAATTTTTCCAGTTGAGTCTGCGCTTTTTGCAAATGCCTCTTAACCGTCGTCACGTCGCCCTTGTCAATACTTCTGTCCAGCAGTTGCATATATCCCTTTACACTGGTTAATGGGGTTTTGAGTTCATGACTGGCAATACTGATAAATTCATCTTTTTTATTTTCGGCCTTCTTTCTAAATTCAATTTCATCCAGCAACGCTTTCTGAATCTCGATCAATTTCCGGCTTTGTTCGTAAATTCGATAAAATGTCTTCACCTTCAGCAGCAACACATCCATATCCACCGGTTTCGTAATATAGTCCAGACCTCCTGAAGAATACCCTTTGGTAATAAAACGAAGTTCCGTATTGGCTGCAGAGAGAAAAATAATCGCTGTTTCTCTGGCCTTACTATAACCTGAAATCGCTTCCGCAACTTCAAAGCCATCCATTCCCGGCATCTGAACATCCAGAATAATCAAAACATATTCATTCCGGAGAACCTTTTTTAATGCTTCTTCTCCGGATGATGCTGTATCTACCTCAAAATTATGTGCTTCGAGAACTTTTTTTAAAGAAATAAGATTTTCTGGTGTATCGTCTACAATTAGGATCATTATTTAAGGTAAATAGGACTTACCAGCTTCGCTTTTTCTGGAATCAGCCGTTTAAAATATTTCTAATATATACAACTTTAAAGAATAATGTATGCTTTCAACCTATATTGTTGAATTTGGGTATAGCAGGCTTATCTATCGGTTAAAGTTGCCTGGCATTAAAAGTATCCCCCTGATTAATGTCACCAGTGTCAAATCCTTTTTTAAACCAATATACCCTTTGAGCAGATGTTCCGTGTGTAAAGGCATCGGGAACAACCTGTCCCTGCCCTTGCTGCTGAAGTTTATCATCCCCAATTGCATTAGCTGCATTCATCGCTTCCTCAATATCTCCAGGGTCCAGGCGAAAATCCTTCAGATCCTGCGCATGCCTTGCCCACATCCCGGCGAGAAAATCGGCCTGAAGCTCCAGTTTAACCGACATCCTGTTGTACTCTTTTTCGCTGAGCTGACTACGGTAGCGCTCCATTTTCGCAGAGATCCCTAAAAGATTCTGTACATGATGTCCAACCTCGTGAGCAATCACATAGGCCTGGGCAAAATCACCCGCAGCTCCAAAGCGATCTTTCAGTTCCTGATAAAAGCTCAGGTCGATATAGACCTTATGATCTCCAGGACAATAAAAAGGTCCTACCGCTGAACTGGCATTCCCGCAGGCAGACTGCACCATATTATCAAACAAAACCAGTGCGGGCTTTTCGTAGGTTTTGTTCATTGCAGCAAACTGCTGTTCCCACACCTGATTGGTGGATTCCAGCACACCGTCAACAAATTTACCCTCTGCATCTGTAGGGTCACCCTTTTTAGCCTCTTGCTGGGTAGTTCCTGCAGGAATCTGACTCACCAGACCCGTAAGATCTTTTCCAAAAAAGAGGCCAACAATGATCACAAGAAGACCAATTCCTCCGCCCAGAACAGGGCCTCCCTTTCCACCCCTCCTGTCTTCGATATTACCACTACCTTTACCGAACCATTGCATATCAATTTAATTTAGTTAAACGCCAATAAAGCCTTTCTAATTCTGTCTGCCGTTTCTGAAGCACCAAGTAATACTGCTATATCAAATACACCCGGACCAAATTTTCCTCCAACCAGCATAATCCGGAATGGGAGCATCAGTTCACCTGGCTTAAGGTTGTGTGTTACCGTTAGAGCCTTAAACTCTTCTTCCAGCTCCACCGCACTTAACCCATCTTTTAAAACAGCCATAAAAGCCTCAAAAAAGGCGCCCTTCTCTACTGTCCACTTCGGTTTTACCGCAGCCAGATCATAGGTTTCAGGAGAAACAAAAAAATAACGGCTTTGTGTGATAAAATCTGTCAAAAGATGACAACGGTCTTTGACCAGATCAATTACTTTATCCAGATAAAGATCTTCAACAGATGCCAAGCCACTTTTCAATAACTCATTTTTTATAACAGGAGCGATTTTTTTGGCTTCGGCATGCTTGATCCATTCATGATTATACCATTTAGCTTTTTCGAAATCAAATTTCGCTCCAGCCTTACTGATCCTTTCTACAGAAAACTTTTCGATCAGCTCATCCATAGTAAAAATTTCCTGGTCTGTTCCATCATTCCATCCCAGCATCGCCAGCAGATTTACGAAGGCCTCAGGCATAAAACCGAGCTCTTTAAACCCTGCGGTCAGATCTCCGGTTTTAGGATCCGTCCAGTTTTGGGCATACACAGGAAATCCTAGCCTGTCGCCATCACGCTTACTTAGCTTTCCGTTTCCATCTGGCTTTAAAATGAGCGGAAGGTGCACCCATTGTGGCATTTCGTCTTCCCAGCCCAGATATCTCCAGAGCAAAATATGAATTGGCGCTGATGGCAGCCATTCTTCACCTCTAAAAATATGACTAATCTCCATAGCCTTGTCATCTGCAACAACAGCCAGGTGATACGTTGGCATTCCATCCGCTTTTAAAAGCACTTTATCATCCACCAGATTGGTATCAAAACTCACATGTCCCCGAATCAGATCAATAAAGGAAACCTGTTCGTTTTCCGGCATTTTAATTCTGACAACAAAAGGCGTCCGTTTTTCCAGCAAAGCCTCTACCTCGTCTGCAGGTAAAGTCAGTGAGTTTCGCATCTGCATGCGTGTAGACTGTCCATATAAAAAATTAGGAAATTCTTTCCGTTTTGCATCCAGTTCTTCCGGGGTATCAAAAGCATAATAAGCATAGCCATCTGCAATAAGCTGGTCTGCATATTGTTTATAGCTCGCTTTGCGTTCACTCTGACGATACGGACCAAATGCACCTTCTTTTTGAGGGCTCTCATCAGGAGACATGCCGCACCACTCCAGGCAGGAAACAATATATTCTTCAGCTCCCGCCACAAAACGGGTCTGGTCTGTATCTTCTACACGCAAAACAAAGGTTCCGCCATGCTGTTTGGCAAATAAATAGTTAAACAATGCGGTACGTACACCACCCAAATGCAGTCCTCCTGTCGGACTTGGAGCAAATCTTACTCTAACTTTCTTTTCCATAATCTTACCTGCAAATATATATTTTTTACACTGTTACCGTTCTATTGATGCGTTATTGAATGCTATTTTGTAATTTGCCTCCACATTTTATGAACCCTTACGAAAAAAAACGTCGCTGGAAATTATTCTTACTTGCCTTTGCAGCAGTAATCGGTGCAGCATCCGTTTTTTACAGCGATTTTTTCGTTAAAAAAATGGAACGGGAAGAAAGAATACAATTTGAGCTTTGGGTCAAAGGAACCGAAAAATCCTCCCAGATCTTTGAAGATGCCCTGTATGCTGAGGTACTCAACATGATCACTTCCAGCAGCACTGTCCCTGTCATCCTAACCGATACCACCGGAACAAAAATAGAAACCTACCTGCGTCTCGACAGTACCAAGACCAATTATGTAGATGCCACTTCCAAGGCCACATATGATCCAGGCTATTTCCAGCGGGAACTGAGCAGAATGAAAAAACAACATGCCCCTTTACCCATCAATTACATGGGCAGAAAGAT
>NZ_DATMRL010000484.1:0-3041 GCF_035566355.1 Pedobacter sp.
CGGCAGTTTACGGGTACAAGAAAGGTAAGTCTGATCTTTAACCAGACCTACGATCTACTGCAGGTGGCAAGTGCCGCAGTTGTGGCATCAGGCACAGCGACTTTAGAGACTGCCCTGTTTAAAGTCCCTCAAGTGGTGGTATATAAGGGTAATCCATTGTCCATTGCGATTGCCAGAATGGTGGTGAAGATCCGCTTCATTTCATTGGTTAATCTGATTATGAACCGGAAAGTAGTTGAAGAACTGATCCAGGAAGATTGTAATACAGAACAGATTTTTAAGGACCTGAAGCCTTTGCTTGATGGCAGCCAGAGGGAAAGAATGCTGCAGGATTATGAAGAACTGGCGCTGAAAATGGGTTTGCCTGGTGCTTCTGAAAGGACGGCAAAACTTATTATTGAAGATTTGAAACGTTAAGCTTCCCGGTTTTTTTAAAAAATAGATTTTATGGTCTCTCTGGACCTTACAGGCCCTGAGGTTTGACCATTAAAATCTATTTTTCTGGGCGCAGACCTGTTTAGTTGGTTATTTGTAACTCTTATTCTTAATTCCTTTGCCACTTTGTTATTTTAAGGATTTTGTCCTTGTTGATCTTTATTCTGATGCGGAGTAAGTAGATGCTGAAAATGACATAGGCACAAAAGGGGGAGAACAATACAGCCATCGTAAGATAGTGGTCATACTGAATACTAATGGCTCCAAATAGCATCATCAGGAAGCTAATGTGCCATCCGTTGATGAGTAACAAATTTCTTTGTTTTGCATTCAGCATATTTTTTAACGGGATCATTGTTGGTTGGTTTGGTGACATGAATATATTAATTTCTTTTTAATAACTATGTCATGAAACCAATTTGCCTGTGATTTCTCTGTTGTTACCGGAGCTTAATATTTTCGATATAGAATTATGGCTTAAGGTGGGCGCTGTGATATCTGCTGGGGGTTTGGTTGGGGTCTTATTGGGAGAAAGGATACCCTTATCCCAACAAGATCCCAGTCAGATATGATTTATCCTAACAGACGGTATATGGAAAGTATTAAAATATTTTTAACTAACCAATAGTACTACCTGGTAAAATAAGTGTTTAGCATAATAGAACCCTAAACATTTTAAACCAGAATGGAGCAGCGTATCCACAAAACCGACCTGTTAAAATTTCTAAAAGGAGAATGTACCCCGGAGGAATCTATTGAGATCAATCAGTTCCTTAAAACGGCTGCTGGACAAAATACATTAAATGAGCTTTTGAATGAGCATTGGGAATTGGCTAAAGACGGAGAGATTGACCCAAGCATTTTATCAGAATGGAAGAGAGAATGGAGTTTGAAATTTATAAATGAACCAGCTAAAGTCGTTTCAGAAAAGAAAAGGACAGATCTTACTATGGTCTTTCGTTATGCTGCAATTTTTACAGCTTTAATTTTGGGCATCGGCATTTACCAGGTTTCTACTAAAAGAAGTGACGCAACTCAAATGAAGGGGAAGGAACTGGTGCAAAGAAATCCAATGGGAAGGCATTCCAATTTCTCTTTGGCCGATGGTACCCATGTATACCTTGGACCGGGAAGTACATTGTCCTTTCCGGAGAAATTCTTAGGTAATACCAGAGAAGTTCAATTGGAAGGTGAGGCGTATTTTGAGGTTACTAAAAATAAAGAGAAACCTTTTATCATTTATAGCCATCAGATCAGAACTCAAGTACTGGGAACGACATTTAAAGTCAGTGCATTTAAGGACGGTCCTGTATTAGTTTCTGTGACCAGTGGACGGGTTAAAGTTGACCGGATTGAAAGCGGTCAGGTTCAGCAACTTGCTGTTTTACTTCCTGGGGAACAGGTAAGTTATCATGCACAATCAGGAATCCATAAGTCGAATTTCAATATTGAGAACATAAAAAACTGGAAGCAAGGTCAACTGGTATTTGATGGCACCCCTCTTTTAGAATTAACAACACAGATCAGCCGTTGGTACAATGTCTCGATTACCATTAGTACTGAAAAATTGAAACAAATCCCTATAACTGTCACTTTAGACGGGAATATGCCGGTATCCAAATTTCTGGACGGTCTGAGTGCATCATTCGGGTTTCATTACACCTTGCAAGGCCGTACCATCACGATATATTAACCAACCAACTCAATCTATTCACCAACCAAACCAACCAACCGTCATGACCAATAAAATTTTACACTAGACACAATAAAACCGTCCTCTTTCGGAGAACGGCTTCATATGAACTAATAACCAAAAGATTTCGACGTCAGCATGGTTATTATAATTAACAGACTATTTCGGAAACCCGAGAATAACCCATAATTCTATAAAAGTATGCAAAAAGGATTTATTCCTTATCCATCTGTAAGATTTTTTTTGATTAAAAATGACAGGGTCAAATTTCTAATGAGATTTTCATTTGTTTTAACAGTTACGAAATTATTATTTGTAAGTCTTTTATTTGCAGGGGAAGGGCGTGGTCAGGAATTGGACAAGACCATCAGCCTTTCTATTAAAAACGCAGGTATGAAAGAAAGTATACTTGTGATTGAAAAGCAAAGCGGTATCCACTTTCTGATGCGGGATGATTTAATCAGGGGATATGAAAAAAGACTGAACATTTCTTCTCCTAAGATCACAGTCCGCAATGCGCTCGAGCAAGTGTTGTCCAATACTTCGCTCACCTATGTGGTGATCGATGGTTTTGTATCCGTGATCAATAAATCCGCCCAGCTCCAGATTACAGGGAAAGTGCTGGATGAGAAGACCAAGGAAGCATTAATTGGGGTATCTGTGAAAGTCAAGGGCTCCCCGATCTATACGATAACAGATAACCAGGGCAATTTTTCTTTAAAGATCCCCAGTTACGGCATCACCCTGCAATTTCAGTCGCTGGGCTACCAAACAGCAGAGATCAAAGTCAACGATTCCAGGTCTGTACAAAGCGTAGGCTTGAAAATCCTGAGCAACGACTTAAGGGAGGTCACTGTTCATGCCCGCAGAAAAGTCAATACCGAAGCTGCGGTGCTGGATGAAAGACGGCTGT
>NZ_DATMRL010000485.1:0-3992 GCF_035566355.1 Pedobacter sp.
TCAGCTAAGGCTCTTTGCGCTTCTTCCAACTTTTGCACTACATTACCTGAAAGATATTTATCTTTTGTTTCCCACTCCCTAGTTGCAGGATTTGTAAAAATTTGATCACCAAGCGATTGCACAACTTCCAACTCTGTAGACTTAGTGGCAGCAGCAATAAAAGATAGCTCTACAAAACCTTTATCATTTAGACATCGAGAAAGTGCATCTATATAATTCTCCGTATTAAATTCCTCTTTTGGAACTATTAATCCAACACTTAGAAAGTCGGATTTTATAAAATCAAGTCCAACTCTTCGTTCCAATAAAGAAGGCATGTCTGCACCAAAGGCTTTATCTCCAAGAAGCAGCTTCTTATTTTGCGGCAGATTAAAAACTCCATATGTACCAAGAAACAGATCATAATTCTGATTCGCTAAACCCCTAAGCTCAATATTTGCATTGCCAGTTTGCTGCTCATAGTTTTCAAGATCAACATAAGCATCTCTAGTGCTGACATAGGAACTATAAAAAGCAAAATCGTCTTGTACCGATAATGGCAAAAATTTAGCACTTGATTTTTTTAAATCGACGTTATTTAAAACACCCACTAAACCAGAATAGATGATTAAAGTGCCTTCTTTATAATAAGGCTTTAATAGGTCAGAGGGAAATCTAATTTCGCCATCAGATTTTTGTTTAACTTCCAACAACCTACCCAACTTTGTTGCCACATCCCCTTCCAGCCTATACTGATACGGATAAGCCCTTAGTACCTTTGCTATATCTTCGAGTGCACTTTGAAGCGAGTTGGAATTCATCCATTGTGTGGATGAATTAATTTCAGCTAAATTGGAATATATCCTGTACACATAATAATTCTTCTTAAGTTCTCGAGCTGCAATAACCACAACGCTTTCATGATTAGGATGTTCCTTCGTCTTTATTACTCCAAGTAGCCGAGCAGAGTTTTTTCTAACCAGAAGTTCATCCTTTTCGTTCAAATAATCTAAAGCTCTATTATTATCACCAGAAGAATTCATATCAAACAATCCTAATTGCATAGCATTGTCCCGAACTTTTTCAATCGGTTGGTCTAGAAAGGTGAGGTATTTTTCAATAGGTACTTCATCAGACGACAATTCAATATAGGGTACACCAACCTTTCTCACTTTATAATTTTTGACCATGTCCTTTTCCAAAATACTTTTGATCTTGGGCGCCATTTGGTCTAAATTCCCATTCTGCAAAACCTTTAAATGGGCTTTACCATATTGATTTTTGCCAGGGCCTATTTCATCCCCAATCAGAATTTCTTGATGTTGATCAATATATTGGTTTAAGGTGATTACACCTAAGGAGCTTGGTTTATCAACAGTTTTGATCAACTGCTCCTCTTCTATCGATATGGACGACTTTTGGCTGTTTTTTTGAACAATGAGCAAATGATTAGGTGCTAGCGTATTGCCAGTATCTTTCATTAAATTTTCTGGCATCACCACTAGAGAGATAAAATCCGCGTGTTCGAAGAGATGACGCCTATTTTCTTCATTACCTGGACTATTTAAAAAACCGTCTGTAGTGATATAGGCCAGCACCCCTCCTTCCACCAGCTTGTCTATGCCTTTTGCAAAAAAATAGTTGTGAATTCTTTTAGTATAAGTTTTTTCATAACTTGGATCATATATAGACACATCTCCAAACGGGATACTACTTGCAATTAAGTCGTATTTTCCATCTTCTTCTTTACCCGTTTCCTCGAATCCCATTAAGCGAATAGTCGAATCCAATTTCCAGGAAGTACTTAACGTAGTCAAAACCCCGCCGGTCAATAAGTCCTTTTCCACCGCATTAACTTCCTTCAAAGTCGGAAACATATTTATAGCTTCTTTAACAAAAACTCCCATCCCAGCACTTGGTTCGTAAAAAGATGTAGGTCCAACCTCAAAAGATTTTAATGTTTCAAACAAAACCTTCGGAATAACTGGTGGAGTATAAAAGGAAGTTAAAACGCTACTTCTGAGAGAATCTATGACCTCAGTATATTCATTTGGAGTAAAATATTGACCGAGTAATTGATGAAATTTCATCATACTTGGATATAAGGTTAAATCCTGATTAGTTGCTCCATTTTCCTTCCATTGTTCTATTGAACCATTAGGATACAGAATAGCTTTAAGTCCACCAAAACCGGAATACCTTTGAATACTTGTAACTTCATCATGAGTCAAAACTCTATTACCATCATGTTGAAAGACCAACTCTAACGCTCTAATATTATCTTGTAATTTCTCCAATTGATTATAGCTCATTTCCCCTCCTTATCCAGTTAAACTGTTCCCATTAAATAAGCACTCACTTCACCAATCACCGCATACCTTAAAAAACGATCATCTTCAGATTGTTCTGAAAAATTAAACGACTCAAAAATATCCTGGCAGGCTAACATCATGTTCACGATTTCATAGGTCAATACACCACTCTCGACCATAGCTAAAAAACTATCTTCAAATTCCTCTTCAACTAAAGTTTTGATATAGTGGTATTTTGAAGGCCTAAGTTCCCTTGTGAGTTCCTCTAAGCAGATCTCCTCTATAATATAGGCTGGCTTATTTTGTTCCTCTAGCTCTTCAATTAATGGCTGCACAGACTGAACTTTGTTTTTTAAATATTGAAAAACAGAGCCTTCCTCTTTAAGAGTGAGCATTAAATCAGGATTATTGGAAACAATATAGTTC
Source organism: Pedobacter sp. (assembly GCF_035566355.1). Taxonomy (GTDB): domain Bacteria; phylum Bacteroidota; class Bacteroidia; order Sphingobacteriales; family Sphingobacteriaceae; genus Pedobacter. The sequence goes on from NZ_DATMRL010000485.1 coordinate 2,718, forward strand.
CATAGTTTTTCAGTTATGACCTTTTCCATTGGTAGATGTCTATTGAATTCCGAAGAAGGATTTGATAACGGTGGCCACAACCACTAGGAATATACAACTGCCAAACCAACTTGCCGCTACTTTACTAGTATCAGGTTCTCCAGCATTCCATTTGGTATACACCTTAACAGCTCCAATCAAACCTAACATAGCTCCAACTGCATACATTAAACTTGTACCTACACCAAAGTAACCATTAACCTGTTTGGTTGCTTCTTGGATACCAGCGGAACCACTTTGTGCGTAGGTAAATTCGCGACTGCCCAACAGTGCCAAAAGCAATACTAAAGACTTTCTACCGATTTTTTTAATCCAACTACTCTTTTTCATATACACATTAATTTTTAAAGTAAATCTTCTCTTTTTTTCCGTACCTCTGCCACATCCATGGCAGAGGACCCAGAAATCTACTCACCTAATAGCTAATTTTTATAAAGCCACCATTCACCTATCTCTCTTCACAACCCCTTTCGCGTAAGCGGATCCTGGTGGCTTATTCTTATTTAAAACTTAGAAATTCATTTTTGAAAGCCACCAGAGTCCCTTCGCTCTCTCACGCACCTCTACACACGAGGAACCCGGTGGCTTATATTTTACTCCCAAAACTTGGATACATCCTCCTCATCAAGCGTATTTAATCCATATTTTCCACACTCAGTGATGATCAACTCATTTATAGCAGATTTATAGGGGGTATATTTTAAGGATGGATAACTTTTTATAATTTGCTCGAGTTCCGAAGCGAAATTCTCATTGACGATAACCGATTTCCCTTCTCCCTCGATATGTATCTTTACTTGTTCAATCAAAGATTCGATTTGATCAAAACTGTCATCAGTTGAGTCCGTTGATTTTGCAGTAATTTGTTCTTGCTGAACTTCATGATGTTCCTCCTGTTCTTCTACTTCGGGCACATACGGCCTCTTCTGCGTAAACTTCTCTTGGATATCCAAGGAATAATATCTGAGGATAACGTATGCATAATAGACGGCTAGAATAAGTGCTACTGCATAAAAATACTGGGTCCAACTAATTTTTGATAACATCTTTTTTCTATTTTTCGTTTCACATTCAAACCAGTAATTTCTGTTTACTAGTTTGTTTTGATTATGATACAAAGTAATAGGATTGATGAACGTCGGTAAAGGACATAAAAAATTGTACCCAAATCGTACCTTATTTAACTACCTGATTTACAGAGTAAAAAAAATAATTATTTTTTTTACTCTGTAAATC
>NZ_DATMRL010000486.1:0-19817 GCF_035566355.1 Pedobacter sp.
TTTAATCCTTCAGTTCTTTCATCATCCCTGGCACGGACTGCGATTCTGGGATCTGGTGCAGCCGGCATTCATGTTCATGGCTGGCGCTGCGATGTATATTTCTTACCATCGTAAACTGGCAAAGGGCCAAAGCTGGGGTGATAATCTTAGTCATGTTTGTATTCGCAGTCTGAAACTTTTCATCTGTGGAATTGCGTTGCATTGTTTTTATGCCGGTAAGCCTGTATGGGAGCTTTGGAATGTGCTCACGCAGTTGGCGTTCACTACTGTGCTCGCCTATTTGATGATTAACAAGTCTTTTACCTGGCAGTTTGCCTTCAGTATTGGCTTGCTGTTGTTAACCGAAGTCTTGTACCGTACCATGGAGATACCAGGATTCGATCAGCCCTTTACCCAGGGAAAAAATTTTGGTGCCTACGTAGATACCTTGCTCATGGGTAAGATAAACAGCGACGGTTGGGTAGCCATCAATTGTATCCCTACAGCAGCGCATACCATTTGGGGGGTACTGGCAGGTAAACTGCTGATCTCCGAAAAGACCAGTGCCTACAAAATCAAAGCATTGATCATCGCAGGGCTGATTGGTCTGGTCATCGGGTTTGGCCTTGACCTGTCAGGCCTTACTCCAATGATCAAACGGATCAGCACAAGCTCGTTCACATTTGCTTCTGTGGGCTGGGTATTACTGATCCTGGCCGCAGTGTATTGGCTGGTTGATGTAAAGCAGAATATCAAATATGCCTGGATCTTTACCGTAGTGGGGATGAATGCCATATTTATTTATCTGTTCTTCGAAACAGTTGGCGTACAATGGCTAAATGCCAAAGTCGCCATTTTTACAGGTGATATGCTACACCTGTTCTTAAATGTGTCCCTCAATATAGCCGCAGTAGTATCGGCCTTCGCTGCATTAATTCTGGAATGGGGGCTGTGTTACTGGCTGTATAAGCGGAACATCTTTTTTAAACTATAAACTAAACCTGATAAAATACCATCATGATAAGAAAATATATAGCCTATGCATGCAGTATTTGCTTAATTACGGTACTGCTGTTCATTTCGTGCAAAAATAAGGAAGATGAACTGGTTAAAGTGGAAAGGCTAAATGTTACCTACACAGAAAGTAACGAGGATTTTCCTAATCCGGAACGTGGCTTCTACCGCTACTCTGAAGTACATTCCAGCAATTACACTGTCTTAACAGAGGCAGAACTGAAAAGCTACCGCTCCCCGCAATCCATAGAAAGTGCAAACTACAAAGTGTCAAGTACGCTCGTTTTCAGGTATTATATTTTAGATGATGTGGTGAATAAAGCCATATCCGGATCGTTCCTGACCAATCTAAAAAAGGATTTCGACGCCGCACGTGCGGCCGGGGTTAAATTGATCCCCCGTTTTGTCTACACGGCCACTGCAAAGCCGGGTAATTGTCCAGAAGGTTTTATTTGCCCCTTGTATGGTGATGCACCAAAAGCGGTTATCCTTAACCACATTACACAGTTGAAGCCAGTCCTGCATGACAATGCCGATGTGATCGCCTGTGTGCAATTGGGCTTTATAGGCACCTGGGGAGAGCAATACTACAGTGATTTTTTTGGAGATGCCTCCAACAATGGCGGTCAGGACAACAAACTGACAGACAACAACTGGAAAGACCGGATAGAAGTGATCAAAGCCATGCTCGACGCTGTACCAGCCGACCGGATGATCCAGCTGCGCTATCCACAATTAAAGCAGCGCTACCTCTACGGCATTAATTCCCCTCTTAGTTCTCCTCCATTAACGGAAAGTGGTGCATTTAGTGGAAGTGATATTGCCCGTTTAGGCTACCACAACGATTGTTTCATGGCTAGCGCCAACGATTTTGGTACTTATGAAGATTATGGCAACAATTCAAGTCCACGTGCTTCTGACGGCACGGTATTGAATACCCTTAAAGATTACTCCAAAGCAGACAGCAAGTTTGTTGTTGTGGGTGGCGAAACCTGCTCAGATGATTATAGTCCAGCCAACGACTGCGAGCCTGCCGGCAAAATCCAGGCAGAATTTGCCGCCCTGCATTACAGTTTCATTAATGCACATTACAATACAGAAGTTAACAACGACTGGCAGGACGGTGGTTGTATGGATCATATTAAACGCAACCTTGGCTATCGTTTTGTTTTACAAAGTGCACAGCTGCCAGACAATCTGGTCAAAGGCACCAGCTTAAACTTTGTCTTAAACATCAAAAATGCGGGTTATGCCTCCCCTTATAATAAACGCCCGGCGAAATTACTGTTGCGAAATACCAAAACACACGAAGTAAAATCATTTGAGATGGCCGCCGATGTGAGGAAATGGTATAGCGGCGATAACAAGGTAACAGAAAGCATTAAAATCCCTGCCGATTTCCCTGCTGGTGACTATGAAATGCTGCTGAGCCTGCCCGATGCTTATGCCAGTATTGCGGCGAAACCGGAGTTTAGTATCCGCCTGGCCAATAATGATGTTTGGGAAGCAGCTACAGGTTATAATAAGTTAAGCCATATCCTAAAAGTTCAATAAAAAGAAAGTATATGATGAAGATCTTTATAACGGGCCTGTTTTTAGTTGTAATGGCAAGCCTTACAGATGCAAAGCTCGCCGCGCAAACAGTCGTTCCTGTTAAAGACGGCGAAAAATGGTACGGAGGCGCTGTAAACGATGCCCACCTGATGCCTTTTAAAGATGGTTACAGTCTGGATATGAATGGCGATACCCGTGGTAACCAGGCTGCACCACTGTTGGTATCTAGCAAGGGCAGGTTCATCTGGAGTGAGGAGCCATTTAAATTCACTTTTGATAAAAACAGACTAAGCATCAGCCATTCCAAATCGATACTCGTCATTGATTCGGCAGGAAAAAATTTGCGTGAGGCTTTTAGCAACGCCTCAAAACGTTTCTTCCCGTCCAAAAATAAACTGCCAGATACCTTATTATTGAGCCGGCCACAATACAATACCTGGATAGAACTGGTTTACAACCAGAATCAAAAGGATATTTTAAGTTATGCCAGGGCAATTATTGACCAGGGTTTCCCACCCGGAGTAATCATGATCGACGACAACTGGGCAGATTATTATGGCAGGTTTGATTTCAGATCAGATCGGTTCAGTAATGCAGCCGCTATGGTAGATACACTGCACCATTTGGGTTTTAAAGTCATGCTGTGGATGAGCCCCTTTGTATCTCCAGACACCGAAGTTTTTAGAGAACTGTTGGCCAAAAAATTTCTGCTGTTTGACAACGAAGGAGAAGCAGGTAAAACCTGGGAAAAAGCAGAAAAACCTGCCCTGATCTCCTGGTGGAATGGCTTTAGTGCGGTGCTTGATTTTACCAACCCAGATGCCAAAACATGGTTTCGCAGCCGTTTAGATCATATGGTCAACACCTACCATCTGGATGGCTTTAAATTCGACGCAGGAGATGCCGATTTTTACCCCTCAAGTTCACTGTCCTTTAAAAAGGCAAGCCCTAATGAACACAGCCGGCTTTGGGGCGAAATGGGCTTATACTATCCACTCAATGAGTACCGGGCCATGTGGAAAATGGGCGGCGAGCCTTTAGTACAACGGCTGCGCGATAAAAAACACAATTGGGAGGATCTGCAAAAACTGATACCACACCTCACTACTGCTGGTCTGCTGGGATACCAGTTCAGCTGCCCCGATATGATTGGGGGCGGAGAATACGGGTCGTTCATCGGTAAAGATAAACTGGATGAACAACTGGTGGTCCGCTCGGCGCAGTGCTCGGCCTTAATGCCTATGATGCAATTTTCGGCTGCACCATGGAGGGTATTGTCAAAGGAGAACCTGTCAGCCATTAAAAAGGCTGTAGATATTCGTGCTAAATACACACCCTATATTCTTCAATTGGCAAAACAATCGGCCTCAACGGGCGAACCCATTGCCCGCAGTATGGAGTATGAATTTCCTAACCAGGGCTTGGCCGATGTAAAAGGACAGTTTATGCTGGGCAGCAAATACCTGGTTGCCCCGGTACTGACAAGTAGCCTGGTCAAAACCATTTATCTGCCAAAAGGCAGCTGGAGAGATGACCTGGGCAAGAAAATAAAAGGCCCTGCAATCCTTACAACAGAAGTGGCGCCAGACAGGTTGCCTGTATTTGAACTATTAAACCGTAACTAGTTAAACTTAAAAGCTTTATTTTGGGAAGAATTAAGAACTTATTTGAAATCACATCTAAATTCAGATGCCATGTGGATGTCTCTACACTTAAGCCTTATGGATCAGGACACATCAACGATACCTATCGTTTAAAAAATCTGGCGGGTACGGAGTACGACTATTTACTGCAGAAGATCAATAATGACATATTTACAGATGTACCCCGTCTTACAGAAAACATGTGCCGGGTTATTGCTCACCTCAAGGGCAAAATGGACGCATCAGGCGAAGGAGATCCTCAGAAAGAAGTCATGACACTGATCGCTACTAAAACAGGACCGTATTTTTATGAAGACAGCAATGGCCATTACTGGCGGATGTGTCTCTTTTTAAAAGACACCCGCAGCTATGATGTTGTGGAAACAGAAAAACAAGCCTATGAAGGAGGAAAGGCCTTCGGGAAATTCCAGGCCATGCTTTCTGACCTTCCTGCAGACATTATGCATGAAGTGATCCCTGATTTTCACAACATCAAAAAAAGACTGGGCCAATTAAACCAGGCGGTCAAGGAGAATCCTAAGGGGCGTGCCGGGCTTGTTTTCCAGGAACTGGAGGCTATAAAAAAACGCAGTGAAGTCATGTCTTTCTTCCAGGAAGCAGCACAACAACTGACACTGCCAAGAAGGGTCATCCACAACGATACCAAATTCAATAATGTATTGCTGGATCTGAAGGGAAATGCTCAATGTGTCATTGACCTGGATACCGTGATGGCTGGTTATGTGGCTTATGACTTTGGGGATGCCATTCGTACCATTGCCAATACTGCTGCTGAAGATGAAATAGAATTGTCCCGTATTCAGCTCAACCTGGACCTGTTCAATGCTTATACCAAAGGCTATATGGAATCCGCGGCCAGCTTTTTAAAGGAGTGGGAGCTGCGATCATTAATAAAGGGTGTGCTTTTAATGCCCTATATGCAGGCTGTCAGGTTTCTGACCGATTATCTGAATGGCGATAAATACTATAAGATCAGGTCTGTCGAGCATAATCTGGAACGCACCAGGGCACAGCTTCAGTTGCTGAAATTACTGGAAGCACAAGCCACCGCTATGGAAAAGACAATCCTGGCCGAGGCAAAAAAGTATAGGAAACACTTTGTTAAATTATAAGATCATGAATAGAAGACATTTTTGCGTAAATGGGGTTGTAGGATTGGCAGGACTAACCTTGATGCCATCCAGTTTGCTGTTTGCCCGGGCAAAAGACAAGATCCGTCTGGGATATATTGGCGTAGGATTAAGAGGCCGAAATCATATTACAGAAGGGCTTCTTCGGTCTGATGTTGAAATAACCGCTATTTGCGATACTCAGGAGAGTTCCTTGAAATATTGCCGCGCGCAATTTGTAAAGGCAGGAAAGAAATTACCGGCCGAATATACAGGAGGTCTTGATGCCTATAAGAAATTATTGGAACGTAAAGATATAGATGCGGTGATCATTGCCACACCCTGGGAATTTCATAAGGAGCAGGCTATTGATGCCATGCGGGCTGGGAAATATGTCGGCTGTGAAGTTATAGCCGGAATTACTGTAGAAGACCATTGGGAAATTTTAAAAGTTTATGAAGAAACCAAAGTTCCTTACATGACCTTAGAGAATGTCTGTTACCGGCGTGACGTACTGGCGGTATTAAATATGGTTCGAAACCAGGTTTTTGGAGAACTGATCCACCTGGAGGGCGGATACCAGCATGATCTCCGTGGCGTTTTATTTAACGATGGGAAGAGTTTTGACGGTAAGGGGGGAGAATTTGGGCCCAATACCGTAGGTGAAGCCCAATGGCGGACGCAGTGGAATGCAGTCCGCAATGGAGATATCTATCCTACACATGGAATAGGGCCCATTATGCAATATATCGACATCAATAAAGGCAATCAGTTTACCAATCTGGTTTCTTTTGCGTCTAAATCCAGGGGTCTGCATCAATATATTGAGAAAGTATCTCCTGGAAATAAAAACTTGTCTGTGAATTTTAAGAACGGCGATCTGGTCACCACGATGCTCAATTGTGCAAACGGAGAAACTGTAACGCTCACCCATGATACGCATTTGCCAAGGCCTTATTCTCTGGGCTTCCGGGTGCAGGGAACGCAGGGCCTGTGGATGGATGTTGCAGATGCGATTTATGTGGAGGGAAAATCTGCCAGTTATGACGAATGGGATAAAGCGAAAGTCTGGCTGGACAAGTATGATCACCCTCTTTGGCAAAAATATGCACATCAGGCCGATGGAGCGGGACATGGAGGGATGGACTGGTTTGTTTTTAATGCTTTCGTAGAATCTGTTAAACAACGCCGGCAAACGCCTGTAGATATTTATGATTCACTAACGATGAGTGTCATTACGCCCCTTTCCGAGAAATCCATAGCCGAAGGGAATATGCCCCAACAGTTTCCGGATTTTACTAAAGGCAAATGGAAGGATCTTAAAAATACATTCGCACTGGACAATAGTGGTTTTTAGATATTTAATTCCCCTGTAACTTAACTGTGCAGGGGAGTTAAAAAATAATTCTGCATTACTTATGATTTAAAGTACGGGGAAAATCCTTAAATTAGGTCAATAAGTTCTGTATTCTATGAGGTACCTGCTGGTGCATATTTTATTTTTCATTGCGCTCCCTCTCCTGGCTTCGCCGCAAGTACTTGATTTGCAAAGTTCCGGATACCATAACATCGGTCGGAATCTGAGCTATCTTGAGGATAAGCCAGCTAAAATGACCCTTCAGGAGATTAAAGCACTGGACAATGCCGGTAAATTCCGACGGTCCAAAAATGAGATTCTGGATCTGGGGACCAGCACTTCGGCTTTCTGGATTAAATTCAGTTACAAAAACATTCCCGAACGCAATAGTTTTCTGGTTATTGATGTCCCGAATATCGAAGATATTGATCTTTATACTACTTTACCCGGTGGTAAAACAAAACATCTGCACGGGGGGAGTTTGTATCCTTCAAGCGAAGATGTGATTTCGGGTAAAAATTTTGTATTCAGTTTGCCTGATCCGGATACTGGTTCTGTTGTACAAACCGTCTATATGCGGGTAAAGTCTAACAATATGATGCTGCTGGCCTTAAAAATAGGTACTGCAGAAACCTTATTGAAGGGTTTCAACTCGAAGACACGCTTTGAACTGTTCTATATCGGTGTATTGCTCACCTTGATGTTGTTTAACCTTTTTCTTTATTTTGGTCTCAAGGATAGGATGTACCTGTATTATGCACTCTATGTTGCCGGAATATTTGGCTACATGATTTTATATACCCGGGGTTACAGCTATGTTTTTGGAAATTCAACAAAAATATTCTTTAATCTTTATCCGCATTTGTTTGCCAGTCTGGCCTGTGTGTCGGTGATTTACTTTTCTAAAGAATTCCTAAGTGCCAAATCAAGGCTGAAGGGGTATTTGTGGCTATTCAACACATTGACTGTTTGTTGGTTGGTCATCTTAGTCATTAGTGTATTCGGCGGAAAACTATTGATATCCAGATCAGTGAACCTACTTTTTCTGGCCACCGGGTTACTTTTGTGGTTTGTTGGGTTTAAGGCCTTTCTTAACGGGCACAGGCCTGCTATTTATTTCCTGCTGGCCTGGTCTTTTATCTGTATTGCTTTGGTTTACTTGTTCCTGGCCCGCTTGGAACTCGTTTCTTACCACGATTGGTCTTTTGAAGTTGGGCCTATGGGGTTTACGTTCGAACTTCTTTTCCTGGCTTTTGGTCTTGCGGATCATTATAATACGTTGCGCCGCGATAAGATTGCCGCCCAAAAGGAGAATATGGAGCTGATCATCTCAGAACAAGCCAGGCTGGAAGTCGTGGTTAAGCAGCGAACAGAGCGATATCTGGAAGCTGTAAGAACCCTGGAAGCTTCCAATGCGGTAAAGGATAAGCTGTTCTCCATCATCGCGCATGATTTGCGCAGTCCTTTTAACAGTTTAAAAAGCATCTTTTTCTTAACGGATATGGACCTGCTGGAATTGAATGAGCTGAAAATGCTCCTCAACAGCAGCAGGGAGAACATAGACCAGATTTACCATACCCTGGATAACCTGCTCTACTGGGCCAAGAGCCAAATGGAATCGGTGAGTAGTGATCCGGTGTCTTTTGATTTGAAAGAGATGGCGGAAGGATTGATGCTGGTGTACGGACCACTCGCAAAGAGTAAAAGACTGGAATTGGTCCTGCAGGCTGATAGTTCCTGTCCGGTTTTCGCCGATGAAAACCAAATTCAGCTGGTTTTAAGGAACCTGATGGATAATGCGATTAAATTCACTCCGATCGGACAGCAAATTACATTGGTTTTGAGTAACGGTGAAGACGGAGTCTATGTCATAGTAGACAATGTCACAGCGGGTGTTTCGGAACTTCAGCTGGAAAATTTGCTGAAAGAAAACAATCACCTTTCTACCCGCGGAACTGCAAAGGAGAGTGGCGTAGGGCTTGGTTTGCTTCTGGCCAGGGAGTACATTTCTGCAAATAAAGGCGTTTTAAAAGTCAGGGTAGAAGGACATCATGTCATTTTTTACTTTAGCTTACCTGCATTGGTTGAGAAGTAGGTCCGGTGTGAAATTGGCTGGCTTGTCTGGTGTTTCCAGCAAATTGCAGAGCATTGAGGCTAAGCAAAATTGCAATCCAGCCAGGTCCAGGATGCATATCCTTACAACTAAGCGCTATATCCGGAATAAAGCTCGTAACTTTGAAGACTCAACAGCTCAATATGGATCCTTTCGTTTACGGCGAACATGTCAATGTACTTACTCATCCTTCAGAAGTGCTTTTCTTCCCGGATTTCTTCCCAAAAGAGGACAGCGACAGCTATTTAGACACTTTAACAAAGCAAGTCCAATGGAAGCAGGAACCCATTAAAATGTTTGGAAAAACAGTAATGCAACCCAGGTTAACCGCTTTTTATGGAGGACCGGAAATTACCTATACTTACTCCGGCCTAAGCATGCAAGCCACGATGTGGACAGCAGCGCTGAAAGAGATCAAGCAAAAAGTAGAAGAAAAATGCAATGCCCCTTTTAACGCCTGCCTGCTCAATTACTACCGAGATGAAAAAGACAGCATGGGCTGGCACAGAGACAACGAAAAAGAACTTGGAGAATACCCCGTCATTGCATCAGTTAGTTTCGGAGCCCAGCGTATCTTCCAATTCCGGAACTACAAAGAAAAGCTCCCTGTCATCTCCGTTGAACTCGAGCATGGCAGCCTGTTGCTGATGCGCGGAGATACCCAAAGGATCTGGGAACACCGCTTACCGAAACTCGCCCGCCCGGCAGCACCGAGGATCAATTTAACCTTTAGATATATCCATATCTAGGCCATAAACAGCTTTTTGTTAAGTTAAAGTCAGATTGCAGCAGATCATTTCTTTTCTCTGATGAATAGACTTATTTTTGCTAACACTGTTAACTAAAATGATAAGCATGGGAATCGCAGAGCGCAAACTACGTCACAAAGAAAGTATCCGGATCGGAATCCTGGAGGCCGCCTGGCAGCTGGTGATCACAGACGGCTGGCAATCTCTTTCTATCCGGAAAATTGCAGATGCTATAGAATACAGCATTCCAGTGATCTATAACCACTTTGAAAACAAAGAAGCCATTCTGCTCGAATTTACCAAAGAAGGTTTTGAAAAGCTGGCCGAAACCCTAAGGGAAGTCAAAGCAACACATGCAGACCCGGCAAAGCAGCTTGCAGCCATGGGAGATGCCTATTGGGACTTCGCTTTCGACAATAAAGAATATTACCAGCTCATGTTCGGCCTGGGCATTCCCGCCTGCGATACCGTTAAAAAAGTTCCCGAACTGCAGGAAATGACCGCACTGATGATCTCTACCATAAAAGAAGCCATTGCAGGCAGCAAAAACCCGGAAGCAGACTACTTTCTGAAATTCCACACCTACTGGTCCATTCTGCATGGATTGGTATCCATACAAATGATTGAGAGTGGGAAACCAGACGTTACCAAAAAGATGATTGTACAAGATGCGATGGCCGGATTTACCAAGGCTCTTGTTGATTAAGCACAAAAAATAATATATTTACAACTCATACCTTTAAAACAAACTGAAGAATGAGAAGAATCTTTAACACCAACTACAACCACCAAAGTCTTGATTTTGCACTTTTACTCCTGAGAATAGGTATAGCCGCCTTTATGCTGACCCATGGCCTGAGTAAAATAAGTCCGGTACTTAACGGTGCCCCAATTCAGTTTGGAGACCCTTTGGGCTTAGGTGAAAAACTTTCTTTCTTCCTCACTGTCTTTGCAGAAGTAGGCTGTTCTGTCCTCTTGCTGTTTGGTCTGGCTACCCGTCTGGCTGTGATTCCTTTGATCGTTACCATGGTGGTTGCCATTTTTATTATTCATGCACCTGATGCATTTGAAAAGAAGGAACTTGCCTGGCACTATCTGATCGTTTATGTATTCCTGTTGTTTTCGGGTGCAGGCAGATACAGCGTAGACGCACTGATCGGTAAAAAACCAGGCAGAAGACGTTAATTTATCCAAACATATCATTTCCAAGATTTAGCCGTTATAGCATTATGAAGAAACTCGCGTTATTTTGCCTGATGGCAATCACTATATCTATATCCGGATGTGGCCTTAATAAACAAGCCCAGCAGATCAAAGCACTTGAAAAATGTACTTACAGGATCGTATCCGCCGACCAGATCTCCATTGCAGGAACAGACATTAAAAGCCTGATCAGTGATCAGAACATAAATATTGGAAGCTTGCCCGGCCTGGCACTTGGACTCTTAAGAAGGGATATTCCTTTAAGAGCCAAACTGAACCTCGAGATTACCAATCCAACTTCCAGTGATGCATCTATCAATGAATTTGAATATAAGATCCTGATCAACCAGGAAGAGATCTCCAATGGTTTTGTAAATCAAAGTGTAGACGTAAACTCCGGACAATCGACCGTAGTACCGGTAAATATGACCGCCAATATCTATCCTTTTATCTCCAATAGCAAGACTATGGAAAGCATCACCGGCTTTTTAAAAGCCAGGAATGGAGGACCTGAAAAAAAGGGTATTGTTACCTTAAAGATCAGACCAAGCATTAAAGTTGCAGGAGCGATCATTAAATACCCAGGATTTATTACCATAGACAAAGAAATCAGCAGTAAAATTCTCTTGTAAAATATTTGAGTGGAGCCCTAAGTTTCATTGGTATTGATTAATTTCGGAAATTAACTGATACATATGAAACTTAGGGCTTCTTTATTGCTGCTTATTTTTGCAACCCCGTTTTTTCTTAAAGCACAAACTTCTACTCAACTGCCTTCGGGCGAGATCAAGCAGGATCTCGAAGCTCTGAATGTAGTAGGCAGCGTTTTGTATATTGCCGCACATCCTGATGATGAAAACACCCGCCTGCTCGCTTATCTGGCCAAAGGCCGTAAATTGAGGACTGGCTATCTTTCCCTCACCAGGGGAGACGGAGGGCAGAACCTGATCGGAAATGAACAAGCCGATTTGCTTGGACTGATCCGTACACAGGAACTGCTGGCTGCAAGACGCACCGATGGTGCAGAACAGTTTTTTACCAGAGCCAATGATTTTGGCTTTTCAAAGAATCCGGAAGAAAGTTTTAAAATATGGGGTAAACAGCAGATCCTGGGCGATGTGGTCTGGGTGATCCGTAAATTCAGACCAGATGTAATTATTACCCGTTTCCCTGAAGATGGAAGAGCCGGACATGGACACCATTCTGCTTCTGCTATTCTTGCCCGTGAAGCCTTCAGTGCAGCTGCGGATCCAAAACAATTCCCCGAACAACTTAAATATGTAAAGATCTGGCAGGCCAAACGCCTGGTCTGGAATACCTTCAATTTTGGAGGCAACAATACCACTTCTGATGACCAGCTTAAAATAGATGTGGGTAGTTTTAATGCCTTGCTGGGCAAAGGTTACGGAGAAATTGCGGCCGAAAGCAGATCCAACCACAAGAGCCAGGGCTTTGGCTCCGCTAAACAGCGTGGGCCGGCCATAGAATATTTTAGCCCGGTGGCTGGTGCCACGGCTAAACAGGATCTTTTTGAAGGCATAGATCAAACCTGGACACGTGTTAAAGACGGGCAGGAGATCAGCCGCCTGATCCAGGAGGCCAATGCGGCTTACCAGCTTACCGAACCTTCCAAATCTGTACCGGCCCTGGTCAGGATCCTTACAGCGGCCGAAAAATTATCAGACGACTATTGGAAAACAGAAAAGATAAAAAAGATTAAGGAACTCCTGGTTGCCGCTTCGGGGCTTTGGTTCGAAAGCTATGCCAAGCAAGCCCAGTATGCCTTAAAAGAATCTATTCCTGTAAACTCGCAGATCCTCATCCGTCCGGGAAATTCCATCGTATTTTCTGATGTGTCGGACTTAGTGGCCCCGCCACCAGCAGCCCAGAGCAACGAAATCATAAATATACGGAGCAAAATTTCTGCAGATCAGTTATCACAACCCTATTGGCTGGCGGAGAAACACGCCATTGGCACCTATACCATTAACGACCCCTTACTAATTGGCTATCCTGAAAACCCCAATTTGCCGAAGATCACCTTCAGTTTTAATATCGAAGGAAAAATCATCAGCTTTGACAGGCCGGTAGTCTACAAATACACCGATCCGGTAAAAGGAGAAATTTACCAGCCTTTGGTGATTGCCCCCCCGGTTACCGCTACCCTGGCAGAAAAAGCCTATGTATTTAACGGCAACCAGCCCCGGAATTTTGCTGTACAACTCAACAGCTTTAAAGATGGGAGCCAGGGCACCCTGATTCCAGTGGTTCCTGATGGATGGAAAGTGTCGCCAGAGAAGATCGACTTCAACCTGGTTGCAAAAGGAGATCAGGAGCTGGTTAATTTTACCGTTACCCCGGCAGGATCCACTCGAAGCGGCACACTTTCTTTAAAAATACAGACTGACGGTCAAACTTTTAACCGTGGCTTGCATGTCATCAATTATGATCATATTCCCGTTCAAACTTTATTTCCCCTAGCCGAAGCCCGTGTAGAACAGGTAGACCTGAAGATCTCTGGCAAAAAGATTGGCTATATTGCCGGTGCGGGCGATCTGGTCCCCCAGTCTTTAAAACAGATTGGCTATGAAGTGACCCTGCTCTCTGATCATGAGGTGCTTAATACCGATCTCTCCGGCTTTGATGCCATCATTACCGGAGTACGACTGTACAACATCAATGACCGGGTAAAAGCCATGCAGCCTAAACTGCTCAAATATGTAGAGGCAGGAGGGACCCTGATGATCCAGTACAATGTAAACAGCCCTTTGAAGATCAACGACCTGGGGCCATATCCTTTTAAGCTCACAAGAGACCGGGTTACAGAAGAAGATGCTAAGGTCAGTTTCCTGGCACCGGAGCACCAGGTGCTCAACTACCCGAATAAAATCACCGTCAAAGACTTTGACGGCTGGGTACAGGAGCGTGGTATTTATTTCGCTACAGATATCGATCCAAAATATACCGCAGTACTGTCTATGAACGACACCGGAGAAAAGCCCTCCAAAGGATCACCGCTCGTGGCCAGTTATGGTAAAGGCAAATACGTCTATTCCGGTCTGGTCTTTTACCGTGAACTTCCTGCAGGTGTACCAGGCGCATACCGATTGCTGGTCAATTTAATTTCAAACCAAAATACCAAATAATGAAGGATCTTAAAAAAGACCCCGAACTGCCGCCTTTTGTAAAAAGCTGGCAGCAGTTTTACCGGCTGCTGATCCTCTGGCTGGGGGTACTGATCCTTTTGTTTTACCTTTTTACAAAATACTTTGAATGAGCAACCTCGACTGGGCAGTACTGATCTGTACCTTATTGGCCATTGTGGTTTATGGGGTGTACAAGAGCCGTGGTGCTCAAAACATCCAGGGCTATCTGCTGGGCAACCAAAGTATGCCCTGGTACAGTGTTTGCCTTTCGGTGATGGCCACACAGGCCAGTGCCATTACTTTTCTTTCTGCGCCCGGCCTTGCATACTCTACCGGAATGAGCTTTGTACAATTCTATTTTGGTTTGCCCCTGGCAATGATTGTCTTGTGCATCACCTTTGTTCCTATATTTCATCGCTTAAAGGTCTATACCGCCTACGAATACTTAGAACAGCGTTTTGATTTAAATACCCGGGCCTTAACCGCCCTTCTTTTTCTCATTCAGCGGGGCTTGTCTACAGGAATTACCATCTATGCGCCATCGATCATACTCTCTACGATACTGAACATCAATACAACCTATACGACCATATTTATCGGCGGTCTGGTCATTTTTTATACCGTTTATGGGGGAACAAAAGCCGTATCCTATACACAAATGCTGCAAATGACCATCATTTTCTGTGGCCTTTTCGCTGCGGGGATAGTGGTGGTACATCTGTTGCCTTCCGGCGTAGGCTTAGGCAAGGCCATTAGTATTGCCGGTAAAATGGGCCGTACCAATGCCATTGATTTTAAATTTGACTGGAACAACCAGTATACGGTCTGGAGCGGCCTGATTGGTGGTTTTTTCCTGCAGCTCTCTTACTTTGGTACCGATCAAAGCCAGGTAGGGCGTTACCTCACCGGTTCCTCCGTAGGGCAGAGTCGTATGGGCTTGCTGATGAACGGCCTGGTTAAAATTCCTATGCAGTTCCTGATCCTGCTGATCGGGGTACTGGTTTTCGCATTTTATCAATACAACCGCCCCCCGGTATTCTTCAATAGTTTTGAACTGAATAAACTACAAAACAGCAGCTATCAGCCTGAATTGAAGCAGATTGAAGCAGAATATGCCGATATTTTTAAGAAAAAGCAGCATGAACTCCAGCAATTGGAAACTGCACTAGACCAGAAAGATCAGACCCGTGTAGACCAGCAGCGGATCGTTTTGAAGGAAGCAGATGAGCAGGCCAAAAGTATACGGAAAAAGGCTACAGACCTGATGCTGAAAAATGACCCTAAGGCCGATATCAACGACAACAATTATATCTTCCTCAGTTTTGTGACCAAATACCTTCCAAAAGGCTTAATTGGTTTGCTGATCGCGATTATTTTCCTGGCTTCTATGGGTTCTACCGCCAGCGCTTTAAATTCCTTGGCTTCTACAAGTGTGATTGATATTTATAAAAGACTGATCAATAAACAGGCAACAGACCCGCAATACCTCAATGCCTCCAGGTGGGCAACTATTTTGTGGGGTGGTGTATGTATTCTGATGGCCTTATACGCCAGTAAGATCGGTAACCTGATCGAAGCGGTGAACATTCTCGGATCTTATATTTATGGTACGATCCTCGGGGTGTTTTTAGTGGCCTTTTATCTGAAAAAGGTAGATGGAAAAGCGGTCTTTGTTGCCGCCATTCTGACCGAAATAGCGGTTTGTGTTTGCGGTTACTACAAAGTGGTGGCGTATTTATGGCTTAATGTTATCGGCTGTTTGCTGGTGGTTGTACTCAGTCTCCTTCTCCAGCAAATACTAAAGCCTGTACAACATAAAAAAGGGCAGCCCTGAAGGCGGCCCTTTTTAAAAGAAAATAGAGAAATTATTTCTTGGCTTCAGCCAGTAATGCCGAATTTAATCTTACATATTCTTCATTATTGGATTCTTTTGCCAGTTTAAGACCTGCTTCTGCACTTGCGGCGGCGCCTTTTTTATCGCCCATTTTTAACTGTACACGGCCTTTCCATAACCTGATCCACGGACCTTTTTGATCTGCAGCTTCTGCAGCGTTCATCCATTCTAGTGCCTTGTTCAGATCTTTGCCATTTTCATAGTAATATTGTGCAGCGGAGAAATAAGGTTTTTTCTCCCCTTTCATTGCCTCATCAATGCTCGCCATTACTTTAGTATCTACATCAGTGGTCAGGTTCACGCTCACTGAAGTGTTTTCCCATTGTAATTGTAACTGTGCCTTGGTTGGATATACATTGACCAGTTGTATGGCAAAGGTTTCTACTTTATCTTTTAAAGCTACTGGTTTTACCTTAACCCTCAGTAAGTCTTCCGACTCTTTATATTCATAAGCGCCCCACTGTTTAGACATTTTATTAAGGATTACCGTCCACTCCTCCTTGCCTGGAATAGTGAAAAGTTCATACTCACCAGCAGGAACCGGTTTGCCTTCAAAAGTAACGTCGTCTGTAAATTTAATTACTGTAGCACTATTTGCACCGGTGCGCCACACATTGCCATACAACTCCAGACCGCCAAAGATCTTTCTGCCTTTCACATTCGGGCGAGAGTAGCTGATGGTTATTTTGCCTAAACCAAAATCTTGTGTGATGGTTTGTCCACTGCTGGCCTGTGGAATTTTTACACCTTGTGCCTTAAGTTCAGCATTCAGGGATACTGCAAGAAGCACAAGAAGGGATGCTTTTAAGGTTGTTTTCATTTTGTTTTTTTTACTAAAATACGGTTAAGCTGTTGAATTCAATAGGATGTTTTGTAATTATAGCCGAAAATTCTGTACATCTGCTTCAAGACTAACGATATCAGGCGGCTGAAAAAGCCGCAGATCTCTGAGGTCTTTCCGCAGCGTACGAGAATTTTCGGTAGCAAGGTGCAGAGGGCGGGAGACCAGGCTGGGCGGATAAAGAACACTTCGTTTCTTTTTTAATCTTTCTGTTTTTTATGTGTTTGGTTTGTATTTAGTTGAATACTACGAGGTGAATAGTTCCAGGTAAATAAGAATTATCTCTATAACAAATAAGAAAAAAACAGAGACTGAACAGGTATTTTATTCCTGTTTGATCCCTGTTTAGTCCCTGTTTGGTCCCTGTTTAATCCCTGTTTTTAATAAACCAATTAGTAACCTGTTCCAGGCATGAATGTATGCAGATGTATGCTTGTTCTTCCATCTTAATTTGTTGGTTTTGAATCTTAGTTATGGGGGGAGTGATCAACCGGGGGATTTACCGGAACTATGGCTGTGCGCTCCTGGAAATTTTAATTTGCATCATTTGGGCAATAGAGGATGCCCGTTTTAAAGCCTCGTCCGTTCTTTCTCCTTTAAAATGGGTTTTAAGTACATCTTCCCAAAGCACCAGCCAGCGCTGGAAATGTTCTGGTTTTAAAGGGATGAACTGATTCAGTTGGATATGTTTAAGCATGGGGTTTCCGCTGTAAGTATGCACATCAAATAAAATAGTTTCCCAAAAGGAGACCATGACCGGAATATGCGCAGTTAAGGAAAAATCAGCAGATTTGAAAACCGGACCAATCAGCTCATCTTGCAGCGCCTTATTGTAAAATTCATTCACCAGCAATCTCAGGTCTTCTTTTTTCTCGATGTCCTTCATGGGCATAAAAGTAAGCATAAGAAATAGGGCATTTAAATGCCGTATGGGCATAATTGTAATAGAAAAGTAAAGTATGTGCTCTTGTCCAAATTATTTGATTCAAATAATAATTGATTTGAAGCACATACTTTGAATTTATGCCTTCGGAATAAATTTGCAGTGTAAAATACACACTATGCTTAGCGTAAAATCATTTGTTTTATTTCTATTTTATTTCCTTTTTATCTGCGCAGGGATTTTAAATGCACAAACCCTGAGTTTAAAGGAGGCGGTAAATACCGCACTAACCAATTATGATCTGCTGAAAGCCAAAGGTAACTATGTCCATGCTTCAGAAGAATCTGTAAAGCAAAGTAAAAGGGATTATTTGCCGAACCTAAGTCTGTCGGCACAAAATGACTATGGAACAATCAATGGTCAGAATGGGCCATCCTATGGTTTGGGTGGTTTAGCAGTCGCCTCCTCAGGGCCTGCACTCGATAAACAAAACTGGAATGCTGCTTTTGGCTCGCTTTACCTGGCCAATGTCAATTGGGATTTTTTTACTTTCGGAAGGATTAAAGAAAAGATAAAAGTTGCCCAGACGGTATTGAACCGGGATAAAAAGGACCTGGAGCAGGAGCGTTTCCAGCAGGAAATCAGGGTCTCTGCGGCCTATTTAAATTTGCTGGCGGCTCAGCGCTTAACCTTATCGCAGAAGAGAAATCTGGATCGGGCACTGGTGTTTCAAAATACGGCTGTTTTGCGTGCAAAGAACGGTTTAATTGCCGGTGTAGATTCTTCTCTGGCCAAGGCAGAGGTATCCAATGCCCGAATCTCTTTAACCAAGGCTAAAGATCTGGAACAGGAGCAGGCCAATAAGCTGGGCGTTCTGATGGGGGTCACTTCGGTTAACTTTACTATAGATACAGCGTCTATTACCCGGATTCCGGCACAATATGGAGCAGATACGCTGATTACGAGCAATCACCCGGTTTTAAACTACTATAAAAACAGAGTAGATGTGAGTAATGAACAAACCAATTATTATAAAAGATCCTACTATCCTACCTTTTCTCTTTTTGGTGTGATGCAGGGCAGGGGTTCGGGCTTCAGTTCTGCGTATGCACAGAACCAGACGGCCTTTACTCAAAGTTATGCCGATGGGGTGAATCCTACCCGTGGTAACTACCTCTTTGGTGTTGGGATGGTCTGGAACCTAACCTCTATCGTCCGTACGCACCCGCAGGTTAGAGCACAGGAGTATATTTCCAGAGGGCTTCAGGACGAGTATGAACTGGTCAACAAACAACTGCAGGCACAATTGGCTTTATCAGATACGAAGCTGAAAAATGCGATAGACAATTATAAGGAGGCACCCATCCAGGTCAAGGCGGCTTCAGATGCCTATCTGCAAAAAAGTACTTTATATAAAAATGGTCTTACCACAATGGTGGATTTAACCCAGGCCTTATATACCCTGAACCGGGCAGAAACCGACCGTGACATTGCGTACAACAATGTATGGCAGGCACTGCTGCTTAAATCTGCTGCATTGGGCAATTATGATCTTTTTATAAACGAATTCTAATCTATACATCAATGAATCTAATACGTTTCGCACTTAGAAAACCGATATCTATCCTGGTGTTGGTTGCCGGACTTTTCTTCTTTGGGATTGGTGCCATCAGTGACATCAAAGTGGATATCCTTCCAAAGATGAACTTACCGGTGATCTATATTGCGCACCCCTTTGGGGGCTACACCCCAACACAAATGGAGGCTTATTTTGGTAAGCAGTACATCAATATTCTGCTTTTTGCCAATGGGATCAAGAGCATTGAAACCAAAAACGTACAAGGTTTGATGCTCATGAAGCTTACTTATTATGAAGGAACGAATATGGCGCAGGCGGCCTCTGAGCTCAGTGCGCTGTCCAACAGGGCCCAGGCCATTTTCCCGCCAGGCTCACAGCCGCCTTTTATCATTCGTTTTGATGCCTCCTCCTTACCGGTTGGACAATTGGTGCTGAGCAGCCCGATCCGTTCCAATAACGAGTTGCAGGATATGGCCAATATTTATGTCCGTTCTTCTTTTACGGCCATCCCGGGTTTGCTGGCACCAGCACCTTTTGGTGGAAGTCCGCGTACGATAGAGATTAACGTAGACCCGAACCTAATGCGTTCGCACAACCTGACCGTAGATCAGGTGGTTGAGGCCATCCGGGTCAACAACCAGACTGCGCCTTCCGGAAACGTGAGGATTGGCAATAAGAATTACATTACACCTACCAATTATACCATTCAGAAAATTAAAGATTTCGAAAATA
>NZ_DATMRL010000487.1:0-4466 GCF_035566355.1 Pedobacter sp.
TAAGAAGGGAATTTTCTTATATTTTTTCTGAAATTCAGTATCCCGGACTTCCACAGATCAATTTACATGAAATTTCTGCTGATCATTCCTTTAATATAGGAGAGACCCTTGTCGAACCAATTGAAATTATGCATTATAAGCTTCCTATTCTAGGCTACAGGATCAATGATTTCACTTATATTACCGATGCCAAAACGATTTCTGAAGAAGCTGTAGAGAAAATTAAGGGGACCAAAATTCTGGTGATTAATGCGCTGCAAATTGCAGATCACATTTCTCATTTTAACCTGGAGGAAGCGGTTACTTTTGCGAAAAAGATTAATGCTGAGGTAACTTACCTTACACATATCAGTCATAACCTCGGCCTGCATAATGAAGTGGAGAAAGTTCTGCCTGATAACATCAGGTTAGCTTATGACGGATTAAGTCTATACCTCTAAAATAGATATCAGTTACAAGGCTGATTTCCTGTTTACTACATAGATCTATATAGATGCCTCAATAAAATAAGTTGTAAAAGTTCAAATTATCATTATAAACTTTAGAGATTAAATCTATATTTGCACTTAATATACCCGGGTGGCGAAATTGGTAGACGCGCCAGCTTGAGGGGCTGGTGCTGGCAACGGCGTGGCAGTTCGAATCTGCTCTCGGGTACTTAAGCAAGCAGAATAGACAAAATGTGTTTATTCTGCTTTTTTATTTTTAAAGCTTTTTTATTATAAATAGCATAGTTCATTAGCCATCATAATCAATATCCAGCTGGAACTGATATAGCAATCCTGCAAGGTTCAATGCCGAAAATTTTGCCTGTTTAACCTTATTCACAGCCGGATCAAAACTGAAATTTCTTGCAGTGCGAAAATCTGCTTTTTCTAAAACAGACCGAACAAAACTAGCCCCCGAAAGATCGCAGTTATGAAATACACTGGCTGTCAGATCAGTTTCTTCAAAATCTGTTTGTTTGAGCGAACAATCTATGAACTTGGTTTTTTTGAGTTTGGTGCCAAAAAAGGTGGAATAATCCAGATGACTTTGTTCAAAAAGGAAGGAAAACAGAAACTTATTGCATTTTGAAAAATCAATGCCCAATATTTTGCAGCCGATAAAAGTAGCGTCTTTAAAGCCTGTACCTACCACAGTAGTTAAGGAAAAATTGCATTGTTTGAATTGACAATCCATAAAGTCATTGTGGCTCAAATCACTTTTAGAAAAGTTGCAGTTCATAAATTCACAGTTTATGAATTCACGGTTTTGTAATTTCTTTTCTGAATAGTCAATTTGAGTAAATGTTTTTCCCTGATGAGTTATTGTTTCGTTTGACTCGTTCATCATATTCAATCAGGAGCAACCATTCCAAATTCCGACCATTCTTCTCTCGAAGGTCCGTAAATACCTGGAACAGGTAAGCCCAATATCCGCATAATTACAGTCATTTGTCCGCGGTGATGCGTTTGGTGCACAATGAGAACCCGCAATATTTTTCCTTTTTCCCACTGTTCTCCATACATTTCAACCTGGTCTGATAAGGCTGAGTCTGTGTATTTTGAACGAATAGCTTTAATCAGCAGGTTTGCATATTGTGTATAAGTGTCTGTCAGGGCTAAAACCTCAGCAGGCGCCTGAACATGTTCCAATTCATCTAACGTGAACAAGCCAGCGCGGTGTCCCATTTCAGTAATCGTCTGAGTCAGGTGCCAGGCTAAACGTTCCAGTGAACGGACATCAGGGTGAACCTTTTCTTTACGTGTATTGTCTGTAATTGAGGAAAAAATTTTAGCAGTTTCTTCCGCTTCTACTGTCCAGTCCTTGATGAAATCTTCAATGCTTCTATACATGTCAATGAAATTATAAATGTCTGTGGCAAATATAGATTAAAATCACAAATGCTAAAATAATTAGATGTAAAATATTGAATGCTATATTTATTAGTTATTTGGTTTCCTGTTATTATCGATTATTTTTATATGGCTGATGCCTATTTAAAAGACTGGAATAGCTAAAACTGCTATAAACCTCTGGCTTCTACCGAATGACCAATTTCTTCAATAATATCATTGTCGAGAGCAGACATGCGTGAGTTATCATACCATTTACCAAAGAAATCCCTGCCAATCTCGTATCCGATATGCTGGCGGACCACATTAATTCTTAAAGGTTTTTGACTTTTCAGCCTTACTCCGTATATATCACTATTGATTTTGATGTTGAATGCTTCCATATTTGCTGTTTAGTAATTTCTTTGATCATTAAAACTACTATTAGAACGGAAAATCAACGCTATTGTTTGAGATTTGTTCATTCCATTTATACAATTTATGAGTTTTGCGCTTTTATGCGGATGCAGTCAATTATTTAATCTTCATCCTTTTTGCTTTTCTTTTAACGTGCTTAAAGACTGCTTTGACAAAAAGATAGTTCACTCTCTATAATTTGCTTCATCAGTTTTACGCCAGCCTCCATTTGTGAAAAGCTGAAACCGGTAAAGCCGATAAGAAAACTGTTAGGATAGTGAAATTGTAGGGACAAATGATCAATTGGGTATAAGGTGAGCCCTTTTTGCTTTCCATGAAGTTTAATTTGTTCCGCGTGCAAGGCGTTTTTAAATGTAAGTACAAAATGCATCCCTGCTTCAACTTTAGATATGCTGATTTTGTCTCCAAGATAAGTTTTGAGCAACTGGATCAGATCGTCCTGGTTCTTTTTATAGAGGAGGCGCATTTTGCGTAAATGTCGGTTCAAATGACCGTCACGGATAAACTCTGCTAAAATGGCCTGATCTATAACTGGATTTTGACGATCCGTAATTGCTTTAATTAAAGTGAACTTTTCTGCTAACTCCTGGCTGGGCAAAACCATATAGCCAATTCTTAAAGCCGGAAAGAGGATTTTACTAAAGGTGCCAATATACATTACATTTCCATGCGTATCAATTCCTTTAAGTGCTGCGAACGGACGACCATCATAACGAAATTCACTATCATAATCGTCTTCTATAATGACCATTTTTTGCTTTCTGGCATAGTTTAATAATTTTAGCCGTTCGTCAAGTGGCATAGTAATGCCCATCGGAAATTGATGGGATGGAGTTATATAGGCCAGTTTAGCGTTGGGGTAGTGGGTTATGGCATAGTCCAGATCAATACCTTTGGTTTGTATAGGAATAGGACAGATTTCAGCGCCAAACTTAGCTAAGGCCGTTTTTGCACCATTATAGCCAGGATCCTCCATCCAGCATTGACTATTTTTTTGCACAAGCAACTCCGCAATTAGATGTATCGCTTGCCTGGAACCGTTCACCACTACAATTTGTTCTGGTCCGCAATTGATAGACCTGTTGATTCTCAGATAATCAGAAATGGCTGTCCTTAAAGGTAGATATCCCTGACCGTGATCATAACCAAGATAATACTGATGAATGTTGCGGTAGATATCTGCAGCAATTTTGCCCCAGGTCTTAAATGGAAAATCAGGTAAGAAGGGTACAGAGGCCTGAAATGGGATAAACGATTCCCGGTTACAATCCTGCATAGCAAACTTTGCGTGAGGTAACTCATTCGTACTTATTGATATGATTTTTTGTTGTCGATAGTTATTAGTTCTTTTTTGAGGTTTATCAGGTATCTTGGTCACATAGGTGCCCGCGCCGGTTTGACTGCAGATATAACCCTCTATACTTAGCTGCTCATAGGCATGTATAACGCAGTTTCTGGCAATACCAAACTCCTTGGCCAGTAAACGGGTGGCAGGCATCCGGTCTCCTGATTTAAGCATTCCATTTAAAATTCCTCTGCTGATCTCTTCATATAACTGGATGTAGAGCGGTGTTCTGGATGTTTTCTCCAGTTTAATAAAAGTCATCAGGATTTCAGGAGCTGTTTTGGCCATAATGTTTGAATATTGGTTCTATTTAAAATACAATAATGGTTCTTTTTATAGAACCAAATTTAAAATACTTTTGCGATGTGTCCAATGGAGTTTTAAACATTAACCTATCTATCAATATGAAATTAGCTTTTATAACTTACCAGATTCAGGAAAAATATACTTCTGGAACAGCTTACGATGAAGATGCTGAACTTTTATGCTTCTTAAAACAAAAAGGAATTCATATTGAGCAGGAAATTTGGAATGATCCGGAAGTAGAATGGGCACAATATGATTTGGCCATCATCAAATCTCCATGGGATTACCATGAGCAGATTGACGAATTTTATTTGTGGCTGGATCGGATCAAATCACTGGATGTTCAACTGCTGAATTCAATAGATATTGTAAGATGGAACAGCGATAAACATTACCTCAAGGAGATCGCTGATGCTGGACTAAATATCATCCCAACACTGTTTTTGGAAAAAGGTACCACACCAGATATCTCCGGTCTGTTTTTGAAACTGAAAGCAGAACAGTTGATTATTAAACCATGTGTTAGCGCAGGGGCCAAGAATACATGGAATATTCGTGTT
>NZ_DATMRL010000488.1:0-5042 GCF_035566355.1 Pedobacter sp.
CAGCTTTCAGATCGGCCTCACATAAATCTAAAACCGCGCCCAGACTTAGCCTTGCCTGTGGTTTTACGGTAAACTCCTTCATATAGGCAATAGAAACAGTACCCGCATTCGCACCATCAGCATAGCGCTCGGAAAATAAACGGGCCAGGTCAAAATGCAGAAATCCACGCATTCCCAGGGCTTCTCCCTTAATGATGCTTCGACTGGTTTCATCCAGTACAGCTTGGCTATTGTCTATATTTTTCAGGATATAATTTGTCTGTGCTATTGAACCGTAACCATTTGTAAAAACCGCATCGGTTAAACTCCTTACATCTGCATCTTTATAGTTATAATGAGCTATCTTATAATAGAGTGAAGTAGATAATGTTTTATTTTCGTAACGCTGTGCCAAGATATCCAGTAAACCAAAGCTCAGGTTTCGGCCATAGCCGCTTGATTTTGCCGCATTTTGATAAATACCAAATAATGCATCTGTATAGCCTTGCTTTGAGCTAAATTGTGCTTCTTCTTTCACTTGCGTCTTAGGATTTACATCCAGCCATTTCTTGCAGGAAGCAAACAACAACAGCAGGCCAAATAAGCAGGCTGGGAAAAGTTGTTTAATAGTTTTCATCTATATAATTAATTAATACTTTGTGTATGGTTTCCTATAAAAAATAATTTCTCTAGAATGTGGTTTGCAGCTGCAGGGTAAAGGAACGGCTAAATGGATAATCCAAACCTCGTTCCCGTTTGATACTGGCTAGCCTAAACAACTCACTGCTGAATAAGGTGATCTTTGTATTTTGAAGTCCAATCCGCTTATTGAATTTATCGGAAAAACGATAATACACAGAGGCACTTTCTCCGGTAATAAAATTATTCCGCTGAACAAACCTGGAAGTTGCATAGGTGATTGCGGGCGTAGCATTACTTCTGTAATCGAGAATACCTCTGTAAAAAGCAATATCGCCGGGGGCCTGCCAACGTTGCTCTGCTACCCTCCGGTCTACGTTATACATTCCAACATTCACATTCTCTACCCGGTCAACCAGAGTCTGATTATAAGCATCTCCCCCGAAATTAAATCGTAAATACAAGTTAAACCCAATACCATTTAATTCCATATTGGTTCCAAACGTACCAGATAATGTAGGGGTTGCATCTCCCACAATCACCTGATCAGCCGGGTCATAAGTCGTTGTCATACTACCGTCTCTCTTACGAAACAACTCCAGCCCTGAAGCCGGATCTATACCCAGGGATTGTACCGCCCAGATTACATTTACAGACTGACCTTCTGCATACCTGGGCAGAGGTGTGCTCGATTTGGTGGTATTTGCTCTGTTGTTCAGCGCCTCAATCGTTGATGATATTTTTTCGATTTTATTGGTTACGTGAAAAACATTGGCAAATACAGAAAGGTTATTCCTGCTTTTTGGATTTGCTATGAAATTGTACCTTCCATAAAGTTCGTACCCCTTGTTCACTACATCCCCCATGTTATCATAGTAACCATTAAAGCCGGTGGAAGGTGCGCTGGAAATAAAAGCTATACTGCCTTTAGTACGTTCAACAAAATAATTGGCATTTAATGTGAACTTATTAAATAAGGTTAAATCCATACCTACATTATGTTTCAAAGTTTTCTGCCAGGCCAAAGCTGAATTTCCAAAACCCAGCAAATAAGAGGTAATCACTCCACGGTATTCCCTGTCTGTATAATATTGGCTTGTTGTAATTCCCTTATAACTCTCAAAGCTTTCGGAACCGGTGGTGCCCAGTGTATAGCGCAGTCTCAATTCATTTACTGCTGTGTTTCCTTTCAGAAACTTCTCATTCTGCACATTCCATCCTGCTCCCAACGACCAGAATGGGGCAAAACGCCTGTCAGAACCAAATAGTGATGAACCATCCAGGCGGTAGGTGGCATCAAATAAGTAGCGGTTATCATATGAATAGGCCATCCTTGCCAGTGTACCAACAGATCTGGACAAACTTTCTGTTCCCGTTGGCTTACCTCCGGCAGGGTATTGATTGCCAAGAATGAGCTGATCCAAATTGGGATTAGGAAAACCCTGTACCAGGATAGACTGGGTATTGTAAGAATTCTCTTTGATATTGAGCGTTGCAGAAGCCGATAAAAAGTTCTTTCCAAAAGACTGATTTGCTTCACCGGTTAAGAATCCTTCAATCCGCTGCATACTTCCTGTCCCCTTAGTATAGGAGCCCTTTTGGAAGGTGGCTACATTGGCAAAAGAACTATGCTGTGCTGGTAAAAAGATATCAGACTCGTCAGATTGCTGTGCATATGACAAACGGCCCGTTATCCTAAGCCAGTTCTTGGCCTGCCAACGGGTCTCAAAATTGTTAGTAATGCCTTTAAAACTGGTTTGATCTGTGATATTTAATGAGGCATTGTACAGTGGATTTACAGGACGTCCGACATAGCCATTTAGGTTATCATAGCTGTCCATTGAAGTAATCCTGTTTCCGGTTTGAGGATCAATAACCTCTTCCAGGTAAACTTTTAAATTACCACTGGCATCATATGGTGTCCAGTATGGATTAAGCCTTGTATATTGAGTAAAAGATCCATAGGGGGAATTATTTGCTTTATTAAAATTAAGGGTCAGGTCGTTTCTGAACTGAAAATTGTTCAAACGATAAGATAAAAAAGAATTGGCCGTTGTTGTTTTTCTATCTGAACCCTTCATAACCCCTGATTTCTGGTCGTAGGTTAAGCTCAGGCCATAAGTAACGGCATCAGCGCCACCCTCTACATAAATGTTATGTTTCTGTCCTATACCATTTCTCAAAGGTTTGGAGATCCAATCTGTATTGATGCCTTGATTTACCGCGTCTAACCGGGACGACCGGACCAGGTCTAATCCATTCTGAGAAGTATTGAATGTGTTTTTAAAGATATTGGAACGGTCTTCCAGCTCGAATTTTTCTCTGGCATTTAGCAGGTCATAACCCGAAAGATCCGGGGCTTCAATAACCAAATTGGCGTTATAGGAAAACCGAAGTTTGCCATTTGCTGGTCTAAGCTGCTCAATAACAACTACACCATTAGCTCCACGGGAGCCATAAATCGCTGTTGCACCAGCATCTTTCAGGATGGTTACACTGGCAACTCGGTTCATATCGAGGTCATTTACCCGCTGTAAAGTTGTTTCAAATCCATCTAGTATAAACAGGGGTGCATTTGGGGCAGCCTGATAATTAAAAGGATCATTTTGGCCGTTTTGCCGGATATCTACTAATGTATTACCACCGCGTAAAACTACATCTGGCAACACATTCGGATTAGATCCAAAATTTAGATTTTCAGGTATCTGAAAAGAAGGATCCAAAGATTTCAATGCCGTAAGGACATTATTGTTTGAAACCTTAGACAATTCCTGGGCATTAAAAGTTCGTTCGGCTCCGGTAAATGTAGATTTTGACTGGGAAAAGATACCTGTCACCACCACATCGCTCAATGCCTGCGCAGACTCTTTAAGTTTAATATCCAGCACCTTTCTATTTACAATAACTTCCTGATTTTCATACCCTACATAACTAATCAACAGCACAGATCCCATTGGCGCCGATAACCTAAAATTTCCTTTGGAATCTGTCATCACCCTGATTGTACTATTCTTTACCCTGATGGTTACTCCTGCAATCCTTTCTCTGGTCAGTGCATCATAGACTATTCCTGTGACCACTGAATCAGCCAATACATATACTGGTGTCTCTTTCTTTTTGATGACGACAATCTTATTGTCAATAGTGTAGGTTAAAGGCTGGTTTAGAAGACATTGTTGTAAGGCCCGCTCAATGGTTACATTTCGTACCTGCAGATCTATTCCTTTTACATGGCTCACCAGATCCTGGTTATAAAAGAAATCATAGCCACTTTGGGCCCTGATTTGTTTCAGTATTTTTTCGAGAGGCGCGTTCTTTTCATTGATACTTATATTCTGCGCAAAACTAACGGATGCTTTTACCTGCAGAATAGTTACCATAGTGATGATAACAATTAACTTCATAATGAGCAGGAATTTAAGGGCATAGCCTGGAGGCCTACCTAATTTCTTGGTAAAATTTTTATACATTTGAGTTGGTTGGTTTATACGATATGCCCTCTTTTCGCAATTAGCGGCAATCGTTTCAGTTGATAATCTTCAAAACTTAGAATCTGACTCCAATCTTTGCCGGGTATGTTTGCACCATTCCCGGCATTTTAAGGACTCTTTTTGGTAGCTTATTTTGTCATAATAATCCTCCTTCCTTCTACTTTACATTTCACCTCTCCTGTTGATTCGATCATTTTGATGACAGCCGATATGTCTTTTGAACGGGACACCTGCCCACCAAAATGAAGATTTTCTATATTTAAATGAGGTTCAAATTCTACGTTATACCATCTGGAAATCATACGCAACACCGAAGGAAGATCTTGATTCTGAAAATCAAAGTCACCATTTTTCCAGGCTATCTCCGTATCAACGTCTACTGGAATGATCCGCATAGTATTACCATCAAAAATTGTCTGATGATTTGGGGTAAGTTTATATTTATAATTTACGCTAACAGCTCCTTCCACAAGTGTTGTCTTTACGTAAGGTTCGTCAGGGTATGCATTGATGTTAAAATGTGTACCTAATACTTCCACAATCTGATTTCTTTTTACACTTGGCCTTGGCAAAGGCAAAGCAAATACTTTAAATGGCTTATGCTTGTCTTTTGTAACTTCAAAATAAGCCTCTCCGGTTAAGGTAACGACCCTTTCTTTCTTTGTTCCAAACGATGTAGGATAAGTTAAAGAAGATGAGGCGTTCAGATAAACTTTAGTTCCATCGGGAAGAAAGATCTGATACTGCCCCCCTTTTGGCGTTTCAATGGTATTAAAGGCATCGGGCGCATCTGAAGCAATACCTTTTGAGCTAACATTGTAAACCAACTGACCATCTTTAGCTTTTGTGATGCTGATCCCTTCCTGATTGGCTATTTGTCCATTCGATGCATCGGTTAAAGAAATCTTCTTCCCATTTGACAGGGTTAGGATA
>NZ_DATMRL010000489.1:0-10324 GCF_035566355.1 Pedobacter sp.
AAAGAAATGATCAACGTTTTATTAAATGATAATACAGAAGAAGAAATGAATAATTTACTAAATGAATATATAAAAGACTGCGAAGCCTTGAAGAAATATCAATTTAGTGACAAAGCCCTTGGCGTCTATATTGCTCAGTATATAAAATTAACTGTTCAAAGTTATAAAGTGGCAAAGGATAAGGGATTTAAGTCCGCAGATTTCAGCAAAGACTATGAAATTTATAAATCAAAGAAAGGCAAGTATATGGACTACCTCTATACTACCTATTCAACAGATCATTTTATTAAATTGAATGAAAAACAGTATTATCAAATTAATGACAAGAATAATTATATTAAATCACCTGACTTTTCCAACTACAAAAATTTAAAGCTAAAAGATCTTAAAGCAGCATTGAAATTGCTTGATAGCATTGCCAACCATACCCCGAACTTTCAGGAATTTGTAATTTATAAAATTGAAATAGCCGACCAGTATGTAATTCATTCTGATACTTTGGCAGATAACTCCAACGAAATTGCAATTGGAAAATACAAGGAAATACTGGACCAAAATAGATATTGCATATACTAATTCGAATCTTGGCTAAAGTGGCGAACAGTAACTCAACAAAACAATGGTTTATCAAAGAGTTCCGAAATTCCAAATGATGAATATAATAAAGTAAGAGAACGAGTTGCGTTAGTAATTCTTGAATTTATAGTAAAGAATGAAAAGGATGAAATGGCAATAAACGAATTTCTTCTCATGGCAACACATGACAACGTGAAACGATTTGGTGATTATCAATACGGAAATCAAAATACAGTTGAATATCATGAAATATTTGATGGGATGAAATAATCATCAATAGCCATTTGATAAAATTGAATATATCATCAAATTGGACACGCTACCTGAGCTCCGGGGAGTATATCTTTTTGATCCGGGTAAAAGGCCAAAATTAATTGACATGACAGCCTTAAGCGATGACGTCCATAATTATTTTCCGTAATTGAATCAGCTTTAATAGATATAAAACGCCCTAATTGCCTGTAAATTTATGAGAAATTCTGTGACCATACTCTTTTTACTGTTGTCGACAACATTGGTGGGACAAATAAACAGTAATGCGGATGAAGTAATGACGACCTTAAGGGGTGCAAGTATTTCCAAAAAAATCACACAAACAAAAACGATATTCTTCTCGAATACAAAAAAACAGGACACGATTGTGTTAACAGTCCCTGTAGGATTAATAAATCAAAGCACCAGCCATATAACCATAAAGAGCTTTGACAACAGGACAATCTATAGTGAAAGTTTCAAAACCTACTACTTTATGCGCGGAGTGTTCGAGCCTGATTCAATACCTGCAGGTGGGCAGGAAATTTACAAGGCGTATATCAACAAGTATGTGATCTCGCTGACGAAAGAAAAGTTTGAAGATTACGCTAAAGATCAAATTAATTCGTTCCTAAATGACATAGAGGCTACTAAGCTCACATTGAATCAAGCCAATTCATACGATGGCATAGCAAACAAAGATGTTTATAAGGATGTAATTGCAAATCCAAATTCAAAAGTTATCTGGATTCCTTGCTTTGAATGTGATGAAGGCGTAAGATGTTTTGCATATTCGACAAAAAAGGCTAAAGCAGTAAAGTTCTTGGAATCAGACTGAAAAAAACAATAGACGTACATCAAATTGAAATTTGAGCAAACTTTTTATCATCTTGATTGCAATAAAATTTGGTCTTGGTTATGGACAGGAATTTAATTACCCAGATGTCAAGTCAAATGGACATTCCTCAAACCATTTAACTTCTACACTTGATTAAAAACTTGGATAAAGTGATATGAAAATCGCTAAATGGATAACGTCAATTATTGCTTGGTTGCAAATTGTTGTCTCTCCACTATTAATCGGAGTCGTGATTGGATTCATTGTTTACTATAATATCTCCGGTTTAACAGGACTTGTATTGGCAGTTGTTATATCTACTGCTGGACTTATTATTGGGATAATTTGGGCATGCTGAGTTTGGAAAAGAAGGGGCACGGTTGAATTCATATCTGAAATTTCCTCATCACCTGACTTTGACAAATTGAATGAGGAGGAATAATATTAATGAAGCGGACGATTTTGACAGGTAAAGAATATATTACAATTTAAAAGAAAAGATTTGAAAAGAGGTACGATTATTTTAATTGCGACATTATTTTCTGTAGGAGCATTCGCAAATGTGAACTTCATAGATATTTCCAAAATCAGCAATGAAAGCAAATTATTAATTGCATTCCAATCTATAAAAGATAATCTTCAATACATTGACCATTGGTCAATTCAATGGACTTATGGAATTCCAAAGCAAGAACTCATAGGTAAACTTCGTGACAATTATTCCATATATTCATCAATAACCAAAAAGAATGAAGAATTGAATTTGCTCTTGGGGGACATTGCACACTACCTATATAATCTGGATGACTCTGGATATTATAATTATGCAGTGGACAATTATAACTTGGCGATAAAAGAAAGCCCAAATGATTATCGGACTTACTGGTTTCTTGGATATCATTATGCACTTTCAAACGTTCCGTTACAAGCCATAGACAATTTCACTAAAGCACAACATTTATTGCCAACCAACCAACCCGCAGAATTTTGGGACGAATTTGCTTACGCAAGCGCATTTACGGGTATGCAATCGCATTGCATTTTCGCTATGGATAAGGTGAAAAACATTTCCGGGAAAGCAGGCAATTTTGAAAACGAACAGGGGCAAGCTGTTTATAAAAAGATTGTGGAAGTAGATAAAAATAAGTCTTACAAAAAGGAGGATATTTGGACGGCCTCGAAGGGTGACAAAATAGCATTTACTTCCCGGCCATTGGGAATTAAAATATTGGTTGATTCAACATGGAATGTTTCATTGTATGACTTTAATAATCGACAAAGTGCGTTTACCATAACTCCGCCAACCATAAAAAATAAAAAAGGGTTGGAAATTGGCTATACTGTTGCGATTCTATTTAAATCAGCAAATGAAAACGAAAATTTGGGGGACTACCTCAGTACCTTAGTTGCTAAATATTCAGACAAAAGAAAAATTACTTTTTCTGACAAATACGATAAAATGGTTGCTTACGAGGTTATAGATAAATCAATGTATAAGGACATAGGGGTGGTCATTTGTATATATTAGCAATAGAAAGAAAAGCACCGCAATATCCCGGACTGCTTTTGGAAGACCCATCTACGCCTCCCGATGGCCCTACAGGACAAGTCAATTACTTTACTGCTTCTGACAGCAAGACCAGATTTAAAGGTAAAATGTTTTATGCAATTATGTTAGACAGTTGTGAGGATATACATGAATTGTCATTTGCGGTATTCAAAGAACTTTTCAGCAATCAAATTATTATTGAATAACCAAAGTCAAATATTGGGAAGTCATGCCTACAGCTTTATTAGAAGAAATCTCTATTTGAGCGCTCTATTATTTCTCATTTGTGTTAAATGCTCTGGCCAAACACAAATTGGAATGGATGAGAAACCCAAGGATGGAACTTATACCTATTCAATAGCGTTTGCTGAATGGAATGGCAAGTCAAATGGTGCCACATGCATAGTTGTTATAAAAGGCGATTCGATATCTGTCATTAATAGCGGAAATAATCTGTCTGGCAAAAAGGGCGAAATCATGGATAAAGGAGTCATTATGAAGCATACTAAGACAGGAAAATGGATCATTGGACATTCTCCCAAAGATACAGATGCCAAGGAAGTAGGAGGTTGCTCCAGTGGCCCTTCGGTTATTGACTTCAAAAGAAAAATGTATTGGCTTTGTTAATTTACAACTGTTACTGAATAGGACCTCTTGAGACTTTTAATGCAACAAATGGGATTATAACCAATATTATGAAACGATTACCCTATATCACAATCTGCACATTTACCATTTTGGGGTGCTCTAACATTCAAAACTCAGACAAAAATGGCAATAAAGGTTTATCAAATCCCAAAGTGGACAGTGTCAAAAATGTTTATGCTGACTCTGGACAGTCTTCATTTAGCATACTAACTGGAGACTCTAGTACCGGTGGTTACGACATTAAAACCGTAGAAACTACGTACAAGGTGGTTTTCATTGCCTCGCACAGTGATAAAAACTTTAAACATTATTTTGCTAAGTACACGACAACGTCCAAAACATGCACAGGTTGCGAAGAACAACAACGAAATATTCACGTCGAATTAGGAGCCTTTGACAACCCACAAAAAACTGCTTTCATTATTGACCGAGATTGCGATGACCTTACCCTAGACGGCATGACATACAAGACAGTGAAGTATGGTTGTTGCGGAGCAGAAGACAAGTTGCAAATATTCGATTATGGCAATAAGTCAATAATCGAAGGTGACTCCAAAATTATCACTGGTTTAATTCCTAATTCATCTTTGAAATTTTATGTAGCTTTCAAACCAGACTACAAAGATACAACCACATTGGGGACACTATATTATGCCTACAATAGTTCTGACAGCTATGCCATAAAAATAAAATCAAAACTATTGTCATCAGAAGATTGCTTCATTCCTTCATCAAATGTTATTATCTATTCGGCAAATTCTCACGACAAATTACTTGAAAATAACGAATATGAATTTTGGTCACTAAATAATATTAAAACGGAAGATTTAATTAATAATATAACACTAAAATTTTCATGCGCTTGCTATAGCGATGTCAGTAAAGACACTTTGGAAATACCCATTATTAACGGTAAACCATTTGGTAAAGACGAACGGCAACAAGTCTTAACATACACTCCAAAATAATGCCGGAGTCAAGTTCACCGGAATCTATAATATGTCTGGAAATTCCGAAGGCCAAGATCATTCTATTCAGATTTAAGTTGACCTTCAATACTATTGAATATCAAACCTCATGGTGATTAGTCTTATCCGGAATTTGGTAATCACACTGTTCGGAATTTCCAAGAATTAAAGTAAACCAATAACCAAGTACATATCTGTTATATTCCTGCCGATCGTAGTACAAATATGTGTCAATCAAAAAAGGGTTTATTAAAGTGGTGTCAGAGCCTCCGATAAATATTTTTTTTCTTCGGCGAATCATGGACCGGCCGAAAAATGCCTTTTAGGTCATTCTACCTATCTGATTTGATCAGATTTTGCATCAAGCGGAGTGATTTCGGAGGGAAAAATTTCAAAATTTATTTATCAGAGCCTCTTATGACACTCTGATAAATGGGAAAAAGCAGCGTGCATATTTGTATAGTCAGGAAGGTATATCAAGAGGCATTACTAGTGAAGTAAATTGGGGGCCCCTGGCTGATAATTTTAAAAGGAAAACGATCTTTTTCCGGATCTGCGATCACTAAAGGATCACTCTAAGATCACTAAAGGATTGCCGAATAGAAATTCCGAAGGCCAAGATCATTCTGTTCCGATTTAAGTTGACCTTCGATACTATTGAATATCAATCCTCGTTGTGATCAGTCTTATCCGGAATTTGGTGATCACACAGTTAGGAATTTGCACTAACAGATTAAAAAAATTGGAGAATAATATGTTTGCAAATCAAAAAAATAGGGTTTCAGCGAATTTGCTGAAACCCTTGTCTGTAGCGGCTCCCCCTACCGGGGCGGAAATATCAATGACTATTAATACGTTAAAGCAATTGGGCAATACATTTTGCACGTCCGTCAATCTCAATGTAAAACCCATCAAGATTGACCCTTCACATTGGCACCATTTAAAGCTAAATTTGTGGGGGAATAGGGGTCAAGGTTATTGTATTTTCCATACCGACAGTTAGAATCTTCTTTGAAGTCATCAAATATCAGGGCAATGAAAAAATGGGTTGGTTATAGTGGTCTTAGAAAAACTTTAATTCCGGTTTTCCTTTTGATGGTAGCTTCTTTGATTTCCTGCTATAAAAATTCAGTCCCCCCTCAGTTTTTTTCTCCTCAGACTCCAACCAGGGACACTACGTTAACTGATTCCAGCATTTATATTGATGTAACGCTCAATGGAACCCGGGTATTTAGAATTGCGGGTGTTGACAGTCCCTGGGGCGTAGCGTGGTTTTCAGGCGATCTCCCTCCAGATACGACAGTGATTATTTATAGTTTGAACAGGATTGGCGGAGTATTTGATTCGACCGTAAACACCTATCCTGGTTTGGGATTCAGTAAGGGGGATATCAATTACCTCACTTACGGATATCCCCAATCGTATTACCTTATGAATACCAAGGTACTGGATTCTTTTTTTCAGGCGGAAAATTATCCTTTCTCTCAATTATCAAAAGATACCAGCTATACGGTCATATATGACAGCAATGGCGATACGCTCTACGTTGTCAATCCTATTTCAAGCAAGATCCTTACGCCAGGCATTCAGCTAACTTGGTATGACTCAACCGGCATAGCTTGGAAATCTTATTTGGGATCAGGCGATCAAAGTAACAGTTACTTTAAGATTGTCAAGACTGACCCCTATCCAACATCCTATACAATTCCTGTATTCAGCAGTTTTATAATAATTACTGCTGAGTTTGGTTGCAATCTTTATAATGGTCTTGGAAATGTCATTCATCTAACCAATGGAAGATTCCGTTTGATGGCGTTTGTTTAGACGAGTATGTTTCTGAGGGAAAAATGTAATCGAATTCCGGATGTTTGTAATCTTCTTCTTAATGTCTTCCTCTCAAATTAGTCCAGAATATAATAAATCCAAAAAAAGGGAAAGCTTTACCTAGTTAGTAGCAGTTAAAAACATATTTTCCCAACTTTTTATCCTTCAGATTTTACTCTGGTCTTAAGCTTGGCTGGAAAACGATTCGGGAGTGAATAGGCCAGGAGTGGAAAGCACCCTCATTCATCAAAATTCGTTATCAAAATACCCTTGGAAATAAAAAAACACCTACACAGTTTCCTTTGTAAGTGCTTGATTTTTTGCTCCCCCTGCTGGACTTGAACCAGCGACCCTCTGATTAACAGTCAAAAAAGCCCCTTTTTATCGATTTTATCAGATTTTCAATATTTAGAGCTCAAATGCAGTGCAGTATTGCGTTACAGCTCATATAAAGCTCTCCGTTTTCTATTGTTTTCAATGGATATTTAGTAGGTTTGTTTGCAAATGTTTGCAAATGAAGGGTGCTACAGCGGTAATAATACATGATACCAGGAGAGCCAAATCGGGCGACAAATACCCAGTTAAACTAAGGGCTATATATAATAGAGTGGTGAAGTACTATCCTACCAAGTATAATTTAAGTAAGGACGACTATGCGAAACTTTATGAAGAAAAGCCAGATAAAAAGTCAAAAGATATCCGCGACGACCTTTTTAAGCTTTTGTCAAAGGCTAATGATATAATAGACAAACTACCCGTTTTTAATTTTAAGATTTTCGCAAACAGACTGTTCAAGATATCGACCAGTAAGGATGATTTAATCCACGCTTACAACAATTATATAGGAGTGCTGCGACTTGCCGGAAGAATTAGCACGGCTATAAGCTATGAATGCAGTCTAAAATCCCTTCAAAAGTTCAAAGACTCCCTGAAATTCGAGGATATCACTATAGAGTTTTTAAGAGATTATGAGAAATGGATGCTAAAAGAAGGAAACTCCCTCACTACTGTTGGAATATATTTGAGGTCGCTAAGATCCGTTTACAATGAATCCATTTCAGATGAAAACATTTCCAAAGAGTCTTATCCCTTTGGTAAACGTAAATATCAAATACCCACAAGCCGTAATACAAAAAAAGCTCTCCTCTTATCCGATATAAAGAAAATCTACGATTATAAACCCTCTCCTGGCAGTAATATAGAAATGGCCAGAGACTTATGGCTCTTCAGTTACTTATGCAACGGCATAAATATTAAGGACATAGCCAGGATAAAATATAAAAATATTGATGGCGACTATTTAACCTTCCTAAGAGCGAAAACTGAAAGAGCTACGAGATCTAATCCTAAACCGATATCCATCTATTTGAACGATCGTGCCAGGGAAATAATTAAGAAATGGGGGAATAAAAGGATTAATGCTGATAATTATATTTTTCCAATCATTGAAAAAGGCTGCACACCTGAAAACGAACTCCGATTAATTCAGCAACTAATTAAAACGATAAATAAGTGGATGAAATTTATTTCGGAGGAAACTAAAATCGAGAAGGTTGTAACAACATATACAGCAAGGCACTCATTCTCCACAGTCTTAAAAAGATCCGGCGCTAGTATTGAATTTATTTCTGAAGCATTGGGCCATTCAAATGTCAGGACAACAGAAAGCTATTTGGATAGCTTTGAAAATGAATCCAAGAAAAAATATGCGTTGACCTTAACAGAATTTAAGAATGAAATTGATGAAATTAATCAGGCATAATGAAACACTCTCAAAATGAAAATCTTCGATAAGGTTTTATTTAATAAACTAGAATCTGAAATAATTCAAAAGTACGTTGACCAATTTAATCTCGGTTTAAATAACACAAGAAACTCGAATAAATTTATACAGAATTTCTATAATGAAATTCACACTAAAATAACATCACTACATTCAAATGATAATTTAGAACAGACTCGCATATTTATTCAGTCATTTGAAATTTATGAATCAAATAAAAACATGGGCTTTGCGGATGCAATAGAGTTTTTTTGTAACAAAAAAGATCCAACTTCAGAGCCGGCGACTGAAGTCCTTGCTGAAATGGTTTCCCTCTATAAAATAAAGTCCAAAAATCCGGCTGAAATACATTCCTTGCTCCCAGAAGTTACAACACCCATTCAAATTGAGATTGAGGAAAAGGTAGATTCAACCTCTCAGGATTCCTCATCACTATTAACTATTAGCATTAAATCGGACAGAATAAACCAAATTTATAATTTACTTAAAGAATATTTCGCTGAAACTGAAAGACCTGATTTATTAAATCTTCTTAATGGAATGAGCATAAAAAACAAATTGACCTTTAAATCTAGCGCGGTTAAATTTTCACATGTATTCTGGTATTTGAGTCAGCATCAACTGCAAATTGCAACCAACTCAAGAAAAGATATAGTGCATTGGATATGCGACAATTTTCATTATACCAGAAATAACGAAATAAATGAATTCGATGAGGAGAATGTAAGAAAATCTATTATGATTCAGGTATCGGAATATGATAGTCCTATTCCTGGTTTGGACAAAATTGTATAGATCATAATATTTTTGCATTATTATTTTAATACCCGAAGATTAAACAAAATCTTTACACTTTTAATGATATTAAAATTCTGCAATCCCAGGTATTTTATTGGAGTCAGAGCTTCTTGCAATTCATCCAAATTTGAATAATAATAACTCGAAAGTTTTTTTACAAACTTTTTATCTCTTACTAAATATATTACTCTAATCCTTCCCGCCTGTACGGCTTGGTACACATCAATAAAGCCATCGAGATCATCGAAAGAAATAATTGATTGTCGTCTAGTAAATAAATTAGTGAAACTAATTGTCTTATTTAATTTATCAATTAAAATAACACTTGCATCCCGCCAAAGTTGCCAGCCAAATAAAATACTAAATATTGGCCCACTAATAAGGCAAACTTGTTTTTGCTGTTCAGTTCTTGTATTTAAAAAAGCAGAGAAAAATAATATTGCGCCAAATAACACAACTGCTATCATAAACCAAAAACCAAAACTTTTAAACTGCGATTTTACCATGTAAATAGCGTAACAACAATTATAACCTAAAAATAGGCATAATTTTTTTAGTCTTTTTAACCCTACGAGCTTAGT
This sequence comes from Pedobacter sp., assembly GCF_035566355.1. Classification (GTDB taxonomy): domain Bacteria; phylum Bacteroidota; class Bacteroidia; order Sphingobacteriales; family Sphingobacteriaceae; genus Pedobacter. Next base: position 9,818 of record NZ_DATMRL010000489.1, read on the forward strand.
GAGGATCTTTAATAACTATGTGTTCTTAAACCCATTAAACTCCAAATTTTTTACTCCCTTTTTACTCCTTTTTTACTCCTTTTTTACTCCTTTCTGATTTAAGCAGATCCATTTGATAGGTCTTCCTACTTCCTTTGTGACATGGCACAATTAACATCAAACCCGTTCGAAGTAATCGAGCAAAGATTGGAAAATATAGAATGCTTAATACGGGAACTCAAAAATGAAAAAAAGCTTTTGAATTCTAACAATGAAGATGTAGAAGAGATCGGCGGTATACAATTAGCCGAAAAGGTTACCGGCTTGGCTAAACCAACAATCTACGCCCTCGTGTCTCAATCGAAAATGCCAGTTATGAAGAAAGCAAAAAAATTATACTTCTCTAAGAAGGAATTAATTGATTGGATTAAATCAGGAAGACGCAAAACTGCGATAGAGAAAAATGATGAAATCAACGCCCTATTACTAAAACCAAAAAAAACTAAAAAAAAGTAAGCACTATTATCT
>NZ_DATMRL010000490.1:0-5003 GCF_035566355.1 Pedobacter sp.
AGGCCGCCTTGTACCGGGTCGATCAGATGGCCTAAAAGGCAGGTGTCCAGATCGAAGAAAACCACATTTGGACTCGCCAATGCGAAGTGTAGGTTCGCGCTTAAGGCGATCCGGCTTTCCAGCATGCTTCCAATCATGCATTTCATGCCTTTTTGTAAGGCAGTTTCGTGGATCTTCTGGGCTTCGAGGATGCCTCCTGATTTTGAAAATTTAATGTTCAGATAGTCGCAGGATTGGCTGTTGATCAGTTTACGGGCGTCGTGATGGTTGTAACAGCTTTCATCTGCCATGAGTTTGATGGGCGAATTGAGTTTCAGTTCCGGAAATTTATCATCAAACCAGGTACGCATGGGCTGTTCGCAGAATTCTATGTTGTATTGAGCCATTTCACCCAAGGCAAGCAGCGCATCGTCAAAACTCCAGCCCTGGTTGGCATCAAGTCTCAGTATCATACTGTGGCCCACGGCTTCCCGGATCCGGGCTACCCTCTGGATGTCGTCATGGACTTTTTTGCCCAGTTTGATCTTTAAGATGTTACAGCCTTGCAGCTGATATTTCAAGGCAGATTGTACCATTTCCTCCGGGCTTCCTATGCCTATGGTCATATCGGTTTCTATGGGTCGTTTGTGCCCGCCAAGAAACTTGTAGAGTGGCTGCCTGGCGTTTTTTGCCGAAATATCAAATAAGGCCATATCAAAAGCACTCTTAATGGTACTGTTATGAGCAGCATAGCCCAGCAGGTCATTCATCCGTTCGGGGATGTCAAGTGGGTCTTTGTCCAGCCAGATCTGTGCAAAGTCTTTGGCCATTGCAATACAGGTTTCCTGTGTTTCACCAACAATCATAGGAAAAGCAGAACATTCACCTACACCGTAAATGCCTTCATCAGTATGTACCCTGATCAGTACATTTTGTGCAAAATGCATCGTTCCCGTGGCAATAACAAAGGGTTCCATCGGAATGCTGAAGCGGTATATTTCGGTGTGGGTAATCTTCATATGGCTTGCTTTACCGTAAAAGTACAACATATCTTTTTACCTTTATAGTATGAATTCTGAACCCAATCATTTAATTAAAGCTTCTTCTCCTTATTTATTACAGCATGCCTATAACCCGGTTGACTGGTTTGAATGGGGAGAAGAGGCCTTACAGAAAGCAAGAGATGAACAAAAGCTGATCCTGGTGAGTATAGGTTATTCGGCTTGTCACTGGTGTCATGTTATGGAACGTGAAAGTTTTGAGAACCATGAAGTTGCCGAAGTGATGAACCGGCATTTTATCTGTATTAAAGTAGACCGGGAGGAACGCCCCGATATTGATCAGATCTATATGCTGGCCGTACAGCTGATGACAGGAAGCGGAGGCTGGCCTTTAAATTGTATTTGTTTGCCGGATCAGCGGCCTATTTATGGTGGAACCTATTTTAAGAAAGACGACTGGATTAATATCCTGTCTCATGTGGCAGATCTCTGGGAAAATGAACCCGATAAGGCCAGACAGTATGCAGATCGATTAACCGATGGCATCAGGAATGCAGAAAGAATTGTTCCGAACATAAAGAGTGCCGAGTATACCCAGGAAGATCTAAAAGAGGTCATTGAACCCTGGAAGCGGTATTTTGATATGAGTGAAGGTGGCTATAACCGGGCACCTAAATTCCCTTTACCTAATAACTGGCAGTTTATGCTTCGTTACAGCCATTTGATGAAAGACGACGCAACGCATGTATCGGCCTTGCTCACCTTGCAAAAGATGGCTTTAGGCGGAATTTATGATCAGGTAGGCGGTGGTTTTGCCCGCTATTCAGTGGATGGGGACTGGCATGTGCCACATTTTGAAAAAATGCTTTATGATAATGGTCAGCTGATCAGTTTATATGCGGAGGCTTATTTATATGCTGGTATGCCTCTGTTTAAACAGGTGGCAGAGGAATCTATCGAATGGGTGAAAAGAGAAATGACCTCTCCGGAAGGACTTTTTTATGCCGCTTTGGATGCGGATAGCGAGGGGGTGGAAGGTAAGTTCTATGTCTGGTCTTCTGAAGAATTTGAAGTGCTTGCCGGTGGCGATCATCTTTTACTGGCTGAATATTTTAATGTGACCGAAGAAGGAAACTGGGAAGAAGAACAAACCAATATTCTGTTGCGCAGGCATACGGATGAGGAGTTTGCAGAGGCGAAAGGACTCGCCGTTCCTGAATTGCAGCATAAAGTGAGGCTGTTGAAAGAAAACTTGCTGGAGCACAGAAGCGGCCGGGTTAGACCGGGCCTGGATGATAAATGTATTACCGCCTGGAATGCAATGATGATTAAAGGTCTGGCAGAAAGTGCTAATGTATTTGGGGAACAGACCTATTATGATATGGCAGTAAAAGCGGCCACTTTCATTTCGGATCATTTGATCACTCCTATGGGCGGTTTGTACCGCAATTATAAAAGCGGGAAAGCGAGCATCCCTGGCTTTCTGGATGATTATGCGTTTTTTATCGAAGCTTTATTATCCTTATATGCAGTAGATTTTCAAGATAAATGGTTAAATGAAGCCAAACGTTTAACGGAGATTGTTCTGGCAGATTTTTCTGATCCGGATAGCCCAATGTTATTCTATACAAGTGTGACGGGGGAGAGTCTGATTGCACGTAAGCATGAATTGATGGACAATGTTATCCCGGCTTCGAACTCCGTAATGGCGCAAAATTTACAGGCACTAGGCTTGTTTTTTGACGAACCTGTTTATTTGGATAAGGCTGCGGCGATGCTCGCTGCGGTACAGCCACAAATTAAGACCTATGGCTCGGCCTATTCCAATTGGGCGATACAATTGCTGAACGAAGTATTTGGCATCAATGAAATTGCAATAGCTGGAAATGAGGTTAAAAGTGCCCTGGAAGAGTTGAATGGCATCTATATTCCGAATAAAATTACTATTGCGGGAACAAATTCTGCACTTCCTTTGTTAAAAGATAAGCAAAGCATTGAAACAAAAATCTATATTTGCCGAAATAAAGCATGTCAGCTGCCAGTACTTTCAGTTGAGGAAGCAATAAAATTAATAAATTAAACAAGAATCTAATGAGTATTAAACCTAATACAGTAGTTTCCTTAACGTATGAATTGCATACGACTAACGAAGAAGGACAACAAGTTTTTGTAGAAAAAGCTGATGAGCAAAACGCTTTGGTTTTTTTATTTGGTGTGGGTATGATGTTACCAAAATTTGAAGAGCATTTGCTTGGAAAAAATGCAGGTGATGAGTATGGTTTTGAACTTTCTGCGGCTGATGGTTATGGAGAGATCGATCCGGGAGCTTATGCTGACCTTCCAAAAGAAATGTTTAAGGATGTTGATCTTCCTAACGTTGGAGATGTTATTCCTTTGCAGGATAATCAAGGTAACCACTTCAGAGCTGGTGTTACTGGTGTACACGAAACGACTGTTTCTGTAGATTTAAACCACCCTATGGCTGGTAAAAATTTGATTTTTGCTGGTAAGATCCTTGCTGTTCGTGAGGCTACTGAGGAAGAATTGGCTCATGGCCATGCGCACGGTGCTGATGGTCATTCAGGCCACTAGTTTTTCCCATTAAAATTATAAAAGAGCAAGCCGCTTTATCTCTGCGGATCATGAAGGATGATCCGGATGTCGATAAAGTGGCTTGCTCTTTTTTGGGTGCTTTAGCCTGCGTGTTCGAGCTAAGTGTATTAATTAATCGGCCTTCATTCCGGCACTGCATTTTTCGCATATCCCGTAGGCAGTGGTATTGATGCTGCTGGCTGTAAAACCCGGTGGCATTTTAATACTTGGTATCTTGACGTCCAGGCAATAGATTTTCTGGCAGTTGCTGCAGTTGAAGTGCACGTGTTCATCGTGGTGGTGGTGTTCTGTGCAGGACGAGGAACAGATGGCATAGTTGGCCGTTCCGTTCATGTCCATGATCCGGTGAAGGATACCCTTGTCTTCATAGGTGTTTAAAATACGGTAGAGGGTTACCCTGTCTATTTCCTTTCCAAGTTTCTTTTCCAGTTCAGGTTGTGAAATTGCAACGGTGTCCAGTGCAATTTCTTCCAATACACGAACTCTTTGTTTGGTGTGCTTTAAATCGTGGTCCTTTAAGATATTTACCGGGTCTATATGCATAAGATTAGATTGATTTTCCATTGATCAGCGATATTGGCGGGGTGTCCATGGCGTTTGCATTACTGAGTTTCAGAATGCCCTTTATGGTAACGGTTTGGTAGGTAAACTTGACCGGCTCGGCAAGTTCTACCAGGACCATAACAGGTACGCCATTCTTTCCGCAGAAATAACACTGATTAATAGGTAACGTTGAGAGCATGAATTTGGTTTGTTTCATGCCGTCTTTTATCGGAACAATATAGCCTTCGAGTTCGAAGAGCTTATCTGCATGCTTTTTAATCTCGGGGGTAAATACCGGGACCATCTCTTTGTTTTTTACGATTTTAAAGTTCACACTGCCGATCACCTCCCAGTTTGCAGAAATGATCTGGTCGTTGGGATCGTGTTGTGCTTTGGCTGCAAAACCGGTGAGTACGAATAATAGGAGGAGGAATTGTTTCATGTCTTGTCTTTTATCTTAACTTTTGGATAGGATTTCAGAGATGTTGGATCTATAGGCCTGTATTGCGGGGATTATAGCTGCAAATATACCTATAGCAAGACCGGCAGCCAACAAATATATTTCACTGTTCAGGAAGAGCAGTCCACTGAGCCTTGCCTGGCTGCTTTCCTGGAAATGACCGATGATCTGTAAGCCGGCATGGCCCAATAAAATCCCGGTTAGGGTACCAGCAAAGGTTAGCATCATGCCTTCTGCAATTACAATGAGGAAGAGTTTGCTGCGTGAGGCACCAAGTGTACGCATAATGGCCAGATCGTAACTCCGTTCTTTCAGGGAATTGTACAGGTTCACAAAAACGCTGATCACTGCGATGGCCATAATGAGCAGGGCGAACCATTGTAAGGTATCCACACCTACACCAATCA
>NZ_DATMRL010000491.1:0-17189 GCF_035566355.1 Pedobacter sp.
ATGCACAACAGTTTCTAAATGGCACTTATTTGTTGCTGCCAGACTGGTACAACAGAATTGACGGTTCTTTTCTTGACGCAGGTACAGATGATGCACTGGCTTCGAAAGACGGAAGTTCTATCGATAATTTTAGAAATGGACGGATATCGGCCAATGTGCTGCCCGACAATACCTGGAGCAGAAATTATTCTGGCATCAGAAGAGCAAACCTTTTTTTAAGCAAGATAGATATTGTTCCTGCCCCAGCCGACCGCAAGGTACAATGGAAAGCAGAAGCTCGTTTTTTAAGAGCCTATTTCTATTTTGAACTGACCAAGAGGTGGGGAGGAGTTCCGCTGCTTGGTGACAAAGTATTAGGTTTGTCTGATCAATTAAACTATAAAAGAAATACTCTTGAGGAATGTAATGCTTACATACTTTCAGAGCTGGAAAGTATAAAAAACAGTTTGTTGCCTGTTTCGATTACCGATGGCGACTGGGGACGTGCAAATCAGGGGGCGGTAATGGCTTTGAAATCCAGGGTTTTGTTGTATGCTGCAAGCCCATTGAATAATCCGGGTAATGACCTTCAGAAGTGGTCTGTAGCTGCTCAGGCCGCTAAAGACATTATTAACCTGAACAATTATTCTCTGGCAACTGATTTTATTGCCTCTTTAAATGCGACACGTAATACAGAGTTCATTTTTATCAGGGAACAGGCGCTGAGCCAGAGTGTAGAAAATAACAATGGACCTGTAGGTTATATTGTTGGCGCAGGAGCTACCAGCCCGTCACAGAACCTGGTTGATGCATTTTTAACCATTAATGGAAAGACAATAAATGAGAATGGTTCAGGATATGACTCCTCAAATCCTTATCTGAACCGCGACCCTCGTTTGGACGCGACCATTATGTACAATGGTAAAATGTGGCTGTCTAGACCGGTAGAAACTTTTGAAGGCGGGCAAGATAAGCCAGGTGGAAACCGCGTACAAACTAAAACAGGTTATTACCTGCGGAAGTTTATGGGCAAGTTTGAGAATTCTACGGCTTACAGTAATCAAGGACATCATGTGATTCTGTTCAGATATGCCGAAATTTTACTGAACTATGCTGAGGCCCTGAATGAAAGCAGTGGGCCGGTACAGGAGGTTTACAACAGCCTTATTGCGATTAGAAAACGAGCTGGTATTAAAGCCGGGGGAGATAATCAGTATGGACTTCCTCCTGGTGCCAGTCAATCTGCCATGCGTGCCCTGATCCGGAATGAAAGACGTATTGAACTGGCTTTTGAAGAACACCGGTTTTGGGACTTGCGCAGATGGAAACTTGCGGAGAGCGTACTAAATCAACCGGTTAAAGGGGTGAAAATTATAAAAAAGCAGGACGGCTCCTTTACGTATTCTGTTTTTGACGCATCCCCGTCTGTCTTTGATGCCTCAAAGATGTATTACAATCCAATTCCTTATTCAGAAATTCTAACCAATCCAAATATGGTGCAAAACCCAGGATGGTCTTTTTAACCGATTGAACCGCATTAAGATAAAGATATAATGAAAAGATATATTAGTATATTATTGTTTATGCTGCTAAGCTCTGCAGTATTTGCGCAAATGAGGTCTGTTAGAGGCCGGGTTACAGACAAAGAAGGGTTAACACTTGTCTCTGTGTCTGTTTATGAAACTGGTAACCCTAAAAATATAGCGTTGACAGATGTGAATGGTGTTTTTACGATCAAAGTCCCTTTAAGCAGCCAGAAATTGTCCTTTTCTTCGGTGGGTTATGTGAAGAAGACAATTAGTCTGACCGCCGGTCAGGATGCAAATGTAACTTTGGAAAGTGACAACTCAAATCTGGACGAAGTTGTGGTGGTAGGTTTAACTACACAAAAGAAAATCACCAATACAGGATCTGTAAGTACGGTAACCGGAAAGGAAATCAGACAGAGTCCGGCAGCCAGTATTCAGAATTCACTGGTGGGCAGACTACCTGGATTGTTTCAGCAGCAAACTAGTGGGCAACCTGGTAAAGACGCAGCAAATATTTATATCAGGGGTATAAGTTCTTATGCAACGGGGGCTGTTAACAGACCTTTGGTGATTGTTGACGATGTAGAATATATGTATGAGCAGCTGAATCAGATCAGTTCCAATGAGGTAGAAAGTATTTCCATTTTAAAGGATGCTTCTTCTACTGCGATCTATGGGGTTAAGGGTGCAAACGGGGTAATTATCATAACTACTCGCAGAGGGGTGTCTGGAGCGCCTAAGATCACACTCCGTACGGATTTTGGTTTACAGCTTCCTACTATACGCCGTAAGATTCTTCCAACGTTTGATGCCTTGACTTTATTAAAAGAACAAGCCGTAAACTCAGGACAGGACCCCAACCTTGCTTATCCAGGTTTGATGACTCCCGAGGCACTGGAACATTTCAGACTCGGGGATGATCCTTACCATTATCCAAGTGTAAACTGGTATGATGAGGTGATGCGTAAAAGCACCATACAACAAAGTAATAATATTGATATTAATGGTGGAACGAAGACTTTAAGATATTTCGTTTCTCTGGGCAGCCTTTTTCAGAATGGATTACTTAAAGAAGTTCCGAAACAGGAATCATTTAACAATAATTATTATTTAAAAAGGTATAATATAAGGTCTAATGTAGATATTGATGTAACTAAAACACTAACGTTAAAGCTAGACTTGTCTGCTCGTTTTAACGAAATCAATGAGCCGAATTTACCAGATGTAGTTCCTGGCGGAGCATTACCCTTCTGGAGAAGGATCAGCAGCGGTATTCTGGCACCATGGAAGTATCCGGTTAAAAATGAAGATGGATCTTACGGCGGAAAGAAAGGTGAATCTTTAAACCCGGTAGGTTTGCTGGAATATGGTGGCTATGAAAGGACGTATAGCAATGACCTGAATTTAAACCTGAATGCAGTGCAGAAGCTGGATTTCGTTACGCAGGGTCTGTCTTTTAGAGGGATACTGGCTTATACCAATAATTTTTCTTTTAGGAGAGGGCTTACCAGGGGTCGTTTCCCTGTTTATGACCATATAGCAGGTTCTGACGTACTTGATCCTGTCTTTCCAGATCTGATGCGGCTGGAGCCTCTTACGGTTTCTACGGCATTTGATGCCAATAAAATTCCCTACCCGTTCAGAAGATTAAATTTACAGGGAATCCTTAGCTATAACCGTCAGTTTAACCAACATAATGTGTACGGATTGGTGCTGACCAATCGATCTACAGAAATTTCGGGTGCAAGTGCACCTGGGAATTTTCAGGGATACGCTTTAAGGATGGGGTATAATTTTGCCTCCAAATATCTGTTTGAAGTAAATGCCGGTTATAATGGTTCAGATCGCTTCCAGGCTAAAAATCGCTTCGGGCTTTTTCCGGCGATAAGTCTGGGTTGGAACCTGAGTGAAGAAAAGTTCTTTAAAAAGGCGCTGCCTTTTATTAACTATATGAAGTTGCGGGGATCGTGGGGTATTGTAGGAAGTGATGATGTTGGAGGATACCGATATATCTATGAGGAGGTGTATACAAGCGCTGACAAGAACAGCTATTATTTCGGTGATAATAATACTGCAGTACCTGGTATTGTACCTGGGCAACTGGCAAATGAAGATGTGCGCTGGGAGAAGGAGCGGAAAATGGATATTGGTACGGATATCAAAATGTTTAACAGTAAACTGGAGTTGACTTTAGATTATTTTGATCATCGCCGGTCTGATATTTTAACGGTAAGGGAAACTGTGCCAGCGTATTCCGGTTTAAGCTTGCCGCCTGTTAATATTGGTGTGGTGAGTAACAAAGGATTTGAAGCGGAAATTACACACCGGCATAGCATAAATGAGAATTTCCAATACTTTGTAAAGGGAAATATCTCTTTTGCAAAGAATAAAATCCTTTACAGGGATGAACCTTTGAATGCTGCTAATCCATTACTGATGCGTACAGGCAGGCCAATTGGGCAAATCTATGGTTACACAGCAGATGGGTTTTATCGTGATGATGCGGATGTTGCCAACAGTCCGAAGGTGATAGGAAAAGTGGTTCAACCTGGAGATATAAAAATGGTAGACATTAACCATGATGGGAAAATAGACCAGGGGGATATAGGGCCTATTGGTTATCCTAACATTCCGCAGATCAATTATGGTTTTTCTCTGGGTACCAGTTATAAGAATTTCGACATTTCCGTACTGTTTCAGGGAGCTGCCCGGGGAAGTTTGAATGCCTCAACTATGCTTCAAATTGGTAATGTAAACGGTCTTCCGTCTGCAATACACGAAAAAAGATGGACCCCGGAAACCAGGGACATTGCAGAGTATCCACGATTGGGCGGGGTCAATTTCGATGCCTCAACCTTTTGGCTGAGGTCTACAAATTATTTGCGCTTAAAAAATGTGGAGCTAGGCTATCGTTTACCTGAATCGTTGGTGAAACGTGTAAGACTGAGCAATGTTCGGATTTATGCAAATGCACTGAACCTAATTACCTGGTTCAACCTGAGCATTTATGATATTGACCCGGAATCTGTAACCGGAACAGTAGAGGGATATCAGAATTATCCTCAGCAAAAAGTAGTGAATTTTGGTGTACAGGTTGGCTTTTAATTAAATAGATATGAATACAAAATATGCTTTTCGGAAATACTTACTGGTTTTTTTGCCGGTAATTATGATTTATAGTTGTAAGAAGTCGGATAAGGGGTTTCTTGATAAAACTGATGTTGGTCAAATGAACCAGAATACCGTGTTTGCAGACAGCTTACTCACTTTTCAATTCCTAAATGGGGTATATGCCGATCTTCCTACAACCTATTACATGGATAATGGGGTAACTGGAGGCGGATTATGGTCTTACAGTGATGCTTCTGATGATTCTGAATGTCGATGGTCTGGTACTACTGCACAGGCGGCACCGGCATTTAATTTGGCACAGTTTGCTAGCTTAGCTGATTTCTCCAGGTTTAAAAATCACTGGAACAGTGCCTTTACAAACATCAGAAGGGTTAATGTTTTTTTAGGGAATGTGGACAGATCTCCAATCTCTGCAGGAAGAAAACTGAAACTGAAAGGAGAAGCCAGATTTCTGCGGGCCTATTATTATTATCATCTGCTTCGGAATTACAGCGGTTTACCTTTACTTGGAGACCGCCTGTTTGGTTTGACTGATGATTTCAATTTACCAAGATCAAGTTTTGCAGAGACGGTAAGTTATATCTCGGCCGAACTTGATGCCTGTAGCGGAATTTTGCCTTTGACCCAATTGCCGGAGGATTATGGAAGACCAACCAAGGGTGCTGCAATGGCCTTGAAATCCAGGTTACTGCTGCTCGCTGCAAGCCCTTTGTTTAATGGTGAAAACCCATCTACTGGCGGGGAACAGAAAAAGCTTGCGGGTTATGAGAATTTTGATGCGAATAGATGGAAACTGGCTGCAGATGCTGCAAAGGCAGTTATGGATCTGAATCTTTATCAGCTTGTTGAAGACAACACCACCGCCAAAGGATATGGTTTCTATAAAACGTTGACAGACAGGAAGAACTCTGAACAGATTTTCCAGATCATGATGAAGACCGGAAGATGGTATGAGGGTTATCTCTTACCCGTAACCCGGGGCGGACAGGCCTATTCTTATCCAACCCAGTCTCTGGTAGATGCTTATCCAATGGCCAATGGTAAAATGAAGGATGAAGCCGGATCAGGTTATTCAGAATCTGATATGTATAAAAACAGAGATCCAAGATTCGGTTATACTATTTTGTATAATCAGGCAACCTGGCTGGATAAAACAACCAATAAGCCAACTCCGGTAAACCTGTATTTTCAAGCAGCAGGGGATGGCCTTGGGACTTCAAATTCTACACGAACTGGATATCTGTTCAGGAAGTTCTGTAATGAGAATGCCGGAGGAAATTACGGGGTAACCAGTGATATAGGCTTAGTTTCACTTCGTTATGCAGAAATCCTGCTCAATTATGCTGAAGCAGAAAATGAATTTCAGGGGCCGGGAGCGCAAGTGTACGCAGCAGTAGAAGCCATACGCAGACGTGCAGGACTCGATCCTTATCAGTTGCCTGGCGGGCTAACGAAGGATGATATGAGACAGGTGATCAGAAATGAACGGAGGGTAGAATTTGCATTTGAAGAGGCACACCGTTTTTTTGATGTTAAGAGATGGAAAATTGCCGAGAAAGTGCTTAATGGCGATGCGATTGGTATGAGATGGGTTAAAAACGGGAATGCTTATACTGGTACACGTTTTGCTTTTGAGACACGGGTTTTCTTAAGTCCGCAAATGTATTATTTCCCAATACCACAATCAGAAATTAACAAAAGCAGTCTGTTGATTCAGAATCCAGGCTGGTAAAATTTTGAGAAGTGGGTGACGAAAATACACCCACTTTTCTATTGAAATAGTTATTGAATAAAATTGTTATAATGAAGAATACCTTATTATTTTTAATCTTTCTGTGCACAGGCAGTGGCTTTTTAAAAGGGCAGGACCGGAGTCAGATGAAACAGCTTATTGATGATCAATTTCATTTTGCTCAAAGGCAGTATAAAGTGCTGGCTAAAAATATTCCTGCTGAAGTGATGCCGAAAACCTATTATGCTAAGAGCGGAAAGATAGAAACCAGCGATACGAAGTGGTGGTGCAGTGGTTTTTACCCAGGTTCATTGCTCTATATTTACGAATACACTGGAGATACAACAATTCTAGCTGAAACCAACAGGCGACTGTCTATACTGGAGAAGGAGAAACACTACACGGGTAACCATGATTTGGGTTTTATGATGTTTTGCAGCTTTGGAAATGCATACAGGATTTTGAAGGAGGAGAAATACAAAGCGGTAATTGATACCTCTGCGGGTTCACTCGCAACCAGGTACCGCCCTGCTGCGGGGGTCATTCAATCCTGGAACTCCAGTAAAACCTGGAAAGGACCTGTGATTATTGATAATTTGATGAACCTGGAGCTATTGCTCTGGGTAAGTGCACATGGTGGTGATCCAAAGTATGAACAGATTGCTGTTTCTCATGCCAACAAAACCCTGAAGAACCATTTCAGATCTGATTACAGCTCTTACCATGTAGTAGATTACGATATGTTGACCGGAAAAGTGATCAGAAGGGGAACAGCGCAAGGTGCTGCAGATGAATCTGCCTGGAGCAGGGGCCAGGGCTGGGCTTTGTATGGCTATACCATGATGTATCGTTTTACAAAGGATCAAAAATACCTGGACCAAGCCATGCATATTGCTGATTTTATATTGAACCATCCAAATTTGCCTGCTGACGGAATTCCTTACTGGGATTTTAATGCACCAGATATTCCGGATACTTACAGGGATGTCTCCGCAGGGGCTGTCATTTCATCGGCTTTACTGGAATTGGGCCAATATTCTACTGGCAGAAGCAAAGACAAGTTCGTCTCTGCTGCCAGAAAAATGATTGTCTCTCTGTCTTCGGATCGTTATCGCTCAAAACCGGGAGAAAATGGTGGCTTTTTATTATTGCACAGTGTAGGTGCATTGCCTTTAAAATCTGAAATAGATGTTCCTTTAACTTATGCAGACTATTATTTTCTGGAGGCCTTGGCCCGATATAAAAAATGGTATTTATAAGTTGTTATTTTTTAGCTCGTTCATGAATTCTCTGGGAGTTTTTTCATATTGTTTTTTAAATTCCCTGCTGAAATATTTAGGGTCATTAAAGCCAATCAGATAAGAGATTTCTGAAATGGTATAGCTTTTTTGTTCTAAAAGCTGTACCGCTCTTTTTAAACGTATAGATTTGATAAAGTCGTTTACAGACAGATCCGTGATTGCTCTTATCTTTTTATACAACACTGGCTGGCTCATACCGGTTTCTGAAGCCAGGTCTGGCACTCCAAAACTTTGCTCAGACATATGTGCTTCTATATAGTTGATAACTTTTGTAATGAAAGCCTGGTCTGTTGACCCAATCTGGATGTTCTGCGGCTGCAGGGTGATCTGCTGGCCATATTTTCTGCGCATCAAGTCTCTTGAATGGATGAGGTTTTTAATGTTCAGTTCCAGGAGTTCCATGCTGAATGGCTTCATGATATAGGCATCAGCGCCAGTTTCCAGTCCGGTAACTTGATGGATGTGCGAGGATCTGGCGGTGAGCAGGATGACAGGAATATGGCTTGTCCTTTCATCGGTCTTGAGTTTTCTGCAGAGTTCCAAACCGTCCATTACGGGCATCATCACATCACAAATGATCAAATCCGGCAAGAGTTCTATAGCAGTTTCCCAACCTTTTAAACCATCAATGCTTTCACTTACCTGGTAATGCTGACCTACAGATCCTGCAAGCAATTGTCTGATCTCCGCATTGTCTTCTATAATGAGGATATGTTCATTGTTAGAGCTATCTTTTTTATGATCTTCATCTGTTGAAGCCGGATTATAGGTTATGTCTGTACTAAAAACGGGATAGGTTTCTCTGGTCACCGCAAATTCTTCAGATTTGAAATGTGTTTTTCCTTTTTTTAGTTTGACGGTAAAACAAGTGTCGCCTGGGGTGTGTGTTGTAGCAGGAATGCTCTCAATATCTATCGCACCATGATGTGCTTCTACAATGCTCTTGGAAAGTGCAAGTCCAATGCCCGACCCAATATGACTGGAGCCCTGGTCGTCCACCTGGAAGAAACTACTGAAAAGCTTGTTCTGGTTCTCATAGGAAATGCCAGCACCGTTATCATGAACTTGAATTTGGACCTCGTCTTTATGCTCAATTATCCTTAGTGTGATGGTGCCATTGTCTTTTGTAAATTTAAAAGCATTGCTCAACAGGTTAAACAATACTTTTTCGAGTTGCTTTCTGTCAAAAAAGATCTCTATGGAATCTTTTGAGGATTCAAAATTGTATGTAATGTTCTTTTCTATAGCCACATGCTGGAAGGCCAGGAAAATCTCTTTGCAAAAAATAATAATATTATCAGAGCTAACATATAATTTTAAATGGCCTGTTTCTGCTTTCCTGAAATCCATGAGCTCTGTAATCAACCGCATTAAGCGATCCGCGTTGTTTTTTATCGGGATGATCTGTCTGCTGATTTCCAGATTATCCTGTGTGTTCTTTAGCAGATTTTCAAGCGGAGTGAGAATTAAGGTTAGTGGCGTACGTATTTCATGAGAAATATTGGTAAAAAAATCCAGCTTCATTTGCTGCAAGTCTACGGAGCGTTTTAACAGGGCCTTAATGAAAAGGTACCGCACCACCAGAAATAGTATCACGGAAAAGATCAGCAAATAAGCAAAGTAAGCCCACCAACTGGCCCATATAGGTGGACGGATCTTTATTTTTATGCTTACAGAGCCCTTGCCAGGGATACCATCATTGTTTATTCCTTTGACCGTAAATACATATTCTCCTGGAGGAAGATTGGTATAAGTTGCACTGGGTGTATGAACATAGGTCCAGTCCTTTTCATAGCCTTCCAATTTATAGGCATATCTATTTTTATCTGATTTAATATAATTTAAGAGTGCAAAACCAATAGTGAAATGATTCTGATCGTGGGCAAAAGTGATTTCTTTCTGGCTGTTGATGTCTTCCTTCAGTAATTTGTCAGGGCCATTTACATCAACTGGTTGATTGAATAATTTTAAACCTGTAAATACAATAGGTGCAGTAGATTTATTGATCTCTATCTGGTCTGGAAAGAAGGTGGTTAATCCATTATATCCTCCAAAATAGAATTCACCTTTACTGTCTTTAAAGAAGGACCTGACATTGAATTCATTTCCTGCAAGCCCATCACTTCTGGTATAGTTCCTGAATTTTCCTGTTTTGGGATCTAGTTTGGAAAGACCGTTATCTGTACTGATCCATAAATTGCCGGATTGATCTTCCACTATACCCAATACATTGTTATTTGATAACCCGTCTTTTTCTGTATAGGTTTTAAAGTGGTTAGTTTTTGAGCTGTAACGGCTTATGCCTTCAAAATGAGTTCCTATCCATAGATCACCATTTGTACTTTGGGCGATACAATTAATGTAGTCTGACTGTAAGCGATTGATATCCGCAGGGTTTTTTAGAAAATAACTCAGTTTTCCGGTTTGAGGATCATATCGATGTAATCCGGCTGCAGTACCTATCCATAATTTTCTTTGCTGGTCTTCAAATAGTATCTGTATGCTTTTATTTTTCAGACTTTTTTCCAGGGGGCTCTTTACCGTATATTCTGCATATCGCCCATTTACTTTTTTCAGCAGGTTCAGCCCATCTAAGGAGCCTATCCAGGTATTTCCATAACTATCCTCGTTAATAGCAATAATCTCTGCCGTTCCAATATCATTCTTATAATTTTTTACATTGTTGATGTGCCTGAAAGTCTTTGTTCCGGGGTCAAAGAAATTTAATCCGCCATGATGCGTGCCAATCAGAAGATCGCCTTTTTTATTTCGGTAGATTGTTTTGACAAGGTTAGAGGTTAAACTCGTATGGTCAGTAGGTTTATTCTTATAGTGGGTATAGGTTTGAGAAAAGCGGTTGTAATAATTTAACCCGCCACCTTCTGTTCCAATCCATAAGTTGTGCTGCTCATCTTCAACAATGGAACTGATCACATTACTGCTCAGGCTAGAATGCTGCTTGTTGTTCTGCTGTACTTTAAACGCTGTAGAATAGGGGTAAGCGAAATTGACGCCTCCATAATAGGTGCCTACCCACATGGTTCCACTGATGTCCTGAAAGATGCTGTGAACGGAGTTTTGGGCAATACTCCATTTTAACTCAGGATCATGCTGGTAATTTGTGAAATTTTTATTCGCAGGATC
Source organism: Pedobacter sp. (assembly GCF_035566355.1). Taxonomy (GTDB): domain Bacteria; phylum Bacteroidota; class Bacteroidia; order Sphingobacteriales; family Sphingobacteriaceae; genus Pedobacter. The sequence continues at coordinate 10,818 of NZ_DATMRL010000491.1, forward strand.
CAATATACTTAAACCTTCCTGGGTCCCAATCCACAACATGCCATCATTTCTGAGCGCAATCGTTCGGATGTCATTGTGAACAATTGAATTTTGGTCTTTATTGCTATGGGTAAAGGAAGTGAACGATTGATCATTGTTGTGATAGAGATTGATTCCATTATCTGTTCCGATCCAGATATTTTGCTGCGCATCCATTGCAATACTGGTGATATAACTGGAGCTGAGTCCATTTGTTTTACCCGGCTGGCTTTGGAAGAGCTGGTACTGCATATGTCCATTTTCAAAACGCACTTTCATCAGGCCATCTGTACTGCCTACCCAGAGAAATCCATGGTTGTCCATCAAAATAGCGGTTATTGAATTCTGGTTAGGGTGGGCAAGGGTATCTTTAAAGGAGTACAATTGAAAGGTATTTGTTTCTCTGTCTAGTTTATTCAGTCCCTTATACGTACCAATCCAAAGATTTTGGTTCTTATCTTCATAAATATATTCTATGGAATTGTTGCTAATGGCCGTTTTATCTTTTGAATTGGTCAAGAAACGCGTAAAATTATCTTTTTGACGATCGTATTTGTTTAAGCCTTTACTTGTTCCTATCCAGAGATCGCCTCTGGAATCTATATAATTATATTGGATACTGCTGGAGGAAAGACTGCCGGGTACGGAAGGTATATTTCTATAGATCTTAAATTGATATCCATCATATCTGTTAAGACCGTGTTTTGTTCCAAACCAAAGAAATTGTTGATTATCCTGACAAATGGCAAGCACCGAGTTTTGTGACAGTCCATTTTCAAGAGTTAAATTACTGAACTGAACTTCTTTTTGGGCATAGGCATGTAGCTGTACGAATACAATAAATAAAATCCAGGACAAATAGCTACAGCTCTTTTTAGCGAACATGATGATTGTGGTTTGATTGGAACTTTGAATATCCGAATAATCGAGTTGAATCGAAACAGAATCTTGCTTAATTCTTTCTAAAAGTATGTTTTTTTTGATTTTTCTATCTTTTTCTTTTGAATAATCCTCTTTTAAAAAAAAATAATCTGACAGTTTTGGAAAAATGAATCCAGTTTCCGGATGAAATTTCCATAACGATGAATATGAATAAAAATATAGCCTTTTTAACTTTGGCATTTTCCTTTTTTTGCTTAGGTGTGCGAGCCCAATCCAGATCAACTTTAAATTTTAACAGTGGCTGGAAATTCAAAAAAACAAATGAAAACGTGGTCGCGAAGACGGAATGGGAAAACATAAGCATACCACATACCTGGAATGCGGAGGATATGCAGTTGTCAAAGGACTTTTATGAAGGCGAAGGACAGTATAAAAAAGACTTTGACCTGAGCGATGAATATAAAGATAAAAGGATCTTTTTGCGTTTTGAAGGGGTAGGACAGGTTGCACAAGTCTATGTAAATGATAAGCTGGTTGGTACACATAAAGGATCTTACAGTGCTTTTTGTTTTGAGATCACTTATGCGGTTAAGTCTGGTTCAAAAAATACCGTTCTTGTTAAAGTTAACAACAAGGCCAGAAAAGATGTTATCCCGGTTAACCACTTTTTGTTTGGAATTTATGGTGGTATTTACAGGCCAGTTAGTTTAATTGTAACCAATAAGCTGAACATCAGTACTACGGATTATGCATCGCCAGGGATTTACTTAAGCCAGAAAAATGTATCTCCAAAATCTGCAGAAGTTAACCTGGCGGTTAAGATTGAAAATAAACTTTCTTCTCCACAGGAAATAACAATCAAAACGACGGTATACGATAAAGAAGGGAAATCTGTTCTGACTAAAAACACCAATGAGCGGGTAACGATGCAGGGAAGACAGCGCTTTGAACAGAATTTTAGTATGGAAAACCCTCATCTATGGCAAGGACTGGATGATCCCTATCTGTATAAGGTGGTTACCCAGGTTCTTCAAAATGACCAGGTTATTGATGAAGTTGTACAACCGCTAGGTCTTAGAAAATTTGAGTTTGCAGGAAAGAAAGGTTTTTTTGTAAACGATAAGGCTTATCCTATGTATGGGGTTACCCGCCATCAGGACAGGTGGAAATATGGAAATGCACTGAGCAATTCGCAGCACAAAGAAGACCTGGATATGATCAGGGAAATGGGAGCAACCACCATTCGCTTTGGCCATTATCAGCAGGCAGAATATATCTATTCACAATGTGACTCCCTGGGTTTTGTAATCTGGGCTGAAATTCCATTTGTAAATACCTATACTTCTGAAGAAGGAGACAATGCCAAACAGCAGTTAACTGAACTGATCCGTCAGAATTATAACCATCCGGCTATTTATGTATGGGGATTGCATAATGAGGTGTACGGAAAAACACCTGCAGATTATCCAGCTACTTTGACCAGAGACCTTAATGAGATCGCCAAAATAGAAGATCCAGGCCGTTATACCGTAAGTGTAAGCGGCTATGGTGAAATGGAAAGACCAACAAACCTGAATGCGGATATTCAGGGAATGAACCGTTACTATGGTTGGTACGAAGGTAAAATTGGAGGACTGGATAAATGGGTTGAAAACCTGGAACAAAAATATCCAGATAATAAAGTGGTTTTATCGGAATATGGAGCAGACGGGAACGTATTTCAACAAAAAGAGCAGGCACTTTTGGGAGATACTTATAATTATAGTTTGCCTGTTTATCCTGAAAATTATGAAACAAAGACGCACGAAGTACAGTGGCCAATTATTGCGAAACACCCTTACATTGTTGCTTCCTATTTATGGAATATGTTTGACTTTGCCACTCCTATGTGGGAAAGAGGAGGAATGCCTGCACGGAATATGAAAGGCCTGGTTACTTTTGACCGGAAATTAAAAAAAGATGCTTTTTACTGGTATAAAGCAAACTGGAGCAAAGAACCTGTGCTGTACATTACCGAGCGGAGAACAACTGAGCGTACACAGCAGATTACACAGGTTACCGTATATTCCAATACCGGACAGCCAGAGCTTTATCTGAATGGCAAGAAAATAACTACTGCTCCACAAGTAGTTGATGTTCCGGTACATTATGTATTTGATCATATAGAATTAAAGAAAGGAAAAAACGTCATCAAGTCCAGGACCACAAAGGATGGAAAGAGCTATACTGACGAGGTGATCTGGAATTATAAAGGCAGGTAAAGGATCTGCCGTTTCGATTTTTCTACCCTTTTGCTTTGAATATTCATCTTTTTTAGCCGTTTAAAACAACATTTTTGATTATAACCAAATAGATTTCTAATTGTCAACTTAACTAACCAACCATATATGAAAAGAAGAAGACTACCAAAAGAACTATGGTGGCCAATATCCAGGAGGTTCCTGGTGATGGTGCCATTACTTGCCTGCTTATCTCATGCAGAAGCATTTGCGGGCCCACTTGTAGCACAAATAGAGTTGAAACCGATAGCTCAACAAAATGTAAAAGGTATTGTGAGGGATGAAGAGGGTATGCCACTACCTGGAGTTAGTATTCTGGAAAAGGGAACCAAGAATGGAGCCAGTACCAACGGCCAGGGGGAATTTTCCATTGTACTTAAAAATCCAAATGCTATACTAATAATAAGTAGTATCGGTTTTTTACCTCAGGAAATTCCAGTAAAAGGCGGTACCGTAAATATTGTTCTGAAAGCTGATAAGAAAGCTCTTGATGAAGTTGTTGTTGTAGGGTATGGTACGCAGAAGAAAAGTGACGTAACCGGATCTATCTCTTCAGTTCCAAAAGAACGTTTGGATAACCTGCCGGTAACCAATGTGTTACAGGCTATGCAAGGTTCTGTTGCCGGCGTAAACATCAGCTCTTCCTCTAATGCTCCTGGAAAATCACCGGATTTTTTTATCAGAGGATTACATTCCATTACAGCAAGCAACAGCCCTCTGATTGTTTTGGATGGTATTCCATTCAGTGGTTCTTATAACGATATTAACAGTACCGACATACAGTCAATTGATGTGCTTAAAGATGCATCTGCTACCGCAATTTATGGAACCCGGGGATCGAACGGTGTAGTCCTGATTACGACCAAGAGAGGGAAAACTGGCAAACCTGTAGTTGCCTATAGTACCTGGTTTGGCCTGGAAAATATAACCAGTGCGGCAAAACCAATGAGTGGGGCACAATACGCACAAAAGAATCTCGATTACACTGCACAAACTAATAAAGCATCTGCGCCTGTTCCCAATCAGTATGAGAAGGACAATTATGATAAGGGAATAGAGACTGACTGGTTAAAAGAGATTTCTCAACAGGGTTTTATACAGAACCATGAACTTAATGTTTCGGGAGGTACAGAAGATGTAAAATATTATGTTTCAGGAAACTATACTAAAGAAAAAGGGGTGTTGAAAGGATACCAGTACAGCCGATTCAGCGTGCGTTCCAACCTTGACGCAAAAATTACTTCCTGGCTGACCGCAGGAACCAACCTGTTTTTTACCAATAACGATCAGGGAGGAGGAAAAGTAAATCTCTATATGGCGACTGTTATGAGTCCATACGGGCATTTGTATAATGCACAAGGAGATTATGAGATATATCCGATGAATCCTGAACAGCTCTACACTAATCCACTGCTGGGGCTATATCAGCCAACACTAAACTTGACCAGGACCTTAAGTGGAAATGCCTATGCAGAGATCAAACCTGAGTTTATTAAAGGATTTAAGTACAGGCTGAATACCGCTTATACCTATAAACCCGATCGTACGGGAGATTATACTGGTCGTAAAACCGGAGATCTTCTTGGAACCGCAAGCTTAGCCAATGAAGAAGCTAAAAACTGGCTCATTGAAAACATATTTGGCTATCAGAGAACCTTTGGAAAGCATAATATAGACATAACTGGTCTATACAGTGCACAAAAGAATGACGATTTCAAATCTACCATTAATGCAAATACATTTATTAATGATATGCTCGATTTTAATAATATCGGTGCCGGTCAGAAACAGACTACAACTTCTAATTATTATGCCAGCACACTGGTCTCTCAGATGCTTAGGATAAACTATGCTTATGATAGCCGTTACCTTTTGACTTTAACTGCGAGACGAGATGGCTATTCGGGTTTCGGCAGCGACAACAAATATGGGACTTTTCCTTCCATAGCCTTGGGCTGGAATATAAATAATGAAAGCTTTTTAAAAGAAAGTAAAATAGTGAATTCACTGAAACTTCGTCTATCTTATGGTGTTTCAGGTAATCAGGGAGTTTCTCCTTATAATACCTTAAGTACCCTAGCTACAGTCCCATATATTTACGATGGTGTGACTACAATTGGTGTAACGCCAAGCAGGATTGGAAACAAGAATTTGAAATGGGAGAGTACAAAAGGATTTAATGCTGCTATAGATTTCTCTATCCTTTCCAACCGGATTTCGGGATCATTGGAGACTTATTTTACCAATACTTATGATTTACTACTATCCAGAAAAATACCGAATATAACAGGTTATACTTCGATTTTAGATAATGTGGGTAAAACTGCAAACAAAGGTTTTGAAGCTAGTATTACTTCGAGAAACATAGAACGGGAAGGTTTTTCATGGGAAACTAATTTTAATTTCTCCCTAAATCGTAACAAAGTTAAATCTCTTTATGGAGATGGCAAAGATGATATTGTCAATAACCTTTTCATTGGAAAATCCTTGCAAGGGGTGTATGATTATAAATTAATTGGTGTTTGGCAAAAAGGTGATGACTTTAGTGTAGATCCATCTGCTAAACCTGGGGACTTGAAATTTCAGGATCTGAACAGTGACGGAAAAATCAATTCCCAGGATCGCACTTATCTCGGAACCCGTCTGCCCAATTATATCGCTGGTATAACCAATACATTTAAATATAAACACTTTTCTCTGAGTGTCTTTATTCAAACTGTTCAGGGCGTGTTAAAACCGAATACGATTTATGATTACCGGGATCAGCTTGGTAGAATCAACCTGCCTGCTAGTTATACTTACTGGACCCCAGATAACAAAAGTAATATTAGCCCATCTCTGGCCTATACCAATTCAAGACAGTATACTTATCCGGTTGACGGATCTTTTACCAGGATAAAAGACGCGACATTGAGTTATGATTTTGCTGTCGAGAAACTGAATAAGTTTAAGATAAACAATCTGCGCATCTATGTGAGTGGAAGGAACCTGGCTACATTCTCTAAATGGCTTGGCTGGGATCCTGAGTCTGATCCTTATAAATATTATGATAACCAGGCGAGTACCTTTTATCCTCAGGTGCGAACTTTTGTAATGGGTATCAACATTGGTCTACAATAAATTTAAATGATTATGAAAAAGTTAGTTTTATATATATATGCACTGGTTCTGTTTTCAGTTCTAAGTGTGGGAT
>NZ_DATMRL010000492.1:0-6275 GCF_035566355.1 Pedobacter sp.
AAACATGGATTTAATCATCTCAGAAAACCGGCAATTGGCTAACAGGATCAATACAGAAAACCTGATCCCGTTGGTCAATGGAATCCAATATTCGCAAAGAATATTTCTAATCGCGGCGGGGCGGTCGGGCTTTGCATTACGTGGAGCAGCAATGAGATTGATGCATCTTGGGTTAACCGTATTTTTTGTAGGCGATACGACGACTCCAGCAATCGGGCAAGGAGATTTATTACTGGTCGCATCCGGTTCGGGTACCACGGGCTCCATGGTCAGCGCTGCAAAAAAAGCGATTGCTGCTGGTGCAAAGGTAATTGCTTTAACAACTGCACCACTTTCTGAACTTGCAAGATTAGCAGACCATACGGTTTTTATACCTGCGGCCGGAAAACAGGAATTTGACGGAACAAAGTCAAAGCAATATGCTGGCAGTCTGTTTGAGCAATTTTTATTCCTGTTAATGGATATGGTCTTCCAATCGCTTTGGAAAATGGACGGTACACCTGCCGAGGTGCTCTGGGAGCGTCATGCAAATCTTGAATAACATCATTATACACGAACACATATTAACTAAATACAATTATGGCAAAATTACAAGTAGCAATAGATCTATTGACGACAGAAGAAGCACTGGCACTAGCCGCAAAAGTTGCACCCTATGTTGACATTATAGAATTAGGGACGCCTTTGATCAAGAATATGGGATCAACAGTGATTACCGCTATGAAAAACGCACACCCCGATAAATTGGTTTTTGCAGATCTTAAAACTGCGGATGCGGGTGAACTGGAAGCGGATATCGCTTTTAAAGCAGGTGCTGATTTGATCACAGTTATGGGGTCTGCAGGAAATGCAACTATTATTGGGGCGATAAAAGCAGCAAAAGCGCATGGAAAAGGTGTAGTAGTAGACACCATTGGCTACCCTGACAGGGTTAAAAGAGCTCAGGAAGTAACGGAACTTGGTGTTGAGTTTGTTGAACTTCACGCAGGACTGGATGAGCAATGGACCGCTGGTTACTCCATCCAGGTACTCATTGATGAGGCAGCAAGAGCGGGCGTTCCGGTTTCAATCGCAGGAGGGGTGAACATTGATAATGTTGCAGCCGTAATCAGAGCTGGTGCACAGGTTGCAGTGGCCGGAGCAGCCATCTATGGAGCAGAAGATCCAGCAGCTGCTGCGAAAGCCCTTCGGGAGGCAATAGACGCGGCTTAAATCCAGGATAAGTTATTATAGACCATCTAAGAAACAGCCCCTATTTTTGCGAAAGCATTACCTAGGGGCTGTAAATTAAAGATAAAACAGTTACAGTATTGGTTTTGTAGGCCGGGTTACGGTAAGTGGAATCTCACCCCTGAACATCTTAGCTCCGTCACCTGATAACCTGAGGTAATAGTCAGACGAGCAAGCTGTACCATCTTCATCCAGAGTGACGAAGGAAGTCCCTGATGGAATAAAACTGGCATTTTCTGCTGTTTTTGCAATTTGGTTCCCTTCATTATATTCATCAAACATAGAAATGTACAATCCTTGTGCACCCAGACTTTTCATATTGTAAAATTGCCGCCACATGAAATCACCGTGAAGCCGCTGATGTTCCTGAAGATCGCCTGGTAATATGCAGGGTTGATAGTCAATTCCGTTGGCTTTACAATAGGCCATGTCAGGCATGTTAATGGTTCTGTATTTGGATTCAATTTCACTAATGGAGCCTATTCTCCCAATCATCCAGGGGGAGATCATATCCAGGGCTTTATAAGCTGAAAGAAATTTTGGTCTGGAATCACTATCCTCGGTGCGCCAGTTGGTAGGTACACCGCCAATTACATAACAACCTTTACTTTTGAACCAATTGATTACATCTATGCAGACATCGGCACTGAAAGGGTGGTTGTTGTCGGAAAAGCCAAATCCCCAGATGCAGACCACAGGTTTACCGTTTTGTTTGGCGTAGGCAGAAGAAGAGGTATAGGCCGACATTTTATTGGTCCAGTCCGTTTTAATTTCCGATTGCATATTGGTCCATCCGCTGATATCGTACATAATATAGAATTTACGTCCATGCAATTCCGCTGCGGTTTTCACTTTTGCGGTGATGGCATCCCGAACCGGTCCTTCAATTCCGTTGGGGTTGAACCGTTGTAAGGCAGCTACATCCAGGCCGTTTTGCTTCATCCAGAGAAATTGGGTGTTAACGGTCTGATCGTTAAAGGAAGAAAATAAGTTAGCTGTCTGTCCGTTGACAAGGTTTGGAAAGGAAGTGGGGTAGGTAGCCGAGTAATCTCTTACATCTGGCCATGATTTTATGCCTGAATTGGTTGTTGAAGGTGATTTTGCCCAGTCCTGTGTCCAATGCCACCAGGCATCTATAGGAGAACCATCGCCTTTGGCAGCAAACCATCCCTGGTAGCCAACGGTGACTTTCCCAACGACATCTCCGGGAGGGGAAGGTGTAATGATTTTCCCTCCCGGAGATGGTTCTGGTATAGATGGTTGATCAGTGCCATTTTTAGAGCAGCCCGCGGTTAAGGCAAGCAAGACGATCAGCACCAGTATATTTAATGGTTTTAGGTTCATAGTTTAATTTCGGTTATTTGGTGAGTCCGCTGGTCTGAACCACTTTTTTAATGGTTCCATCGGCATTGTAATACAATTTATCTACACAAATTGACCTTAACCAATCTTCATTGGACAGGGCACTGTTGTGGTAAAAAGAATACCACTGGCCCTTGTATTTCACAATAGAACCATGGTTGGTAAAGCTATCGGTAGGATCCATATAAATGCCCTGACTGGTCCAGGGACCTAACGGACTTTTACTGGTGGCATATCTCATTTGGTTGTGTTTGCCATCTTTATCATGGTTATCGGAATAAGAAAGATAGTACAAACCGTCTTTTTTATGTACCCAGGAAGCCTCATGAAAGTCCGTCAGACCTTCCATCTTCTTCATTTCACCATCAATTTCCATCATATTATCTTTGAGTTTTCCGGCTTCACAGGTACCACCGCCACCGTAGAACAGATAAGCCTGACCATCATCATCTACAAAAACGCATGGGTCTATCATTGACTTAAGCCCTTCAATATATCCTTTTACCTCAAAACCGCTGGCTGGACTTTTACTGGTGGCAACACCAATTTTCCAGGTGGTGTTCCAGTCGTCGCCGGACGGATGAGGGAAATAGAAATAGTAGGTTCCGTTTTTATAGGCACAATCCGGCGCCCACATAAATCCACCTTCTTTCCTACCCCATGGTACCTGACTGGAATTCAAAATTTCACCATGGTCTTTCCAGTCAACCATATTATCTGTGGAAAAAACATGGTAACGGTCCATCAGGTCACAACCGCGTGCCGGAGCAATATCGTGAGATGCATAGACATATAAGCGTCCGTCTGCCCACACTCTGGCCGAAGGATCAGCGGTATACATATTCCGGATAAATGGATTTCCCTTTGTTTTTTTAGAAGAAGTGGTCTTTACAGATAAATTGTCCTTTTGGGCAGTACAGCTAAAACTGCCTAACATAATAGTCCCGCCCAGAGCCAAAGCCAATACGAATGAGCTGTTATTGCTTCGCTTTGTTTTTTTAAATAGAGTATTCATATGGTGTTGTTTATTTTTGTACAAATTTTAGTCCGTCAATGCCGGTCACAAAGTCGGCCGAGACTTTTTCTTTGGTATTGAAAAATACCCTGAAGTAATTCATGGCTGCAAGATTTGCACCGCCATCAGATGAGTATGCATCGCTGATGTTTAATTTTAATCGGTTCCACCCATTCACCAGAGGCCCAACTTTCATGATATCCCATCCATACCTGAATTTGTCAGGATCATTAGCACTGCTGATCTGAATTTGACCTTCTTTCAGCTGGCTGGCATCCTGAATATAGAACCAGAACATGAATTGTCCGTTCTCTGGTGTTACTTTTGTGTCAACTGGTGATACATTTCTCCTTTGGTACTGCATAAAATCCTGACCTGGTGTAATCCTGGATTTAATATAGCCTGTGCCTTCTTTTTTACCCTGGGTCTCTAAGCTGCCCGTACCTAAAGCAACGTCCCAAAGACCATCTAATTTATCACAACTGTCAAACAAAACAAATGGTTTGGCATCATCAGGATCAATGACCACTGGCGGGTCTGGGTGCAGCCCACTTGTGTCCCTTGATGGGTATTCTGTTTTTTTACAGCCTCCAGCAAGTACAAAGGCTAATAAAGCATATATTATTGTTGAATTTCTTAATTTCATAATTTTAATTTTTAAAATAAGTGTTTATTCATTTTTCAGCATTACCTTAAGGGTTTAACAATGCTATATCCGTTTCCGCCGTGGAACCATTTCGCGCCCTGACCGGTCAACCATAAGTAATAATCTGAGGTCAGTTCATTCTCAATTCCAACAAATTTGAAACCTTCATTTCCATTCAACGGAACATCGGCCGCCCTTGCGGTCTTAAAAATGGCTGTGCCTTCATCTATTTCATCGAACATGGCTACATATAAGGATTGCGCACCCGCATGTTTGGCCCCTGCAATCTGCTGCCATAGAAAATTGCCTTTCTGGCGTGGAATGGCATTATAGATTGTAGTGTCTTTGTGCATATTTCCCCAGGTAAATCCGGGGAATACCAATGGTACATAATCTATTTTGTGTTCTTTGCACCAAGTTATGTCATCAGCAACAATCTGTGGGTTATAAGTTTTGGAATCAAACCTTCCCACTGCCCAGGGCATCAGGATATCTGCTTTTTTGATGACTTCCTGCAACAAATGAGATTTGTCTGTATCCCTGCCTGCTGTTCTCCAGAAATAGGGGACGCCCAACATAATGGATATATTATTTCGAGGTCCTTTGAGTAAGTCCACAAGCTTGTTTACATCACCAATGGTATACTTCCTGTAGTCGTTAAATCCTACACCCCAAATGGTCACCAGGGGTTTCCCGCGGTGCCATAGATAAGTAGGGTTAATCTTTGTGTCGGATAATTTGAATATGCTTTCAAGTTCTTTCCAGTCTTGCTCAAGGTATACCATGTCTGCACTGGAGCAGCCGCTCAGGTCGTACATTACGCTTATGGCTCTGTCGTATTTTTTTGCAGCCTTTAAGGCGCTTTCCAATACCTTATTGAAATGCCTTTTTCCGGAAGCTGACTTCACTTCGCCCAGGAATCTCTGCATGTGTACCCCATCAATACCATATTCCTTCATCCATTTAAAATGCAGTTCAACGCTGCTTTCATCATATGGACTGTATAAATAAGCATCTTTTCCATCCGCAAATTTGAATGGAGATTTATACTTTTTAAGGTATTCAGTTACATCGGGCCAGAGGTCTACATTGGTATTGCCCGGATAAAAACCACCTCTGCCCTGATAGTGGTACCAGCCTCGCTGCGAACCATCACCATTAGCAGCAAACCAACCCTGGTAACCGGCCATGACCAAATGGGTATAGGAAGGATACCGCGGGCCCTTTTTCCAAATACCTGATATCGAAAAGGCACCTGTAGCAGCGATTAAAGTGATATAAAATGAAATCTTTATTCTTTTCATGGAACTTTAATTTCTACGATCTCAGAATAATTGACGCTTTTATAACTGTCATTTACCCTTGCACCAACTCTTACAAAGAAGATCCTCCCCGAAAGGAGTGCAGGAACAGTGATCGTAAACGACTTATCCGCAGCTGACATATCGTTCCATTCTTTATTGACCGTAACCTTCAGATCGCTGGAATACTCTTTAATGCTGGCATCTGAACCTACAAATTTGGTGGTGTTTACGTAGGGTTGTACGTCAGAGATGGTGGGCATACCAGCACCAATCGGTGCATCGATGTTAAAAGTTAAAATAAGATCTCTTTTGTCAGTTAAAGTATGTGTAAAGTTTTTGATTACAAGATAGGGAGTCAATTCAAAATCCTGTTTAGTGCCTTGATCAATATTGATCTCTAATGGAGTCAAAGTAGGCCAAAATGCTCCTCCTTTAGGGGTTACCCGGTATTTTCCTTTAAACAATCTGGAATCTTTAAAGGTCCCATCTATTTTGCTTGGGATCTCCTGAGGGGTCGGTGTGTCACTCCAACTGATCTGTTCCAGTTTAATTTGCATGCCATTGGTAGAGGTAAGGAAATTCTGGCCAGTGGTTTTATCAATCAACCGGCCTTCAAAAGAAGCATTGGGCTCAGGGTAGTTGTCTATTTTGGTACATGCAGAAATTGCCAGCAAGCTTGCTCCAAGTAAAATTCTGCTCATGATCTTTTTCATATCTT
>NZ_DATMRL010000493.1:0-12348 GCF_035566355.1 Pedobacter sp.
ACAGCACTATCTGCCAACGCCTTTATAGTATTTTTATTGGCAGAAAAAGTCATATTCACTGACCATTCAAAGCCATTTCTAAGACGTACAGGCACACCATTCAAAGCCAATTCCAGGCCTTTATTACTTACTTTTCCAGCATTGATCACAGCCTGTGAAAAGCCCGAAGATCTGTCAATGATTCTTTTAAGAATCTGATCTTTGGTGTTTCCACTATATAAAGCAAGGTCAAAACCTAAGCGGCTTTTGAAAAATTTCATTTCAGCCCCAACTTCAAAAGTTGTGGTTCGGAGTGGCCTAAGGTTAGGATTCGTAAGAAGCCCCGGGTTTTGCAAACCTCCAGAATATACACTTCCTGCCGAAACATAATTAAATATAGTCTGATAAGGATCAATCCCCCCACTCCCCACACTGGCTACTGATGCCCTTAGTTTTGCATAATCAATTTGACGGGGAAGTTTAAACAGTTCTGAAGGCAGGAAACTCAAACTTAACGAAGGATAAAAAAATCCCGCATTATCGGTTCTTTCGGCGGTAGCTAATGTACTCGCATAATCCTTACGGGCAGTAATATCCATATAAAGATAGTCTCTGAAACTTGTGGATAGTAATCCATAAAAACTATTCAATGCATAGGTAGCCTTATAAGGTAAAGTAACTAATGGCCCTGCACTATTGGACATTTTGTAAGATCCGGCATACACGAGAGAATCTGCACGAACTTCATCCTTATTGTAGTTATTTCTCAACATACTTCCACCCCCTGTCGCTGTTATTGTAAAGTCCCGGTTTAGTTTTTTGTGGTATTTCAATAGAAAATCACCACTTACTTCCTGTGAGAAAATATTCTGCGTCCGGTAAGATCCTTTGGGGTATTTCGTTCCCGCATCATATGGACGTTGCTGAGCCCTTTGCTCATAACCAAAATCCATAGAGGTACGGAGTTGCAGATTAAGTTCCTTAGTAATATCATAAGCTGCCTGAACATTTCCCGTAAAGGAGTTTCTGCTGGATTTATTAATAAACTCGTATGAAACAGCGTAAGGATTTTCGGGATACGAACTGTAGGGGTAAAAAATCACCTTATTCTCTTGTCCGCTTTTCCAATAGTTTCTTAACCAGTTGATATCTGCATTGGGTTGCCAGAAAATAAACCAATACATAATGGATTGATTTCCGTAACCCGCGCCAGGCAAATTATCGCTTGATTTGTTATTATAATTGATTTTAGAGCTGATGGTGAGTTTATCACTAATCTTTGAATTTACAGATAAGGCCACGCTGTTTCTTTGATAGCCTGTATTTGGTATGATCCATTTGTTATTCACATTGGTAGCAGAAAAACGCGCAGTTGTTTTATCCGAGCCACCATCTATACTCACAGAATTGGTATAGGTCTGTCCTACATCAAAAAATTTTCTGATCTGATTTTTATAGGGTACCCATGGTGTGCGTGTTGCACCTTGTGTCTGTGTCAGCGGATCCAGTTGAAAAAAACTCTGCCCGTCAAATTTAGGACCATAGGCAGAACTTGTACCGCTGGTACTGGCACCGTCAACACTGTTGCCATAAGAATAATAGTTAGACCCCGCAGTACCCTGTCCGTATTCGTATTGAAGATCCGGCCAGCGGTTTGGTTCTTCAAAGGCCACATTAGAGTTGATGGTAATTCCAATACCCTTCTTCTTCGCACTTCCGGATTTAGTAGTGATCAAGATGGCACCATTTGCACCTCTTTGACCATACAAGGCAGAGGCTCCAGGTCCTTTCAATACACTTACACTTTCAATGTCTTCCGGATTGATGTCGTTAATTCCACTTCCGTAATCTGCAGGCATCATATCGCTGCTGGTTCCGTAAGCAGACTCACCACCGTTGGCAGTCCGCCGGCCACTTCCCTGGCTAATCACTACACCATCTACCACAATCAGGGCTTCGTTATCACCTGTTAAATTATTCTCGCCCCGCAGGATAATCTTATTAGAACCCGTAGGGCCACTATTTGATCTCACTAAATTTAGTCCTGCAACTTTACCTGATAAAGCATCTGTCCAGTTGTTCGATATGGCACCGGTTAACTGTTCTCCCCGAACGGTACTAACTGCATACCCAAGAGATTTCTCCTCTCTTTTTATCCCCAACGCTGTTACCACTACTTCGTTCAATGCATTTGGTACTGTTTTTAGTTTCACATTAAGTGTCGTAGCACTATTGGCCTGAACAATTATATTTTCCTTTTTTAAGGTTTCGAAAGAAATAAAGCTGATTTCTACCGTATATATACCCGGTACAACATTCAAAATATAAGAACCATCATTTTGACACTGTGCAGAAACATTAGCTTTTACAATCCTAACAGAGGCCCCCGGGAGCGGCTCTCCCTGATCATCTAATACCTTCCCCATCACCTTACCCTTTTCCTGGGGTCTGGGTACAATCAGGATGTTTCCATCGCCGGAAGACTTAAAGGTGAAAACGGTACCTCTCAGCAGCAGATTTAAGATTTCCTGAACAGACCGTTCTGCTTTGGCAATACCCGAAATCATCCGTTTATCATTTAACTGTGTGTTGTTGTAATTAATGGATACTCCACTCAACTTTTCCACCTGTTGAAAAGCGTTTTTAAGCATAATCCCTTCTGCCTCAAAAGTGATCTTCTTATTCGTAATTTGAGCCTGTGTTCTAAGGCTGCTAAAAGACAGCTGTAAAAGCACCAGTATGGTCAGAAACCATATATTTTTCATATATTTACTTAATTTTATACTTATTCCTAAATGAGTTTAAATCAACTTACAGCCTGGGGTTGTTACCAGCAACTCCCGGGCTACTTATAGTATCGTTAGAGTAAATTCTATTTCATAATCTTTCCTCCTTTTTGATCGTTATTGGAAATAAAAATATGATTATCCTTTTGCGTAAAAGATAAACCAGAGAGTGTCATAAGATCTTCCATAACTTGTTTTAATGGAAGATTTTTAAATTTAGCTGTAAATCTGTTCTCCCCTAAGTCTGGATCTGTAAACTCTATTTTTACACCGTAACGGTGTTCCAGCGATACGGCGATCTCCTTTAAAGGCGTATTATAAAAAACAAAATGATTGTTGATCCATCCGCTTACTTCGGCGGCATCAGCTTTGTTAAAAGTATACAAACCATTATCTGTATTAATCTTAAGTTGCTCATCCGGAAGAAGATACCTCACCAACTGGGTCTTTCCAGCTATTGAGGCCATTACTCCAACTTTACCGGTTCGAACGGTTACATCGACTTTATTTTCTGAAGCATATGCTTTTACATTAAAAGAAGTACCCAGTACAACAGTGGTAATTTCTCCGCTTTT
Organism: Pedobacter sp.; assembly: GCF_035566355.1. GTDB lineage: Bacteria > Bacteroidota > Bacteroidia > Sphingobacteriales > Sphingobacteriaceae > Pedobacter. The sequence continues at coordinate 3,341 of NZ_DATMRL010000493.1, forward strand.
CACCTCAAATGGTCTTCTAGACTGGTGTACGACATCAAAAAAAGCCTCTCCGTCCAGATAGACCATACGTTTTGCTCCAAGAAACGTCTTTTCATAGCGGATTTTGCTGCCACCACTCAAATACACCACCGAACTGTCTGGTAAAAGAATCCTGGAATGCTGACCATTGGGATTACTGAGTTCTGCGTAATCAACAGGCACGGTTGTTTTATGAAAGTAAAAGACCAAACTAAAAGTACTCACCAGCAGCGCCACAGCAGCATAAGCCAGCCAGCGGATCTTTCCTTTTGCAAGGATTACGGGCTTTTCTTCCTGATCAATATGTGCCTGTACCCTGGCCCAGGTTTGAACAGCATTGTCGCGGTTTCTAAAATAAACCCGGGATGCCTCCAGAATTTCTATGGTTTCACTAAACTGTTCCAAATGCTCGGGACTTCCCTCTATCCATTCCTGCAACTGGGTCAAACCTTCATCACTGATGGTCTTTTCAAAATATTCTACAATTAGGCGGTAACTCTGTTCTTCCATTTCATCTGTCTCTACCCATAAAGACAGATTTTGCAGCACCGATACGTAGCCAAACAGATTAAGCTTAGGTTAACAAATCGTTAACTGCCAGAATTAAAATAACTAGAGTTTTTCAACAGCTCCCGAAGTTGCTTAATGGATTGATAGAGCGTAGTTTCTACTGTTCTAACTGAAATCCCGAGAATCTCAGCAATTTTCTGTTTATCAAAATGCTCAAACCTGCTCATCAACAATACTTCCCGTTGCCGAAGGGGTAGCTGATCAATAGTCAACAAGATTCTTTGATAAGATTCCCTGCCCGAGAGGATGCGAAAGGGTGTTTCCTTATCTGTAAACAGATGCTGTTCCAAATCGAAATTCTCTACCAGATCTACGGGATCCTTTTTCTTTTCTCTATAATTGACAGACTGGTTTCTGGCAGATACAAACAGGTAATTTTTAATTTTAAGAATGTCACTTTCTTTCCTGTTGTCCCACAATTTGATAAAAATATCTGCTATAATTTCTTCTGCAACAGTATAATCCTTTGTATATACTGCACAAAACTGGCAGAGCGTTTTGTAATAACGATCAAAAAGAGTTTCTAAAGCCAGTGGATCATCTGATTTCAAAAGATTTGTTAACGCTTCATCTGTAAGTTCAGGATACATGCCGGTTTTAGTATTTCCAACAAAGTTAAAGAAGCAATATTAGCCTAATGTTAAATTAAGGGAGATTATGACCTCAACTTTTAGGATGCTCCATCAAATTGATGATCTCTTTCAACTCCTCTACGCTGATCTTCTTGTTTTTTGCAAAAAAAACAACCAGTTCTTTGTAAGAATTCTGAAAATAATCATTTACAAATCCGCACATAAATATTTTCTTAAAATCGGTTTCCTTCACCTTGGCACTGTATCGATAAGCATTAGCCATCTTCTCACTCTTCAAAAAGCCTTTCTTTTCCAAATTTTTAATGGTAGAAGCTAATGTAGTATAGGGAGGTTTTGGATTCTGTAGAAGCCCCATAAAATCTTTAATAAATCCCGCCCCAAATTGCCACACAGCCTGCATCGCTTCTTCTTCCTGTATAGTTAACTTTTCCATAATACGAATATATCGTATATATACGAATAGTACGTTATACAAAAGCAGTTCACCAAGTCAGTCAGCTGTTTTCTATCAGTCACCTTATTATATTCTAAGATTAGATTGTAGTAAGTCATTGTAAAATAGCAATATATTTGTAAGTTTGAACATACAGGATATAGTCAAAAAAAATAGCTATACAAATAAGACAGCATGAATAAATCATTAAATCTTTTATCTGATCAGGAACTTTTAAACCAATGCAAGTTGAACGATGAAAGAGCATTTAATACTTTGTTTGACCGCTATTTTAAGCGCCTGTACAATTTCGGATATGGTTTAATTCAAGACGAAGACGTAGCTAAAGAAATCGCTATGGATGTGATGCTGCGCTTATGGCAAAAAAAAGGAGATTTGGCTCTGGAAAACGAATTGCTGCCCTATCTTTTCAAGTCCATTAAAAATGCCGTTTATAATTACTGGAGAAAAGCCAAGATCATTACCCATTCTTTAGAGGTATTCGAAGACAGCCTTCAAAATGCTGTCCCTCCCGCCGACAGCAATCTGGAATTTAAAGAACTGGAAAAACAATACGCTGATTTCTTAAATGAAATGCCGGAACAAAGACGGAAGATCTTTCATTTAAGCCGGAACGAAAATTTAACTTACGCGGAGATCGCAGATCAGCTGAACCTCTCCGTGCACACCGTACGCAACCAAATGAGCTCTTCTGTACGTTATTTCCGCAAACATATGGGCGATATCACCAAACTGATCATCATTATTTATTTAAAATGGTGAAGGAACAACTCCCCCACCATTCTAAATAAAATCTCTAATTCACCAGGCTCCCAATCATACCGGTAAAATAGATATCCGGGTTATCCTGACTGATAAACTGACCCAGTAAACCATTAGGTGTATCATAGTAATCTAATTTATAACGGTTATTTGACACCGCCCATAAAATACTTTCTACATAAGGCTGGATCAAGGCGGCGTTGGCCTGGACCTCAATGTTTTTATTTAAAGGCAATGCGGTAAATTTATAGGTACCATCCGTTGTTTTGGTATACGAATACGGAAAAGTAGCGGTATAGAGTTGTGAACCAATATCAAAATATAAGTTCAGGTTCAAAACCTTGGTCTTGGTCGAGAAATCAAAATCTACCACCAGTAAAAAACCCTGATACGGACTGTAATTCAATTCCGATGTAGCATTGGTCCAGATGGAATAAAAGTAATCCGACCACCCGGGCAGTTCCGTTACATAATATGGAGAAGGTATCGACAGAACCGACGGAAAACCATTCCCTAAAAACTGGTGCAATGGGATCACAGGCATATTAGAGCCTACAAATGAAATCTTCTGTGCACCATCCTTGATGTAAAAGACCTCTTTGACCGGGTCAAAAAACATTTCGTACACCCAATTGGTGCCCAGTTTTATAGGCCTTTTAAACTGAATACGGTTAATCCCGTAAGCAAAATCTACAGAAGTTGTTTCTACTTTGTCGTTATCCACATAACTGGCAATCACCGAACGGCTAAATTGGTTAATGGCAAACTGAACGCCATATCCACTCGCCGTGATCACCGAATAAAATGGTTTTTTAGAGAAAAACCAGCTCACAGCGTATAACGATTGTCCGAGTTCCCCTGCATTATAATCGTTCCGCTCCTGAACAGTTGCATATACCAATTTCAGTTCATCTCCATATCGGTTTCCAACGAGCATAATGGTATCTGCTTTTTTATAACTAAAGGAATAGCTGGTATCTGCAGAGATGACCTCCCGCCCTTTTCTCACATAAATGGAGTCCAGATAACTTCCCTCTGAAAAACCAATCACCGGATTTGTTTTTTCTGATCTTAAAGAAAACCTGGATGTTTTAGCCGTAGTCCCGCTCTGCGGATCTAAATCGGCAAGCATGCTCACCTCTCCTTTATCGTTCAGTTTGATGTACAGACTATAAACCTTACCTGATTTTGGTGTCAGCGTACCTTTCCATATCGACTGGCCATCTACCAGCGATTTCTTAAAATCGTTAAATGCCTCCTCTGACGTGGGGAAGACCTTCTCCACCTCATAAGCATCTTTACTTTCCTTTTTACAAGAGCCAAACAAAATGCTCCCTAAAAAGATAATGATCCAAATATTTTTTGCTTTCATGCCTTTTATTTTAACGTAAATAACCAATAAACTTAAAGTCTGGTCTTGCTGAACTGATACCTGAACCCATCAACTGTGGCCTTCCATTTTCATAATCGAATTTGAAACTTCCTGTAGTCATGGCTTTGGTAAATGGCTCAAAGCTCTTTTCCAAATAGGTCGCATTCTGATTGAGCCCGCCAGCATATTCAAATGTATAGGCCTCCCCTCTTTGCGTATAATAAAATGAATATACCGCCTGGAAAAACTCTGCTCCTTGTGCAATGATCAGATTGGCAATCATCATTTTTTCCTTTTTGTTGAAGATCAGCCTCAGCTCAGGAAATGTACTTCCCTCGGCCAATTGGGCTCTTGCGCTCGCCAAAACAGCTTTTCTTATATCATTGTAGTTCGCACCCGTCCCGGTTACATCTTCTTCAAACGGGAGCACCACATTGGTGAACTGAACACCCAGCATCTGGTTAAAGCTGAACAAAGGTGTAGTGGAGATCTTCACAGGAACCTTCTGGTTTGCATTAATGACCACCATTGATTTCTTGTCGTCAGAAATCTGAACCTTATCAAATTCCAGGTTTTCAATCTTCATCTTTTTCTTTAAAACAAGGTCATTTATCCCGGAAAAGGCAAATGGGGCACTGTTCTGCTTCAAAACACCTGAACTATCGTAACTCAGGAACACTTGCTTACTGCCCAGGTCCACACTGAAACCAATGGTTTTGTTCTTATCTGTCAGCAGGTAATTGAACGAATTTGTGTTCAAATAATTAGTAACAGATTGTCTGAGCACATTTAAATTCCCGGCTTTATAAGCCGTAGCTTCTTCTGCTGTGGCTTTCACCAGTACCAAGATACTTCCGTTTAAATTTCCTTTTAATTTAATGGTGTCCGCACTGGCTTCCAGGATTGAAAATTCAAAATCTGAATACAAGCCCCATCCCGGTGTCCCGCCATTGACCTGCGGATCAGGATCTGCTAATAAATGCAAATAAGAATACGTATCAAAATAAAGCGATGGTAATGTGGTCGCTTTTAAACGATAAGAGCTTTCAAATGGAGTTTTTCCGCTCGACTCGCTAATATCAGCCATCATCTCAACACGGTTCTTTCCGTTAAAATTGAAGAGAAAGCCAAAACCTCCCCCTCCATCCGGAAAAAGATGCCCTTTCCAGCCATTTGCAGATCCGCTTAAAAGGTTATTGTATTTGGTCAGCGCCTCTGTCAATCTATAATCAGGGCGCATTTCATCTGCGATTTCATTCTTCTTACATGAAAAAAGTAATGGAAGCAGCAGGATATAAAAAAATAATCTTTTCATCTTAATAAGTAATTATTTGGTAGAGTTTAAAATGGCCTGCTTTGTCACTTCCTGTAATTTTCTAAAGTCAATGTTGTATTCCTTCTGATAAAAATCCACCACGATGGATTCCTTTTGTCTCAAGATTTTCTTAGAAGCCTGGGGTACATAAGGATTGTTCACAATGGCATCAAAATACGCCTGTCCGTTAACCAAAAGCACAGCAACCGTTTCTACAAAATCCTCATCCGGACTAGCTTTCGCATAAGCCGTAACCAATCCCTGCGTATTGGCTTCTTCATCCGTAGTATTGAACCAGGCAGCAGTGATCTTATCCGGATTTAACCCTTTCCATTCTACCGGATACGCATGGATCTGGTGCAGGATATGCGCAAATTCGTGATGGATGGTATGGAGCATCCTTTGTACTTCTGCTACATTGGCTTTGTCGAACTGGTTGATCACCATCAGCACGATTTTCCTTCCGCCCTCTGCCTGTCCCAGCACCACGGTCCCATTTTCATTGTACTCCGCACTTCCGGCCAGCTGGAACAGCTTTGGCGAATATTTTTTAATAAAGCTATTTCCTGCCACCTGCTCATAAGGTTTGATATAGATATCCCTTACCGCCGTCATCACAGGTTCAACCTGGCTTTCCAGTACCGGTACCAGGTTCTTGGCATAATTTAGTTCATAAGGGTCCCATTTATATTTCACTTCTATATTATAGGGATCAACATAATTCTTATCAATCCAGAAATCTAAGGGCCGCTTTACCCAGGTATCCCCGCCCAAACCTACAATCGGCGTGGTTGGCAAGGCTGTTTCTTTTTTACATCCCGGCAAACCCAAGGTCAGGGCAGCAAACAGGATGTAAGTATACATTGGTTTTATCATGGTTTCTTTTCTAGGTCGTTATCTTGGGTTTAATTCAATGCCAGAGCTCTGTACTTCCTCCGGAAGCTGAAATACCCTTTGCGGGTCTTTAGGCCCCAAGGTTAAGATCTCTCCATTTGATTTTTTATGCTGTACCGGCAATCCATGTCTGATGATGTCAAACCAGCGCTCTCCCTCAAAGAGAAAATTGACACGTTTAAAATCTAAAATGCAGTTGATCAATACCTGGGTACGGTCAGGGGAATCATAAAATTCCATCAGCTTGTCTATAGAGATCTGCAGGCTCTCATCGTAAAAAGGTAAACTCGGACTAACAATAAATTTGCTGGCGATATAATCGTTGAGGTCGTTAATTGACGCATCAAAATTTCCCAGCATCGCATTGGCTTCTGCCCGGTTAAAGAGCGTTTCCTCAGCACTAAAAATGGGGATCATATTATAAGGGATCCCACTTTCGGCATTTAGAGTCAGGCGAACAAAATGCTCCCTGAATTTGGGGATATTGATGCTGTTTTCATTGCCATAGATATTGTACGCCCAGCTTCCTCCGGTTACATTCGCACTGGTGGTCAGTTTACTCATCAGTTCTGAGGTAAAACCATACCTGTTGGTGGCATAACTTCTTCCCCATCCCGTAGGTGCTTCCACCAGTAAAATATTTGCGGGGTTCACCGCCCGGGTATACTGTGCCTGCAGCTCATTGTATTGATAGCTCATGTACTCCGTGCTATTTACAGGTCTCAGGTAGGCCGAAAAACTGCCGTTCGAGAATACAGTGCTCGCATATTTGACCGAGTTGTTATAATCCTTTTTATAGAGATAAAACCTGGCGGCAAATGCACTGGCGGCCGAACGTGTAAAATGGTATTTTAGAACCTTATATTTAGAGTCGTTAATCAGGGGCATCCCTTCCTTAAGGTCTTTTTCGATCATATCATAGACATAGGCAACAGTTTTCCTTTCATAATGGCCCAGTACAATCTTTTCAGTAGTGGTTACATAAGGAATTCCGGGATCTGTAGTTGATGTTTGAAGGGAATAGGGTTTTGAAAATAAAGTCACCAGCATAAAATGTGCATAAGCCCTGGCTACTAAAGCCTCTCCTTTAAAAGGTTTGTACGCTTCAGTACCTTCCTGTTTATCAATAATTTCTAATGCATGATTTGCAGCCGAGATGGCCTTATATGCAGCATTCCAATAATTTGTAGGAGAATCCCCATCTGTATTTTTGTTGTCCTTAAAGAAATAAGGCATACTGTTGTCCGGATCTACCGCACCTGAACCTTTATCTGAAACATTATCCGACATAGATTCCGTGAAAGTGATATAATTGGCCTGCGGATAAGCTGTAGCCAGTAGTTCGCCTATCTTCTCCGGAGAATTGAGCTCTGTCCGCATATCCGGCGCCTGGTCCAGGTATTTATTACAGCTGGAAAAAACCAGCAAACTGGCTACCCCCAGCATAGTTTTGCTAATGAATGTATGTTTAATCATTGTGATATCGTTATAGTCCTACTTTTAGGGATAAGGTAAATTGCTTAGGAATTGGCATGGCTACCCCTCCTGAGCTGAAAAACTCCGGATCCTGACCGTTCAGCGCTTTATCGGAATACATCAGCCACAGGTTATTGGCCACGAGGCTTAAAGAGCAGTTGCTGAGGTTAAGCCTGGAAGCAATCTTTGCTGGTATATCGTAAGAAAGGTTCACTTGCTTTAACCGGATAAAATCGCCTTTGGCCACACGCTGGGTAGAATAATTGTAATTGTTGTACGGAAAGGAATTGACCAGTCTGCCTTCTTCGCGCTTATCCGGAATAGAAGGTGAAGCGGCGTCTCCGTACAAGACCCAGCGACTGACGAATTCCTCTGGAGCTGCATCCAGCTCAGAATAGGAGCTCTTAAAAGCCGGGTTTAAACGGATCACATTGCCGGCACTGAACGTAATTAATGCCGATAGCTTAAAATTCTTATAGCTGATGTTGTTGAAAAAACCACCCGTTAATTTCGGGTCAATAGAGCCTTCATACACCAAATGCGCTGTCTTTAAACTTTGCAGATATACCGCATCTGACACCACACCCTCTTCATTGATAAATTGTGGTGTTCCGTTTGTCTTATTTAAGCCTTCATACTGCAGCGAGAATAGCCCCCGTTGCGGGTATCCTTCCTTTGCACCGCCATCCGGTCCGATCAGCGACCAGATATTGGGTTCGTTTTTCAGCTTGGTGATCCTGGATTTATTAAAAGCAAAGTTCAGCTGTGTATTCCATTTGACCAAACTATGGTCCAGCACCTTGGCCCCTAAAGTAACCTCCAGTCCGTGTGCATCCATATCTGCATAATTGGCCAGTTTCACAGCCTCACCACCGATACCGCCATTGCGGATCAGACCGATCAGGTCGTAACTTTTGTGACTGTAATAATCCATCGCCAGCGAGAACTTATTGTCTGCCAGCCCTACATCAAAACCAATATTGGTCTTGTATAGCTTTTCCCAGGTCAGCTCAGAGTTTTCCAGGTTGATGATGTCTATTGCAGATTCCCTCTCCCCTAAATATGGCCGTCTTGTCGCAGCATTTAACAACACCACACTGGAATTGGTAGCAGGACCGCTGCTGGCCGTTAAACCATAACTTGCCCTAAAAGTCGCCCGGCTCAGCAAGGTCTGCTTTTTGAAAAATGGCTCACCATCTATATTCCATGATCCACTAATGTTCCAGGTTGGCAACCATCGCGCAGTCCTGGTTTTCCCCATTAAATTGGAACCATCATACCGCACTGTTCCCCCGAAATTGTACTTGTCTTTGAAAGTATATCCGGCATTTAAGCCGTAGGCCAGAAAACGGTCATACCGGCGTTCCATTCCAAAATAATCGGAATTTCCTTCTACAATCATTTTCACAAAGTTCGGATCTAAATAAGGGACCCCGCCTTTGTCGAACTGATAGCCATAACCGTTAAAATTTTTAAACTGGCGATCGGCATACCTCAATTCCGAAAATCCATATACCCTCAACTGATGGTCTTCCTTAAAACGCTCATTAAATT
>NZ_DATMRL010000494.1:0-10840 GCF_035566355.1 Pedobacter sp.
GTATAAAATTTTCTAAAAAGCAAAGGGAAATATATAAAACTATAGGAGGGACTCCGCATCTTGATCAGGACTATACTGTATTTGGAGAGGTTGTAGAAGGAATGAATATAGCTGATGAAATTAATAGCGTTGCGACAAACAAGGAGGATTTGCCTTTAGATCCTGTCGTTTTTAAGGCAGTTATATTGTCTAAAAAGGAAGCTTTGAGGTTGCGAAATGTGGAAAGAAGTAAATCTTAAAATAATATGATGATCAAAACTGCTTTACTGGGATTTCTTCTTGTTGGTTTACAACAAAATATCCCGACAATTGATAAAGATAAAGAACGGTGGAAACCTTATTATACCGACGTTGTTCCTGCAAAGGCTGTTAACGGTTGGTTTTTGCCTTTTGAAACAGCCAACCGAAAAGAAATTAGCCAAGTTAAGGTCATTAGCATTTTTGGCGACCATAGAGATAGTTTTTTTAAAGGTCATATACATACTGCAATTGATATGAATCCTGCGAGCCCAAAAGGTAAATATGTTGAGGTTTATCCGATTGCAGGTGGAACGGTATGTTCTGTGCATTTAGGAGAGAACCAGCGTACAGTTGTAGTGAAACATAGGCTTCCGGATGGGAAAATCATATTTAGTTCGTATAAACATTTAAAGGAAGTGTATGTTAAAAACGGGCAACAGTTGGATGAGCATACAAAAATTGCCCGCTTATTTACACCTCAGGAGTCAAAGAAGTACGGTGGTGATTATCATCATTTGCACCTGGAGATCCGGAAAAACTTTGATGATTATGGCTGCGCAAGCTGGCTTACGATGAATAAAGTTCAATTGGATCTGCGTTTCTATAATCCGCTTTCTTTTTTAAAAGAACACTTGAAAAGCTAGGATCATCTAATGGCTTCGCCTGTTGTAACCAGGCTGAATTTATTGATCTTCTGTTTTTGAAGGATATCGACGATTTTTTTTACGGAAGAATATCCCTCTTTTGCGTCTCCCTTTATACTGACCCGCATTGCGGTACCATGTAATTCGGCAACGGCCTGTCTGGAATGAAGGATCCAGTCTGCAAGTTGGTTATTTGTCGAATCTACAGGAATACCAGTTTCTAATCCAGAAGATTTTCTCTGGGCGGCATCCATTTTGACAAATGATTTGAGGTTTTGAAGAGGAACTCCGAACGATCCAATTAAACTAAATCTTTTTTTCTCTTCCACACTGAATTCTATTTTATATTGTGCAGCCATTTTCTCCAGTGCAGCTGTTCTGATGTCCTGTCCGGTAGCCTCAAAGAATACTTTTCCTTTCCCAATGGTGAGTATGGCGATGTCTTTATCGGGAACCTTTATTTTATAGGTTGAAGAAGGTAATTTGATCTCTAAGGGATCGGGCTGTTTCGCGGTGGCTGTTAAGATAAAAAAAGTAAGCAATAGAAAAGCTACGTCAGTCATCGCAGTCATATCAATAGATAATGATTTACGTTGTATTTTTACTCTGGGCATAGTGTTAGAAAATTATAAATGTTTGCTGCCTAATTGTGCTACTTTGTTTAACCATTGTTTTCTTTTTTCGTTATCAGCAGTTTTGATAATTCCGATCGGGGTTACTTTTACAGGCTTAATTCCACAGAATTCTAAAGTGCTTTTTTTGAGCTGATTGATGCTTGGGTTTCCATAGACAAAACAGTAATACCAGGCAGGCTGATCAATGGTGGTAATGATCCTGGCTGTTTTTCCGGTCAGGAGTTTATCCCACCAAAGGGAATTATCTTTGTACTTATAGGTTAAGCCAGGAAGAAATAAACGGTCAATAAAGCCTTTCATTATAGCAGGAAGACCACCCCACCATACCGGGTGCACCCAGACAAGATGGTCTGCCCATCTGATTTTTTCCAGACTTTCAAGTAAATCTGGCTGCAAATCCATGCGTTTGGTATATCCAAATTGAAGATTTGGATTAAAATGAAGATCCGCAATATTGATCTCTGCAACTGATGCACCTTTTTGTATAGCTGCTTCTTTGTAAGCGTTAGCCAGGGCAAAGTTGAAACTATCCCTATTGGGATGACCGTTTATAATTAATATGTTTTTCTTATTGGAATTTGTCATTCTGTCCTGATTTTATTGTCAGGACAAAGGTATCAGCTCCTTTAACCGAGCTACAGGACATTTGTCTATAAATGGATTTCTCTTCTTAAACGGCTCAGATGGCGGGGAGTAATTCCGAGATAGGATGCAAGATATTGCAGCGGTATCTGCTGGATATAACCAGGTTGGTTTTCCAGAAGATCTGCGTATCTCTTTTTCGCTTTTTCTTTTTGAAAAAGAAACAATCTTTTTTCCAGTTCCAGGTACTGTTGCTCGGCAATGATCTTAAAAAATCTGATCCAGTTAGGGCTTGTTTCCAATAACTTATCTACCTCTTTTTTTTGAATAATCAATAACTCTGAGTCTGCTACTGCTTGTATGTTTTCTACTGTTGGTAGCCCCGTAATAAATGCAGAATATGCAGCCATCAAAGTTCCCGGAAAGGTAATACAATAAGTGATTTCCTCTCCGGATTCCGGCGTGAAAAATGACCTCAAGATGCCACTATTAATAAAGGCGACTTCCTTACTTAATTTGCCTTCATTAATGAAAAAATCTCCTTTTTTTAGTGTTTTTTTAACCAGAACAGTTTCGAAATTTTCTATTTCAGGAAGAGTTAGGATTTGAAATGATTTTAAAAATTCTTTGATCATTTTAGATGGTATTCAATTTTAACTGAACGGCCTGATCTCAGGCCGCTCAGTTATTAGTCTTGTGATGCTTTTGGTGCATCCCCGCCAATGCTGTCCCGCGTGTTTTTCTGTACGGCAATTGCAGAAAAAATGGTCAGAACAAATGACATTGCGTAAAATCCTTTTTCACTTAAAGCCAAGGTTGCATTCCACAGACCTACGGTTAAAAGTACCAGACAAAGAATGGTGCAAAACCAGCTGATGCTGTAGTAGATACTGGTAACCGGAATTCCTTCCAGGCGGTCACGTACACATTTCTGCACCGATATAGCGGAAAATACGCCGAACATTAGAATTGTAAAATAGTAGCCCTTTTCATTCAGTTGCATTGTGGCATTAAAAAGCCCGATGTTGTAAGCGGCGAACCCCACAATAAGGGCTGCCCAGGAAGCGCCAATAAAGGCATTTGAGGGTTTTTGTTGATTCATAATTTAGATGCGATAGATGTTTAAACTACTTATTGAGGTTAACTGTAAAACAAACATAATTAAATGATGCTGATATCAAAATTGATTCTTTGAAATTGTGTAAAATATCAAACAGGAAAAGCTATTTTTGATTTAAATCATAACATTATGCTTTGGATCAAACGAATACTGATCAGCTTAACCAGTATTTTTGTCATTTTGGTTGTTGTATATCTTCTTGGGCCCCGCCCCGAAACACCTGTGTATGTCAAAGACCTTCCTGTTCTGCCAGTTGGCCTGCCTCAATTGGATTCACTGGTAAACAGTAAAGAAGCTAAACTTTCTCTCAAGCCAGATAATGAAGCAAGAATTGTATGGGCTGACTCCACGAAGAAAGAGCAGACAGAATATGCCGTTGTCTACCTACATGGATTTACAGCCAGCGAAGGCGAGGGTGATCCTGTACACCGTAACTTTGCAAAGAAGTTTGGTTGTAACCTTTACCTGGCCCGCCTGGCCGGACATGGGCTTAGTGATCCAGATGCTATGCTTGATTTTACGGCGGACAATTTATGGGCCTCCGGTCGGGAAGCCTATGCCATAGGGAAAAAACTTGGGAAAAAGGTCATTATTATAGGTACTTCCACAGGGGGCACACTGGCGCTTAAATTGGCTGCAACCTATCCGGAGATTAGTGGACTGATTTTATATTCGCCCAATATTGAGATTAATGATGATAAGGCATGGATGATGAACGATCCATGGGGACTTCAGATAGCAAGGTATTTTATTGGAGGAAAGTATTCTAAAAAAACAAATGATACCGATCCTAAAGTACTCCAGTATTGGTATAGCCAATACCGGCTGGAGGCTTTGCCTCAGCTGGAAGAATTTATGGAGACTTCTAACATTCCGGAAGCCTTTGAAAAAATCAGGCAGCCTGTTTTAATGCTTTATTACTATAAAGATGCAAGCCATCAGGATGCCACGTCTAGGGCTTCCGCTATGCTGAAAATGTTTGATGAACTGGGAACCGACCCTAAACTGAAAAGAAAAGCCGCTATCCCAAATGCTGGTAATCATGTGATTGCTTCACCAATGCTATCTAAAGATGTGCCGGCAGTAGAACGGGAAACAGAACATTTTGCAGTTGATGTGCTTGGCATGCCTCTTGTGAAAAAATGATATTGTATTATTGGATCTAAGCCTTACCTTTGCGCCCGGATATGTTCAGGAGCCTGATTGCCTTTTCTTTAATCTTTGTTATGCTTGGGGCTAACTTTAGCCGCCTGTTCATTTACGCTGGTTTTGAGTTGAACAGGAATTACATTGCCTCTACACTTTGCGAGAACAGGGATAAACCCCAGTTGCACTGTAATGGAAAATGTTACCTGATGAAAAAACTGAAACAGGCAGAAGAAAAAGAAAAAAGCCAAAACAGAGAATCCCAGAAAAATCATTTTCAGGAAGCTCTGATCACACAAAAAACCAATTTTAATTTTCAGGTTCAATTGCTCAAAGTATTGTATACTGAAGAACTTCCTTTTGTCCTTCCGAGGCATTCAACTGCTATATTTCATCCTCCACAGGCTTAGTTCTCTTCTCTCGGGACAAGCTTGTCCTTTTTTAACAGAACAAAATAGCCATATCCTGCCCGCTCTTATTGCGGTTACAGGATTGGTTGATCTTATAATTTTTTATAGCATGTATTTATTCAGATACTTTATTTTATCTATTGGATTTGTATTGGCGACCCTCCAGTTACAGGCCCAAAACCAGCCCGTTAAAGGCTATATTTATGACTCTCAAACCCGACAGCCTTTAGCAGGCGTACATATCTTTTCTTCTACAGGACAGGAACTTACACAATCCAATACCAAAGGCTATTTCGAAATCCAAAGTGAGCAGCCAGATCACCAGGTTAAAACGGTTTTAAATGGCTATAAAGCTCAACTGGTTAAAATTAATATAAATGATAATGACCTGAATATTCAGCTCGAAGCGGATGGGTTAAGTCTGAACGAGGTTAGGGTATCGGGATACAATGGCGATAAGACCAATAGGGAAACTGCTGGTGGCGTTGCCCTGATCACCTTAAAAGACATCAACAGGGGGAATGCCGTTTCTTTGCAGCCAGCTTTAAATGCTATTCCAGGTGTAAGAATGGATCAGAGTACGCTTTCTGAAGCGCGAATTTCTATCCGGGGAAATGGTGTGCGTGCCTCTTACGGGATCCGCAGTGTAAAAGTATACGTGAATGAAATCCCGGTGACAGAAGCGGATGGTACGACCCGTATCGAAGCACTGGATGTGAACAGTATTGGCCGTGCAGAAGTTATTAAAGGCCCCGCCTCCAGTATTTATGGAGCCGGTACGGCAGGGGTAATTAATTTTCAGTTACAGCGTGCACCTTACCAGGAGCAAAGTCTTGAAGCATCAGGTTTGGTTGGTGCTTATGGCTTACACCGTTTAGCCACTACATACAGGAGCGGCGGAGATAAAGTGAACAGCTATGTATCCTATGGATGGCAGGAATATAACGGATACCGGGAGCACAGTAATGATATGCGCCGTTTTCTGACGGGTAATTTTCAGCTTTTTCCTAGTGAAAAGCGCATCATCACCTTACTTCTGAACAGAACAACACAGCATTCGCAAATCCCTGGATCGCTGACAGCAGATCAGGTGGCGGCTAATCCTCAGCAAGCCAATGCAACCAATTTAGATAAGGCAGCTGGAAGATACCAGAACTGGACAAGGATAGGTCTGGGACAACAATATCGTTTTAACGACCAGTTTTCCAACAGTACCAGTGTTTTTACTTATTTCTATGACCTTAACCATCCTCTGCCTTATGCCTATATCCGTAATTATTATCAAAGCTATGGTGCAAGAACGAAGTTTACCTTTGACCCGGAGTTTTCGGCCTTACCTACCCGTTTTACGGTCGGAGCGGAGTATAATGAAGGCATTACCAAGGGTACCCAATATGTGAATAACCATGGAAAGGAAGGTGCAATAAACTCTAATATTGATTACCAGAATAAACAGTATTCCATATTCTATCAGTCAGAAACGAAACTGGATCTTCAAACTACTTTGACCCTGGGAATCAGTTACAACAGTTTAAGTTACAATGTACAGGATTATTTAAAAAGCAGCCAGAGTGGCCTTAAAAAATTTAATCCCCAGGCTACTCCCAGAATTGCGTTGAGCCATACCTTTAGCGATGCCTTGAGTCTCCACGCCAGTGTCAGCTCTGGTTTTTCTCCGCCTTCAAGCTCGGAGATAAAAAATGTGGACGGGTCTATCAATCCAACACTGCAAGCAGAGAAAGCTTTAAATTATGAGATCAATGCCAAAGGAAACTTGTTGAAATCGAGGCTGGAGTATGATCTTGCCTTATTCAAAATGGATATGAAAGGAGAGCTGATTGCACAATCCGTGCAGCAAAGCATTACTATTTATAACAATGCAGGCAAAACGACCCATAACGGAGCCGAATTATCTTTATCTTATCAATTGCTGAAAGCAGAAGATCAGAAAGAAATCACCAGCCTGCGACCTTTTGCTGCAGTGACTTATTCTGATTTTAAATTTAAAGATTATAAAACCCTGAATGCCCAAAATCAGGTTACCGCAACTTATGATGGGAATAAACTTACAGGCATTTCACCATGGGTGGTTAACATAGGGATTGATCTGGAAACCAGAACTGGTCTGTATTTTTACGGAAGTTATTTCTTTAGCGACCAACTTCCTTTAAATGATGCAAATACCGCCTATAATCCGGCTTATCAGGTGGTTAATGCCAAGCTTGGATATAAAAAACAGCTCATCAAATGTTTAGAAATGAACATTTATGCCGGCCTGGATAACATTTTAAATAAAAGTTATAGTTCCATTGTTTCTCTAAACGCAGTTGGTTATGGGGGAGCACAGCCCGCTTATTTTAATCCCTCACCAAAAAGGAACGGTTATGGCGGTTTAAACCTTAAATATATATTCTAGTTTTATGAAGAAGATATGCATTATACTAATCAGCGCTTTCTTTGTTTCTGGATGTAAAGAACATCAGGAAACACCAGCTGCTACAATTTTAAATACAACAGGTATTAGCGCTGTTGGCCCCTATCTCACAAAAGATAATAAGGGTAATCCAGTACTTTGCTGGACCGAACAGGACGGCAAAGATTCCTTGTACAGACTAAAGTATGCCATCTATAATGAACAACAGGATAAATTTGGCATACCGGTTACTGTTCCCGTTTCGGCGGGAAGCAGTACTCCTGCAGAAAGCATGGGAAAAATTGCATTTAAGGCAGATGGAGCAATAATAGCCGGTTTCTCCAAACGTTTTCCTCAGGAAAAGAACCCTTATGCCGGAGCAATCTACTACAGTATGTCGACGGACAATGGTAAAAACTGGTCGAAGAAAGCTTTCCTTCACTCAGATACTTCACATACTTATGGTCGTAGTTTCTTTGATCTGACTACGTTGAAAGACGGGGAAATCGCCTCTGTCTGGCTGGACGGACGTTTTGGGAAAAGTATCAAGGGCTCTGCCTTATTTTTTAGCAAAACTGAAAAAGGGAAAGGCTTTGGAGCAGATACCTGCCTGGATAAAGGCACCTGCGAATGCTGCAGAACTGATATCCTTTCTGATAGTGGAGGGCGAATCCACCTGGCCTACAGGAGCATTATGTTTCCCTCAGCATTATCTGGGAAACAAGTCCGGGATATGGCTTATAAAGTATCTACCAATAATGGTAAAACTTTTAGCGATGCAAAAACCATCAGTAAAGACAATTGGGAAATAGAAGGCTGTCCACATTCAGGTCCTTCTCTGGCTGTCCTGAATAACACAGTCAATGCAGTTTGGTTTACCGCTGGAGGAAATCCGGGATTATACTATACCTCTTCAGTTATTGGCGGGGATTTTCAAAACCGAAATCTGATCACGGCAACAGGACGACATCCTCAAACACTCTCCTTACCTGGGGGGAAACTAGCGATGGTTTGTGAAGAACCTGTAGATGCCCCGGCTGAGGAACCTATGAAAATGGACCATTCCAAACATGGAGGAATGTCGATGGGGCACATGCACATGATGCCTGCAAGTACAGCAAAGATTGTTCTGAGCGTGTTAAAAAATGGAAATGTAGAAAAGACAATAGAGATTACCGATGGCAAACAAGCTGACCATCACGCCGTACTTAGCCCTTCAAATAAAGGAATACTGCTGGCCTGGATCAGGGAAGAAAATGGTCGTTCCAGGATTTATTATTCAAAATTACATCTTTAATTCACCATTTTTTGCATTTAACCTGATCATGCAGCGAACATCAGTTTTTCCAATATACATTTCAATGCAATAGCCATTGGGGTCCAGAATGGATAGATTATCCAGCAGTTGCTCAAAAGCCAGTCCAATCTGCTGCGGATCTTTTGCATAATCTGAAATATACATACTGCGGTACAACCCTTTAGGAATTACCAGTGATTCGAGGCCATATTCCTGGGCCTCGTTTTCATTTAATTGCTCTGCTGCTGCTTTATAAACAATATTATGAAGACCGCCCTCGGGTCTGGAAATTCCAAAAAAGTGCCTTTCACCCGAAACAGGTACACGTGAATGTAGTTGATCATGAGCTTCACAAATCCCCTCAGGGAAAGCGGAGGCCGTTACGTACATCACAGGGATGTCATGGTCTAAATTATAATTTTCCATAGTTGATCTGATTTGATATCCCTAATTTACGCTAAAGAAAGAATACATAAAAGGGGGAGGGAAAGACAAAGTGCAGGGTAAAATACGTCACATTTATGTTTTTTTATTGAAAATGAATGGATTTCTATCTGAAATTTCTAATTTAACCGACAATTGAGCGCTCCTCTTTCTAATGTTTACAAATAAATTCTATTAGATTTGTAGTCTATGCAGGTGAGCCATACCACAGAGTTGGAATTGTTGGAGAAACTTAAGGTTCAGAATGAAGCCGCTTTTTCTGAATTGTATGCCCTGTATGTAAAAAAAATCTATGTATATGTTCTTGGCATAGTGAAATCTCCCATGCTGGCTGAAGATATTGTTCAGGAAACATTTGTTAAATTATGGGAATCTTCAGCTTTTGTACAAACAGATCGTTCTTTACAACCTTTCTTATTTACTATTGCACGAAACAGGGCATTGAATACGATCAAAAAGGCCTCAAGAGAAAGCTGGGTAACTGAAGAGATCATTGAACACGCAGTGCACCAATCTGAAAATGGCTTACAGTATACCGAGAGGAAACAAACCAGTGAATACATCAATAAGGCCATAGCACAATTACCTCCCCAGCGCAGGCTCATTTATGATCTTTGCCGAAATTATGGCTATTCTTATAAGCAAGCTGCCGAAAAACTTGGAATTAAAGACAGTACAGTGAACAGCCAGATGGTTAAGGCCATTAAAAGCATTAAGGAATTTATGGTGAGAAATGGCGTATTCCTGCTGTTTTTCTGATTTTTTAAAGAAAACAAAATTTATTTCTTTTTAGCGTACATGTAACGTCCCTGTTAATTGTAATACTATTAAACAGGAACAAAAAATTGAAAAAGCCCATAAAAGAATTATTTGTACGTTTTATTGCTAACTGTTGCGATCCATCTGAAATAGAACAGGTTCGTCATCTTCTGAATACTGGAGGGTATGAGGAGGAATGGCAACAGGCAATGAAAGAAAGAGAACGGGAGATTATTCTTTCCTCTTCTTTAGCCCCCGGTCTGGAAGAGGATAAACTTTTATTGAAAATTCAAGAGAATATCCGTTCAAAACCAGTTGCCATTCCATCCAGTTCAAAACCATGGAAATGGCTATCTGTAGCTGCAGTATTGCTTATGACCTTAAGTGTTGGAGTCTGGTATTTCAAATCGGGAGCTAGTCCTGAAGGTAAACTCTTTGCCCATAAAGAAATCCCGGCGGTTAAAGAACAGGCATCACATAAATGGATTAAACTTCCTGACGGTAGTTCTGTGCAGCTCAATAATGATAGTAAACTTGAATATCCGGATAGTTTTGAAGGGCAAAAAAACCGGGAGGTTACCCTGACAGGAGAAGCTTATTTCGATATTAAACATAATTCTTCCCAACCCTTTATCATTCATACAGGTAAGCTCAAGACCACTGTTCTGGGAACAGCATTTAACATTAATGCCTATCAATCAGGCAGTGCTGTTACGGTTACAGTGACCAGGGGAAGGGTTAAAGTAGAGGACGACCAGAAGGTTCTTGCTATTCTTACCCCAAACCAGCAACTGGCCTGGAATACGCAATCCCAGGTACCTGCTAAAATAAAAGTGAATGCAGAACAAGTTGTGGAATGGAAAAAACAGGATTTAATTATGGATGACATTAGCCTGGAAGATGCGGCAAAATTAATTGAAGAACGATATGCGGTTAAAGTTCGTTTCAATAGCAATAAAGTAAAATCCTGCAAATTCACAGCAGCTTTTCTTAACCGGAATGAAATCACGCAGGTCCTGGATGTGATCGGTGATATCACAGGCGCAAAAATTATTTTAAAAAACAATATCGTCACGATTGACGGAAATGGGTGTTAAATCCCATATAACCTAAACCAACCAACAAAAATGAAGAATAAAGATTCTCCCTA
>NZ_DATMRL010000495.1:0-4176 GCF_035566355.1 Pedobacter sp.
TTCCCAGGCAAAAGAAGCGAAAGAAAAGGGAGATGTCAAGTTAGCTGACTCTTTGGCGCAGGATTATATTAACAACTATCTTTTTAAATTAAAGGAGGTTGAACTAATGACCAAGGATAATTTAAGCTTTATTAGAGAATACATTAAAATTGATAATAAGGGCTTTAAACTATTTAGGACACAATCTGAGAAAGTCAATGCGTTGTTGGGAAATTATGCTGCTCAATATGGAGTAAGAGTGGCTATATATAAGGCATTTATGCCAAAAGGTGATATCAATGAGAGAAAGAATTTTGACTGGAAATCTTTAGAAAAAAGCATCACAGAAAAATATGGGGCAGTGGGACAGGAAGAAGTATATGGTAATGCTATGTTCGCATATTTGGAAGCGGAAGATTGGGTGAATTTTGGGAAATACTATGTGCTTTATTTTGAAAAAGCATTAAAACACCCAGCATATCATGTTAATAACCTTTCATGGCCATTGTTTGAGCATTTAGAGGATCAAAATGTATTAACGTTTGCTTGTGGTGTGATGAAGTATGCAATAGAAGAGCTGACGTATAAGGATCATCAGGCCTTGGATACTTATGCTAATCTATTATATAAAACGGGAAAAAAAGATGAAGCCATAAAATGGGAGGAGAAGGCTGTGAAACTATCCAATAATGATAAAAGCATAGTGGAAACGCTGGAGAAGATGAGAAATAATCTTCGCACCTGGCCCGATACTGCCGCTAAGCAATAACCTATAACCAAATCATGCAATTATGAAAATGATATTTTTATCCATCATGATGCTTTTATCAGTGTTGATTTTAGCATCATGCAAAAAACAAGACATTAAATTGACTCCGTTAGCCAGTTTACTGGTCACAAACGCTGTTAGCGGTGGAGGGAATCTTGTATTAGGCACAAATGCCGTTCCGGTGTACAACAATAATTTTCAGACTTATGGAATGCTCACTGGAAGTCGGGAAGTGAAACTTTTGGATACCGCTGTTGGTATTAACAAAGTTTATTATAACCAAACTAAAGATTTTGTAAACGGCGGAATGTATTCCCTGTTTTTAGGTGGCACTCCTGCTGCGGTAGAATCCGTGTTTATTAAAGAAGAAAACATCCCTTCTCATACAGCAGATGTATTTGGCGCAAGGGTGATTAATCTGGTTACCGGTGGTGCGCCTATTAGCGTGAATGTGCAGGGAAGTCCTAATGGGTCTTTTGTTAACAGCCTTGCTCATAAAGCTATTTCAACTTTCAAGGATATCTCCTCACTAGCTGCTGAAGGGGATAAGGTTTTTGAATTCAGGAATGCGGCTACTGGAGACTTGATTACCTCATTTACGGTGCCGGGCTATGACTTGCCAAGATTTAGGAACATCACACTTGTATTTGCAGGTTCCGTAGATAATGAATCCATTATTCGTACCAATAACTATTGAGGTTGACATGAAAAATATCAATTTAAAGACAAGAACTATCGTAGTAGATGTGATTTCGGCTCTTTTTATCCTGCTATTTGTTTATGCTGCTTTAACTAAAGTGACGGATTATCATAAGTTCAGAATTGAACTGGGTAAATCTCCCTTGCTAACCAGTTATGCTAGGATAATTGCTGTTGCAATACCTGGAATTGAGCTATTGATTTCTCTGCTTATAGCCGTTAAACGATTTCAATATTACGCCATGTACTTTGCATTTAGTTTAATGGCTCTTTTTTCGGCCTATATCGTAGCCATTTTAAAGTTCAGCCCTTATGTCCCATGTTCTTGTGGCGGCATTTTGCAAAACATGAACTGGAACCAGCATTTGATCTTCAATATAGGCTTTCTGTTGCTGGGTGTTATAACTATTTTATTATATCCTAAAAAGACTAAAAAACTTACTCTAAAATAAGAAGGCAGGTTTGCATCCTTGAAATTGCAGACAATTAACTTAACAACTAAAAGAATGAAATTTAGGAATTTATTAATGACAGCCGCTTTTTTGCTGGCTGTTACTTCAACCTTTGCTATAAAAGCTAGGTGGACAATCGGCGATTATCTCTCCTATAAGCTTGGGGGTACTTGTTATGTTGGGCGTGGTTCAAATCCAGCAGATTGCGATCCATCGTATACAGGTGCACAATGTACATACGTTGGCCAACCTGCTTATGTTTATGACGTTGTTGGATTTCCCCCTCCGACGTGTACAATTCCTCTTAGACAACATTAATCTTTTCAATTTGCCTGGGTTATTTATGACCCAGGCTATAACACCTTTTTTATGATGTTTAAGAGAATAATATCACTAGTTGTATGCCTTTTAGGAAGTGTTTTGGTGATCATTTTATTGTGTTTTTTTTCTAATGGCTTTAGGCACAATAAAAACAACTTTATCCGTTTATTGCCTCCTGCTAAAGTGACGCCAGGGAATATTTTAGATTTTAAGACTGGAGGTTGGAATTTTGCAGGATATAGCAGTGATTCTATTTATATAGGGAATTTGTACACTCCTGATAAGCTGGTTAAAGTTGACTCTGACTTAAGAGATACACTGGCCGTGAAGCTGGTTATTCCTGATCGCACCAAATTAACCAAAGGCTATTTTAATTTGGTTGTTGACAATTCGGTTTACACACTGGATGGAAATCAGCCATTACTGCTTGCTGGAACTCATAGGGACAGAATTCTTAAACATGCTTCTACGCCACCTTATTTTACCCAGGCCATTCATATAGGTGGTAATTCCTTTGTTTTAAGAGTTGTTCAGGCTGGTCAAAACAAGCTGGTCACTTATAGGACAGATTCCGCAGGATTCAGAATGCCTGCAAATCTGTTAGAAAAACAGGTGGATGGGATTTTTTGTACAGATGGAAACCTGGTTAAGATCCCCAATTCTAATAAGATCATCTATGTGTATTATTACCGGAATCAGTTCATCTGCGCAGATGACAACCTGAACTTATTGTATAAAGGAAAAACTATTGATACAGTTTCCCATGCCCATATTAAAGTAGATTATATCAAATCGTTAAATGAAACGACCATTTCTTCGCCACCACTATACGTAAATAAGCAAAGTGCTGCGAATGAAAAATATTTGTTTGTCCATTCAGCATTAATAGCTGACAATGAAGTCGCAGAATCATTAGAGAAGGTTTCAGTGATTGATGTCTATGCCGTGAAAGATGGGAAGTACCAGTTTAGCTTTTACCTGCCAGATTTTAGAGGAAATAAGATTAGGGATTTTAGGGTTTATGGTCAATCACTATATGCACTCTATGATCACTATCTATACAAATACCAATTGAACTTTTAGAACGAATCACTCATGAAAATATTAATATCAATGCTCTTTTTGATGGTAGGGTATACCGCGGTAGCACAAAAGGTGCTGCCGCTTTACCCGGATACTATTCCAGGAAGTACCATCAAACTCTCCAAAGAAGAAGAGCCAACCTTGACCCTATATCTACCCATTAAAGAAAAAGCCACTGGAACAGCTGTCCTCGTCATCCCAGGCGGAGCTTATGGTTTCCTTGCCTTTGAAGAGGAAGGCATTGCTATAGGAAAAGCCTTTGCAGAAAAAGGAATTGCAGCATTTGTACTGAAATACCGGTTGCCGAAAAGAGAAACCATGCGGGACAAAAGCTTTGGACCACTCTTAGATGCGCAGCAAGCAATGAAGGTGATCCGCTCTAATGCGGTAATCTGGAACCTCAATCCTACTAAAGTTGGTGTGATTGGTTATAGTGCAGGAGGACATTTGGCAAGTACTTTAGGAACGCACTTCTCCAAAAGCTATATCCCCAATAAAGAAAACCTCAGCCTTCGGCCTGACTTTATGATCCTGGTTTATCCTGTGATCAGTATGAACGATCAGCTCACCCATATGGGTTCTAAGATTAATTTATTGGGTATGGAGCCTTCGAAAGAAAAAGTGGATTTGTTCTCCAATGAACTGCAGGTGACCAAGGAAACGCCTCCGACGTATCTGACGCACTGTGGAGATGATCAGGTTGTGGATGTGAACAACAGCATCGTGTTTTATCAGGCATTACAGAAGAATGGGGTTGATGCGGAATTGCATTTGTTTCCGAAAGGGAATCATGGGTTTACGCAAAGGTTGCCTGTGAGCGAGTGGCTGGGTCCGATGCTGGGGTTTTTGAAAAGGGAAGGGTTTTATAAATAG
>NZ_DATMRL010000496.1:0-6377 GCF_035566355.1 Pedobacter sp.
TGTTGCAAAAATCTTATTCTGAAATTCCTGACGTTTAATGGAGTACAAGGCTACCGCTTCATAAGAAACCGCATTGTCCCGAATAGCTGTTCGTGTAATGGGACGTACAATTTTGTCCAGGTAATCGTCACCAATTTCTTTAAGTATCCTGGGTGCATCTTTAGGCGTAACACTAAAAAGAACAGAAAGGTCAATGGTCACTTCCAACCCATCTGATGTCAGGATCCGAATCGCATCATCGCCAGACTTATTACCTTCATCGTGCACTCCAGACATCGTGTAATTTTGAGTTTTGACGTCGAAAGCAGTGACCTTTACCAAAGGATTAATAACATTAAGGCCGCTGTACAGCACGTCATTATCCACCTTTCCATAGAGTGTCTTTACGCCTACTTCACCGGCATCTATCACTTTAAACATAGACAAGCCTGCACCCAAAAAAGCCATAACAATACCGGCAATTAAAATGATACTTTTAAATCTGATTAATGGATTATCGTCTCTGACGATAAAAACGCTTACTGTAATCACAAGTAAACCTAAGATGATGAGAAACATAACTTCTTATTTTTTTACAAATCAATCTGCAAACCAAATGCCCAACAAAAAAGGCCAATCATAAACAACAATATAACAACAAGTTAACTACAAAATCCTATTTAAAGAACAAAAAACGTAGTCTTACAGGTCTTCCAAAATGGGGTGTTATTTTTCATTTTGAAAATATACAAATCATTTACTTTTCTGGTTTAATTTAAGCCTAAAGTTTCAAAAAGACTAAAAGTTCTTTTCCTGAACATAAGCCTGTAAGGCCTGTCTGTAAGCATCACTGATCGGTATTTCTACCCCCGCCACCATTACATGTGTTTTCTGAATAGATTCAATCTTATCCAAAGCAATCATAAAAGATTTATGTACCCGCATATATTTCGCGGCCTTCAGGCGCTCCTCCAGCATTTTTAAACTCATCCGGGTAATCACCGGATTCCCCTCCGCCAGATTAATACGCACATAATCCTTTAAACCCTCTATATAGGTAATATCCTGCATTCGCACTTTAACAAGTGAATAGTTTGCATTCACAAAAATATCATCATTTTCAGGCTGAACATATCTTGCTTTGGGTTGCCTGATCTCATATAGCTCATTGGCTTTCTGAACAGCCTTTAAAAACCTGGAAAAAGGCACCGGTTTTACAAGGTAATCCACCACATCCAGGTTAAAACCATCCAGTGCATACTCCGGGTAAGCCGTAACCATAATAACCATTGGAGGATGCTTGATAGAGGCCAAAAGTTCCAGCCCATTGATTCCAGGCATCTGTATATCCAGAAAAACCAAGTCAACCTGATGCACCCGAAGCAAATCCAGCAATTGCACAGGATTCTTGCAACAAGCTACAATATTTAAGAATGGAATCTGTTTCACGTTATCTTCCAGCAATTTTAAAGCGGGAGTTTCATCATCTATTAAGATACAGTTCATCTTAGAAATTAATTAAAAGCTTAACGTTAAAGAGTTGATCCTCTTTCCTGGTCTCTAAAAAATATCTTCCAGGGTAAAGAAGCTCCAGCCTGCGGCGGACATTGGACAAACCGATGCCGGAATCTTTTCCTGCTGGTGCCGGTACGGATTGATTTATAGGGGCAATCTCATTTTCAACCAGTAAAAGCAATTGATTTTGATTCACAATAATAGAAATATCTATGATTGGTTCCTCCAGTGTCCCTGTACCATGTTTAAAGGCGTTTTCTACAAAAGGAATGAGCAACATAGGTGCTATTGAATATTGTTCAAAAGCGCCAGAGAGGTATAAATTAAATCTGACACTGTCTCCAAAACGCAGCAATTGCAGATTTGTATAATTTTTCAGGTACTCAATTTCATCAGCAAGCGTAATCTGCCCTTCATCACTGTCATAGATCATATACCGCATCATTTGCGAAAGACTAATCAGAGAAGGTTCTACGAGTTCCGGTTTCTTCCTGGACATATAAACCAATGTATTTAATACATTAAACATAAAATGCGGGCTGATTTGCGAAGAGAGAAACTCTAGTTCGGTTTTCAAATGCAAGTTTTCCAGTTCTTCAATCTGTTTATCACGAATGACTTTATCACTGTACAAGCGGAAGCAAAAACTCATCACTATCACAAAAGTAAAAGGCAGCAAACTCATAAACACATTAGGTGGCCGGTCTCCTCCCCGCCTGCCAAAACCCTGCCCGGGAAAACCTGGTTTATGAAATCCCGGCTTAGGGAATTCAGGTCTTGGAAATCTGGATAAATCCGTATAGAAAAAGTGATTGATCAATAAAAAAACGACGAATATAGCCGCCAGCAAAAGAACATACAGATAAAGACCATGTCGTTTTTCCTTAACCGGGTAGATTAAAAAATGGTGCACGTAAAAGATGATGATCAACAGTACATTCGATAACACCACCGTCTTGTACATTGAACTTCGCACCTCAGACGGAAAATTCCCAATTCTAAACGTAAATGGCAATATAAGTACCAGCGACCAGATCCCCAGCGGGAAAAGGATATTTAACCAATACCAATTTCTGGATCTCTCTGTTTTTAAAATACCCATTAAGTTATTCAAACCCATTTAGTTTGTCGAGGTGTAAATTTTCAGGTTCAACGTATCTGCCTGCATGGCCGTAAAAATACCCAAACCATTAGTGATATTTGTCGATGGATTTGTTAAATTAAGTGAAGATCCACCATTGTTGTTCAGCGCATCACTATATTCCTTATTGATGTGTACCAATAAGACCTTATAATTACCCAAATAATTAAACGTCATTTGCTGCGTTTGCCAGCTTGAGGTTTGGCCAAGGCTGACTTCAGCATTCAGATTGCTGTTTCCAGGCCTGGAGCTGATCTTCGTTGGACTTTCTTCCACGTTCTTCAAGACCATCATATAATACCATGATGCCGTGTTGTTCCAGCTAAACGTGACCGGCTTGAAAGTCTCCTGCGTGCCACCCATGCTAAACGGCGGAACGTATTGTTCAGTGGCGGATGCCTTAAAGCCAGTTGGTTTATCCGGAACTGTAGTCTGGGCGCTGATGACTTTATCCGTGTAAGCGAAATTAAGCGTATAGGTCTTTTTCGCCCTGATAAATGTGGTATCGGTATAAACATAAGTACCTTCCTTGCTTTCTGTAAGCTGAACCGTAGAAGAACCATCTGAGATTTTCAGCTTTAACCCTGTTATCGGGAAGCCGTAGGACAGCGTATCCTCCAGGTACTTCTGATAATAAACTTTAACCTGTACCGCCGTTCCCGGAACCAGGTAAGATTCCACAACCGGACGGGCATAATCTGCATCTGAATTGCTGTCCTTTTTGCAGGCAAGCAGACAGCAACTCGTCCATACCAAACCAATTATTAATGCAAAACGCAGTGTTTTTGTACTCTTTATTTCCATTTTAAGCTAAGTGTTATATTTGGGGTAAAGCCAAGATAATTGACATTAGAGGTGATCACCTGGTTATTGACCACCGAGTATTGTTTATACCAAAGATTAGACCTGTTGTAAATATTGAAAAGGGAGAAACCAATGCTACCCGTTTTTCTGCTATCAATCTTAATGAGATCATAAGTTGCTGCAGCATCAAGACGGTGATAAGCTGGCATGCGCTCCCCGTTTTTGGCGCTTATCGTCAAAAATGTATGGCTGTTACCTGCATAGTCATTAATGGTATAACTTGTTAACGGTGCGGTATAAGGTTTTCCGGTCGCAAAAATCCAGGTAGCCGAAAAGGTCCAGTTTCCATACCGGTATAAGTTAACCAGCTTAAATTCATGCCGGGTATCCTGGCTTGCAGGAAAATCCCCTCCGTATACATCAAAGTTATTAACTGCTTTTGAAAGCGTATAACTCACCCAGCCGGTATATTTACCCTGAGTTTTTTGCAGCAGGAATTCTACACCCCGGGTATAGCCACTGCCATTGTAGAAATGCTCTTCCAGCGAAGATACATCCATCCGTCTGCCCGTTTGCCGCTGCGAGTATTCAGAAAGATTGTCCAGCTTCTTGTAATAACCCTCCACATCAATTAGAAATCTGTCTGTTTCATAACTAAGCCCTGCAATATAATGGTTAGCAGAACTTACAGGAATGGTACTTCCATTAGAAAGCACCCAAAAATCCCGGCTTCCTGCAAGAATATCTTCTTTAATTACCCGGTTGGTAAACTGATAGAACTTGCCTGTGCTCGCCTTTAACGTTAAGCGATCGGTCAATGTATAGGTTGCTGAAAGGCGCGGTTCTGTGTAGAGTTTACCTGTTTGATCATAATAGGTCTCCCTTAAACCTGGCTTAATTTGCAGTCGTTCTGTAGGGTTTAGTTCCAGTTCCGCATATGCTCCTCCAGTTAAAGCTTTTGCATGCTGATTGATCAGCGTACTGGTGTCGTTCTGACTATTTTCATAAGACACATTTTGCCTGGAAGCAAAAGCTCCAAATAACAATTTAGATTTCCCGCTCAGCTGCAATTCCCAGTCTGACTTTAAACTGAAGTCCTTTAAGTTATTTTTCTCAAACGTCCCGTTTGATACATTCTGATCATCACCATTGGCGTCCTTTATGGTTATGGTATTGCTGTTATCCCGGTCACTGTGATAAGTAGAATAGCTCAGCAAAGTATTGGAATACAATTTCGTATTCCAGCGCCTGGACCACTTCAAGCTTGAACCCAGGTTACCATAAGTGGTTTTATCGGTATTACTAATGCTTCCTCCCGAACTGCTGATAAAAGAAGGTAAGGTAATATCCCTGCTGTTGTCCAGATTATCGTTCCCTTGGTAAATGCTCCAGGAAAATCTGTTTTTATCATCGGGTGCATAGGTATACTTCGCATTGAGGTCGTAAAAAGAGGAAGAGGGAACCGTTACTGTCGCACCTCCTCCTCCGAATCCCCCTCCCATGCCCGGAGGACCTCCTGCTCTATTTCCTCCGGGCCCGGAAGCAACCGTGGTGCTGCTGTTAAATTTGTTAAAGATCTTATTGTATAATGGCCCCTGATAAGATCGCCTATAGGCCAATAGTAAAGTAGATTTATCATTCAGAGGTTTTTCCAGAAATACATTTGCACTCAGCAAACTCAAGTCTCCGGCCAGGGTCGTTTCTTTGCTGTTCCCCTCTTTTCCTACAATATCAGTAACAGATGACAACCTGCCGCCATACTTAGCTGAAAAACCACCCTTATATAAAGTCACATCTTTAACTGCATTGCTGTTAAATGCACTAAAGAAACCGTACAAGTGATCTACCTGATATACTGTAAAACCATCAAACAGCACCAGATTCTGATCTGGAGTTCCTCCCCTTACATAAGCACCGGAAGAAGACTCGTTACTCGCACTGATACCCGGCATCAATTGAAAGGATCTTAGGATATCCTTCTCTCCTATGTTAGGTAACTCTTCTAACTTGGACGGAGAAATCTGCAGCACACTTACCCTACGTTTATCGGTACTCATCACGTTCTCACTTCTTTTATCCTTAATTTCTACCTCGTTCAATGATTTTACGGATGTAAACAGGCCTATAACGATATCTTTCCTGTTCTTACTTTGGCTTAGCGCATAAACATCCGGCTGATAGCCTATGTAGTTCACATCTAAAACACAAGTATCCGAAGGTACATTCAACAACGTGAAATAACCATCTGCATTGGTCGAAGTGCTCATGCTGGAATGTCTTACTTTTACAATGGCCGAAGGAAGAGATTCTCCTGTAGCATGATCAATTACACGGCCACTTACTGTAAATGGTATTTGCTTTTCAGCAACTGCAGACCTGTCAATACGCACAGAAACTGGATTTGCGACGATCCTGACCACTTCCTGTTTGGAATTGGCCATCCGCTTTAAACGGTTAACATCCTCGGGCCATCTGATAATGTAAATACTTTGGTCTGGTTCTACCCAATAGCGCAAGCCATTAGATTTACAGATGTCAGCCAGTACATCTTTTACTTTTTCATTAAAAAAGTGATTGGTTACGCTGTACTGCCGCACCATATCCGGATCGTAAATAATTCTCAGTTTACACTGTACGGCAATTGTGTCCAGCATCTTATCTACAGATGTGGTATAAAACCCATCAATAACAGCCGTAGTTTTTAGCTTTTGCTGTGCCATCAAAGAAAAACTAAAAAGATTTGTTAAAATTAGCAGTAGTATAGTTCGTTTCATATCTTAATTATGAAGCGAATTTTAAAAAAGCAGATGTTAACAAATGTTAATTGAGATCAACAGGCTAAATTCTGAGGTAAAACCCGCATTTTCTGCGCTGATTAATCTATAGTTTTACAAATAGCCGAAAATACGTTACATAATGATCTCGAAGAACAAAGCAA
>NZ_DATMRL010000497.1:0-3957 GCF_035566355.1 Pedobacter sp.
CCAATAACCTGCTGAATTTTAAGCATTCCGGTCAAATGCCGCAGCATAAAAAAGCAAATGCCCGCCAGATAGGTTCCGGCCAGCACATATAGCCATAATGGAAATCCCGTGTCTTTTTGTACTTCAACCGGTGAAACAGGATCGCTCAAACTAAGAGATGAAACCAGGTGCACCTGATAAGTATAGGTATAAAAAGGAAGAGCGAAAGCACTAAGCAAGCCCAGCAACAGGAACCAGCGGTTAAACCTGTAAAAGGTCTCGTTCTTTAGAAAACACCAGTATATACCAAGGAACATTAGCGTGTACAATGCAGATTTTAAAAGATAGATGACCAGCTGCTCCATAATACTATTCTTTTTCCTTTTTCAGTTCTTCACGGGTGTCTTTAAGCAAAAGATCCAGTTCTTCGATGCTGTAATTATTTTCTTTTGCAAAAAAAGAGGCCATTGCAGCAAATGAATTACCGAAATAATTTTTCAGTAGACCGGATAATTGTGTTTTGGAATATGCTTCTTTCGCGATTAATGGAACATACCTGTTGATCCTGCCCTGTCCGTGGTGGGAGGCAAAGCCTTTATTCTCCAGAATAGTCAGTACGGTAGATACCGTGGTTCTTGCTGGCCTGGGTTCCTCCAGCCTGTCGCGGATATCCTGAACTGTACCTTCGCCCAAATCCCATAATACCTGCATAATCTGTTCTTCAGCTTTTGTTAACTGCGCATTTTTTTCCATAGCATCATAAATGTATGACTAATTTTATAGACAAACAAACAATTATTTAATCTTAAACCTGACTTTCATCAGTACCTGTGCTGGCCTGAGCTGGTAAGCGGTATAAAAAGTGCTGATGTCTGTATAAGACGCAGATACATATTGGCGTGCATTTAAGATATTGGTATAATCGAGGTTAAACTCCATGCGTTTAAATACATATTTAGCGCCCACATCTGCAAAATTGAGCGATTTGGTTCCGGAAATGATTACGCTGTTATAAAAATGCTCCAATCCAAGGTTAAGTGTAAGGCCATTGATCGGGAAAAAGTTCAGTTGTGTGCGCTGTACGGTGTTGCTAATGGGCGCAAACCTGCCCTGATCACCAGGCACCTTGTTTATGCTCCTGCTGTACTGGAAACGATAAGATAAACTCGCCCATTTACTCAGTTTGCCGGATATTTCTGGCCTTAAGCCAAAGCGTTGATTGGTGAAACCGATCAGTTCTCCGTTACTGATTTGTACAGCTTTCGATTTACTGTAGTCCACTTCCAGCACCAGGGTTGAGGACAGGAAGTCAAGCCCTTTGCTCAACCTGCTATAAAAAATGTAACTTTCTGATATATTTGGAATTAAATAGGTTTCTTTTAAACTTCTTATTCCTTCATAGTTATAACCATATAATAAGTTCATGCTGTTTTTGATATAACTGGTAGACAAGTTCCAGAAAATGGCATGTAATGGATGGCGGTAGCTGAGGTTAAAATTGTAAGATTGTTTCTTTTGTTCCGGTAACTCACCTTCATTTCTCACCAAACTACGGTAGGACGGCATAAGGTACCCGGTTAACCCGCTCTCTATTCCACCAAGTTCATTTCCGTAAAGGACGGAGGCAGAAATATTCCAGAGTAGATTGAGTTCATACCTGATGTTCAAAGAAGGGTTAAAAAATAACCGACGCACTTTTTTTTCCAGTGCAGTGATGCGGTTATAATTATACAAAAAGGTATAGACCAATGGTGCCGCTGCTGTTATCCGGAGCCGGTCCTTATTATAGATATAATCCGGGCTCAGGTAAAACTCATAGGTATTCCATTTCAGGTTATTACGCAATGAATCAGGAACAATAAACTGTTCACCTGAAGTATTACCTGACTGAAGTTCGGAAGCCAGTGTTTGAATATTCGCGTTCAGACCAAGGGTGTAGTTTTGCTTCCAGGGCCCCTTGTCCAGTCCGTAAACAAACTTGCTGGCTGAAGAAAATTGCCTTTGCCTGAGCGCCTGCCTTATAAATCCGGAACTTTCTGCTCCCGGAAACAAATCGGGATATAACACAGGGTGTACCTTAAGATCCTGAGGTGTACTGCTGTAAGCATTCGAAGAATAGATTCGGACAGTAGATTTTTTATGGTTCCGGATCAGACTAAAGATATTACTTATTTTAAATACAGGCTTGTTCAGGTCCTGGAAGATGTTCTGGATAGTGCCTTCTTCCCTGCTCCATTTCCCACTGACCTTAAAGGCGTTATCCAGATAGTACTGGTCTGTATTCGCATTTAATTGCAGGCTTGTTTCTACGGTATTGCTGCGTTCAATTGACTTTAAAGCTTCTTCAATAGCCAGCAGACTGTCGCCGGGCAAATAATAGACAGAACGTGCATAGCTTTCTTTTTCCTGCCGGTCATTGATATAATTGATATTGGCATTGAGCTGCAGGTCTTTACCATAAGTCCAAAGCTGGTTTACTGAACCGGTATGGCTTTGATTGAAAAGATAACGCTTCTCGCTGATTGCCGGGGCCGAGGGCGATTGTACGGAGAGCATACCGCCCTGGCTCCCCGCAAAATTGGCTCCCGGATAGAGATAGGCCATTTCAGCCACAACATTATTGCCGCTGTTGTTCCCTTTGTAGGTATTGATGCCCTGTCTATTTTTATCAAAATAAGTGGTCACCAGTTCATTGTTCCATAATAAGGGTGACAAACCGATGCCCAGCTGGGTATTGGCCACCAGTATGCCTTTTGCCGTGTCTTTTAGTTTCAAATTGATAGCGCCCTCATCAGTAAACTCTTTATCTTTCAAAGCTTTTATGGGCTGGTGATTTTCCAGTACCTGTACTGTCGCTACGTCTTTAAATTCAATGTTATTGGTCGCCAGGCCATACCTGCCCTGTAGCAGGTCTTTACTTTCTATATAGAATTTATTAATGGGTTTATTGTTATAAGTGATCGAACCATTCTCATTAACCCGAATACCTGGCATCTTTTTCAAAACATCACCTATGGTCCGGTCATTTTTATCAGAAAATGCCTCTACATTGTAGTTCAGGGTATCACTTAATTGCCGGATTTTAGGCAGTTTCACCTTAACTTCTCTAAGTTTGATGGACTCAGCGGTCATACTGAAGTCTAAGTGCTGAGTTTTATTGGCAAGCATAATGAACTCTTTTTTGAGGTTAAAGCCCGAAAAGACCACCATAACACTATCTGCCTGACTCTTAAATTTCAGATTATACACTCCTTTATCTGCGGTAAGAACAAAGGCCAGCATCCCCGCGGCATTTTTTTCTTTCACACTGACACTCACGCCTGCCAGCCCTTTTCCTTCTGCTTTACTACTAACTATGCCGCTAATCATGGTCTGTGCACGGGCAGAAAAAGCACCATAGCACAGCATAAGAAGAAACAGCTTTCTCATTCTTTTTCCATAGGGATGAGATCCACTTTACCAGGCATTTCGGCTATGATCATTACACCAGCAGTTAAATTGATCTGCATGCCTGCCCCCTGCTTTTTCCTTTGCTTTTCAAATTCCTCCCTGGTACATACAATTGCCCTGGAATCATCCAGCAGAATAAGTGAAGGTGTCGGTAGCTGCTCTAATCCCACCAATTTAAACCTAAATAAACCCTCCGTATCTTCGATTTTCAGGATCAACCCGGGCAAGCCATTAAATTTCCAGGGGCCGTCGCTTACCGGAATATCTGTGCTAAACCAGGCAATATAGTCCCTTCCCCTAAAATGAAGGCTAGCTTTCTGACAGGTATAGGATAGCACGGTATCGATTTCACCAGAGATTTTCCAATCCAGTTTTCCTGGCTCATCTGTGTACTTGAACCGGTCAGCAATGGCACTTACATAATCCAGGATGGTCTGTTTATTGGTTTGTTTATCTTTAACGATCTGGTAGCTCTCGCCATC
Source organism: Pedobacter sp. (assembly GCF_035566355.1). Taxonomy (GTDB): domain Bacteria; phylum Bacteroidota; class Bacteroidia; order Sphingobacteriales; family Sphingobacteriaceae; genus Pedobacter. Next base: position 3,912 of record NZ_DATMRL010000497.1, read on the forward strand.
CTGCGAACCTGAACCAACAGTTCCGGGTATAGATGATAAGTCCTTG
>NZ_DATMRL010000498.1:0-3654 GCF_035566355.1 Pedobacter sp.
CCCACTCACTTCTCCAATCTGCTCCCGGATAAACTCCAGCAACTGAAAAAGTTTTTCCTTGATTACCTCGTGATAGTCGTTTCCAAAGGCATATTTAGAGATCTTGGGAGCATCCGGATCCGTTTGATTTTGTTGGGGGAAATAATTCAAGGTAAGAGAAATGACCGATTTGGCACCCTCAACCAGTAGCCTAGGATCCAGGCGTTTGTCAAAATGGTTCTCCATATAAGCCATTTTTCCATGATGATTTTGGTTGAGCCATTTTTCCAGCCTCGGTGCTTCTTCTTCCAGAAATCCAGCCCTGGAAATACCACATTGCATAAAGCCCAGGCGCAAGGCCTCCTCTTTAATCACTTTGCTGTACCGGGAAGAATTATTTAACATCACAAGGCAAAGATAAGGTTTAGCCAGAAACCTTTTAGAACTTGGTTTGTTTCTATATAAGAATCACAACAAAAAATAAAGTTATGGAACCCAACGAAACAAAATTGAGTGAGGGCCAAAACCTTCCTCATAAACCGATAGAAACCAATTATGCAAAGCATCAGGAAGACCCGGGGCCTTCGCCCCAGGCCGTTAATGAATATGACAAAAATGGTGCTGGCCCCATTTTGAAATGGATCATCCCAATACTAGTTATTGCACTATTGATCTACTGGTTAATATTCCGGTAAAAAACTATTTCAACAACTTCACCTGATAAAGATCGCTGCGGCGGTCTTTTAATATCTTCACTGTACCGAAATGGTGCAGTTCATCTAAAAGGTGTAAATCTACATCTACAACAAGCATCATTTCAGTATTAGGTGTTGTTTCGGCTTTTACGGCATTGGTTGGAAAAGCGAAATCTGAAGGGGTGAATACTGCCGATTGAGCAAACTGGATGTCCATATTGTTCACCTTGGGTAAATTACCTACACAACCGGCAATGGCCACATAACATTCGTTTTCTATGGCCCTGGCCTGTGCACATCGGCGTACCCGGGTATAGCCATTTTGCGTGTCTGTTAAGAACGGCACAAACAGAATTTGCATGCCCTGGTCTGCATAGATCCGGCTTAATTCAGGGAATTCTACATCATAACAGATCAGGATCCCGATCTTACCACAGTCCGTATCAAATACTTTAATCTTGTCTCCGCCCACCATTCCATAATATTTGAGTTCGTTGGGTGTAATGTGAATTTTTCTATACTCTTCTGTTTTACCGCTTCTATGGCATAAATAAGTAGCATTATAGAGCTTATTGTTGTCCAGAATTGGCATACTTCCTGAAATCACATTTACATTATAAGAAACGGCATATTCCTGTATCTTGGCTACAATTTCTTCTGTCAGTTCAGCCAACTTACGCATGGCCTCCATTTCCGGTAAATGGTTATAAGGTTGGAGAAGGGGAGTATTAAACAACTCAGGAAACATAATAAAGTCAGATTTATAACCGCTTACCGCATCCACAAAGAACTCAACCTGCTCATAAAAGCTTTCCATGGTAGGAAACAAACGCATCTGCCATTGTACCAGGCCGATGCGGATTGTTTTAGCAGATCGTGCAGAAGCATCAACTCCCTGGTAATAAATATTATTCCATTCGATCAAAGTCGCAAACTCTTTAGATTCATGATCGCCGGGAAGGTAGTTTTTCAGTACTTTCCTAACGTGAAAATCGTTGGACAGCTGGAAGGTCAGGGTAGGATCGTAAAGTTCCTTTGATTTTACCTTATCAATATATTGTCTGGGACTCAGTTTATCGGCATACTCGTGATAACCCGGTATGCGGCCCCCCGCAATGATACTTTTCAGGTTCAGGCTTTCGCAAAGTTCTTTCCTTGCTTCATACAGTCTCCTCCCTAAACGCAGGCCACGATATTCAGGAGAAACGAAAATCTCTATTCCATATAGCGTATCGCCGTTAGGATCATGTGTAGAAAACGTATAAGCGCCCGTGATCATTTCATAGGTATGCTTATCCCCGTATTCGTCATAATCGACTATAATAGAAAGAGAACAAGCTACTACCTTATCGTCTACCGCAATACACAATTGTCCTTCAGGAAATAATTTCAGCAGTTTAGCTATCGTTTGTTTGCTCCAGATCTGGCCGCCGAGGGTGTCGTAGGCCTGCAACATGGATTCTTTAAGGTCGTTATAATCTTCTAAGGTAAGTTTTCTGAGTTCTATATTCATATATGTTTGTATGATGCCACCGGAAAAAAGCCGGTACAACATACAAACAACTAAAACAGCCTTCCTGTTTGGGCCTGGTACTGTCTTTTTAAATGAATATAGGCAGCTTCGGTCACTTCTCTTCCCCTTGAAGTACGCATAAGATATCCTTCCTGGATCAGGAAAGGTTCATACACCTCCTCAATCGTACCTTCATCTTCACCAACGGCGGTAGCAATGGTTTTTAAACCCACAGGCCCGCCTTTAAATTTATCAATAATGGTCAGCAGGATTTTGTTGTCCATTTCATCCAGTCCGTGTTCATCCACATTCAGCGCGGTTAAAGCAAAGCGGGCAATTTCTGTATCAATTTCACCATTTCCTTTGATCTGGGCAAAATCCCTGGTGCGGCGCAGTAAAGCATTGGCAATACGCGGTGTACCTCTGCTTCGGCGAGCAATTTCATAGGCGCCCTCATCCGTAATCGGTGTTTTTAAGATCTCTGAAGAACGCTGAACAATGGTAGTGAGCAATTTGGCATCGTAATAGGCCAAACGGGCATTGATACCAAACCTGGCCCTTAAAGGTGCTGTGAGCAAACCGGATCGGGTGGTAGCACCAACCAGTGTAAAAGGGTTTAGTCCGATTTGCACAGAACGGGCATTGGGCCCGCTCTCCAGCATAATATCTATCTTAAAATCCTCCATGGCAGAATAAAGATATTCCTCAACCAGTGGACTTAAGCGGTGGATCTCATCAATAAAAAGAATATCGCCTGCTTCCAGATTGGTCAATAAGCCGGCGAGATCGCCCGGTTTATCCAATACCGGTCCGGAAGTAACTTTAATCCCGGTATTCATTTCGTTGGCGATAATATGAGAAAGTGTGGTTTTCCCCAGACCCGGAGGGCCATGCAAAAGGACGTGGTCTAAAGATTCTCCACGCAGTTTTGCTGCTTTTACAAAAATCTTCAGGTTCTCCATGATCTTGTCTTGCCCCGTAAAATCATCAAAAGCCTGCGGGCGCAATACTTTCTCTATATCACGTTCAACGGGCGTTAGATTTTCAGAAGAGGCATCAAGATTTTCATTCATGTTGTAAAGTTAAGAAAATAATACAGCGAATTAACTGCTGAACTTGGCTGCTACTTTGGCTTCCTTTATACCATTGGAATAATCATAGAAACCTTCGCCCGATTTTACACCTTTTTTTCCAGCCATGACCATGTTGACCAGAAGAGGGCAAGGCGCATATTTAGGATTTCCAAAGCCATCGTGCAGCACTTTTAAAATGGCCAGACAAACATCAAGGCCAATAAAGTCGGCCAGTTGAAGCGGTCCCATTGGATGTGCCATACCCAGTTTCATTACCGTATCAATTTCCTCAACACCAGCCACGCCTTCAAATAAAGTTTCAATAGCCTCATTGATCATCGGCATCAGGATTCTGTTGGCTACAAAGCCCGGGTAATCATTGACTTCAACGGGT
>NZ_DATMRL010000499.1:0-3979 GCF_035566355.1 Pedobacter sp.
ACAGGATACCCAAACGCCTAAGGCGAGAAACTCAAATGCAGCAATAAGGACATTGTACAGGCCGCCAAGACCATGAAAGATTCTATGGGTACCGGCTACTCCGTCAATCATGATTTCGAGTACCTCTATGTTCACAATAACAAAGCCCGCGTACACCAATAAGTGAAGAAAAGCAGGAATCGGACGGAAGAACATTTTCGTTTGACCAAAGGCTACTTTCAGCATGGTCATCAATCTTTTTTGCGGTTGATCTGAACGGTCCGCTGGCTTACCGAGGCGAATGTTGCGGATCACTTTTTTTGCATTATAGCTGAATAAGGCTACAGCAGCAATAAAGAGGGCTATAAACAGGATTTGTGCTATCATTCTTCAAAATCTTTGGTCACGCTAAGTTAAGCTAATTCACGTAAAACAAGATTATTATGCATGCATAAAATGCGAAATTTAGAAGAGTTTTAAATAAAATTCGGTGCATAGTGGTTGTTGCCCAATTAAATAGTTAAAATCAGGAGGTTTAAAAATTTTTAAAATTAAGATTAACTGATGTATTGAATAGCTGGATCTACTTGATCCATACATAGCGGTTGGTGGTGCACTTTGGGCACCAATAGATTCTTACCGGAAGAAAACCCAGTACGTGTTTTAAGAAAAAGGAGCGTGGCACCTGATAATGGAAATCTGTTCCGCACTTCCGGCATTTATGATCCTGGTAACCCATATTGTTTTGTTTAAGAGCTAAAAACGTTATTTAAATAATTTATAATTTGTATATAGCAAAATTAAAGCCAACAAAATATGTTTTTGTTAGGGCTTTAATTCCGTTACTGATAATGAACGTCGGGGAAACAAAAAAAGCCCCAGATTTCTCTGGGGCTTTTAAAGTGGTGTGGGCCGGGATCGAACCGGCGACACAAGGATTTTCAGTCCTTTGCTCTACCGACTGAGCTACCGCACCATTTTGTTTTTGTGTAATTCCCTTCGGTTGGGAGTGCAAATGTAGTTTCTTTTTTTTTAACTCCAAATTTTATTTGAAAAAAAGTTGAAATAAATAGTTGGGGAAATGATTTTAATTGAGAATGAATATACGTTACAACGGGTTAAGTTTCTAAAGGTGAATTATTTAGGCGAAAGGTTTTTTGGAGAAAAAAAAGATGATTTTTTTTTAAAAAAAAATCATCTGCTTACCTCTTTCAGGATCAATATTGCTTTTTCCATTTCTGCAGGTGTCAGGGAAGCAAAGCCAATTCTTAAAGAATTGTAGGAAATTTTATGGGTATTATATAATTCGCCATCAGAAATCTGCAATCCTTTTATGCCGGCGCGAAAAGCAATTTCTTTTAAAATCAAGGGATCTTTAAATTTTACCCAGATGGCCATTCCTCCATCGGGCTTCTGGTACTCCACCAGACCTTTCATGTGTTGATCCAGCAGGTTACAGCAATGATCTCTGCGCTCGAGATAAGTTTTATTTGTTTTTTTTAAATAACGGCCAATATCTCCGTTATTGATCAGGGTAGCTAGTGCATCTCCAAGTAATTGATCACTTCTGAGATCTATAAGGCGTCTTCTGTCTCCTGCTTCTTTGATAAAATTTGCATGAGCAATCATAAATCCGATCCGTACATTGGCAGATAAGGTTTTGGAAAAGGATCCAATATAGATGATTCTGCCCTCATGCTTGCTGCTGGCCAGTGGAAGGTAGGGGGCGGAACTGTAGTGAAAATCATAATCATAATCATCTTCCACAATTGCAAAATTATAGCGGGCGGCGAGTTCCAGCAAATGCATCCGACGTTCCGGACTTAAGGTAACTGTAGTGGGATGGTGGTGGTGGGGAATCACATATAGCACTCTGATCTTGTTTTTTGTGCAAAGTTGTTCTACTGCCTGGATGTCCATGCCTTGCTCATCTACCGGAACACGTAGAATTTTTGCCCCGGTTTGGGTAAAAACAGCATTAGCCAGAAAATAACTTGGTTCTGCAACAATGACTTTATCTCCTGGTTTTAAAAGCAGATTTGCAGCCAGATAGATGCTCATTTGTGCACCTTGGGTAATCATGATGTTTGAACTGTCTACTTGTAGGCCCCGGGTTTCTGCCAGATAGGGAACCAGACTTTCTCTGAGAAAGAGCGAGCCTGTAGCCTGGCCCTGGATCATTTTGTTAGAAGAGATACTTTTTTGCCGGCTGCGGTATTCTCTGAAGAGCAGGTCGAGCGGTGCCAATCTGGTGTCCGGGAGCCCTTCATTGATCACCAGGTCTGGGGTAATGAGGGGAAGGACCGGAAAATGAACTCTTTGTGCGGAGCTATAAAAGGAAACCGACATTTTTCCTTCATAGCCTGTTTTGGGTTCCCGGCTCCAGGACCTGGCTTTAAGTCCAGGTAAATTTTGTGCCACCCTGGTGCCTTTTTTAGGTTCTACTTCTGTCCAGCTTTGTGCATACAGTTCGTCATAGGCCGCAATAATGGTTTTTCTGTGAACATCCAGTGATTTAGCCAGTTCTCTTGTCCCGGGAAGCTTTACTCCAGGGGTCAGAATCCCAGAGCTGATCGCATTCACGAGGCTGTTTGATATTTGAAGGTACAGGGGAATCGTTGAAGATCTGTCGAGTGAAATAAAAGTTGGAAAAGGTAGCATCTGGACTATTTGCTTTTTAAAAACTGGATGCTAATTTAGTCCATAGGAGCGGTAAATTTGTGTAAAATATTTAACATCATGTCAAAAAGAAAATCAGTACCTGAATCCGACCCAAAGGCTTATAAAGCGATGCTTGGACTGGAGAAATACCTCAATGAAAGTAGTTTAGATAAAATTCATGCAGAACTGATCAAGATCAGAGTATCTCAGATAAATGGTTGTGCTTTTTGTTTAAACATGCATACCAAAGATGCACGGAATCTTGGAGAAACAGAACAAAGAATCTATTTACTGGATGCCTGGAGAGAAGCTGCTTTTTATTCAAAGGAAGAACGTGCGATTCTGGCATTGGCAGAAGAAATGACTGTGTTGTCTAAACACGGGGTATCTGATGCAGTTTATGACCATGCTCTGGAACTGCTCGGACAGCAATATCTTACAGAAGTAATTATGGCTATTATCACCATTAATTCCTGGAACCGTCTTGGAATTACGACTGGCCTTCATGCGGAATAGCAGGAAGAGTAATACTTAAAGAAGTGGGCGGGAATGAACCCACTTCTTTTATTTTTAAAACATTTCCTTCAAATGTTTATAGTTTGATTTTACCGTTGCAAGAACCTCATCCATTTTTCCGCCCAGGATCATTTTCCCCATGGTAACTGCATATCCTTTCATTTGTTCAAATTCTATTTTTGGTGGCATAGCCAATGCTTCGGGATCTGTAAATACATTGATCAGTACCGGTCCATCGTGCTGGAAAGCTTCAGTTAAGGCCGATTTTACCTGATCTGGTTCCGTAACTGTAATCCCTCTGAAACCCATGGCTTGTGCCACTAGTGCAAAATCGGGGTTGATCATATCCGTTTCATGATCTGGCAGGCCTGCAACTTCCATTTCCAACTTCACCATACCCAAAGTGCGATTGTTAAAAACAACCAGTTTAACAGGTAGATTATATTGTTTTATGGTGGCAAGGTCTCCCAAAAGCATGGATATTCCTCCATCCCCACACAGGGCAATCACTTGTCTGCCAGGATTGGATAAGGCCGCGCCTATTGCCATTGGCATGGCATTGGCCATGGATCCGTGATTAAATGAGCCCAGCAACTTTCTATGCCCGGTCGCATCAATATAGCGCGCGCCCCAAACACAGCACATTCCGGTGTCAACTGTGAAGATTGCATCCCTGCTGGCCAGGTCATTGATCACGGAGGCTACAAATTCAGGATGAATGGCTTCTTTTTTGCCATTATCTTTTACATAGGTGAGCAGGTTTTCTTTAACCTTGTCATACAGATGGAGATGCGCTTTAAGAAAACTATCATCACTTTTGACC
>NZ_DATMRL010000500.1:0-5331 GCF_035566355.1 Pedobacter sp.
AGGATCACCGTTATGCCATAGTCTATACCTCTACTGGTAACGATGATCAAGAACCAGGATTCCGGCTGTAACCAGAACCCTGGCGTATATCAACTGTAATTGATATCAGTTCGGGATTACCAATTTCTTATCGCTATAACAATCAACTATTAACCCAAACAACCCAAATGTATGAATTTTTATACACTTAACAGGCTTTTGCTCGCTATGAAGCTCACCACTATCCTAGTCTTTGCCGTCATACTTCAAACTTCTGCTGCAGGATATGCACAGAGGTTAACTTTAAATACTAAAAACGAACCTTTAGAGCATGTTTTTAAAACCATTAGTAAGCAAAGCGGTTACGACTTTGTTTACAATGATTTTGACCTCAGAGGCCTTAAAGTATCCAGCCTTCAATTGAACAACGTGAGCCTCGAAAATGGCTTACAGGCTTGCCTGGAGGGGCAAGACCTGGGCTATCTGATTAAAGACAAGACCATTATTATTAAACGAAAAGAAAAGAGTCTTTTTTCAAAACTATCCGATTTGATTGGCTTTGCAGGTCCGGTAAAGGGCGTAGTTATTGATGAGAACGGACACGGTCTTCCGGGTGCAGTAATCAGAATTAAAGGTGGACAAAGAATATCGAACACCAACAATGACGGAGAGTTTATCATTAATGTTCCCGAAGGAACCGTACTTGAAATTTCCTATATAGGTTATAAAATACAGGAAGCAGTGGTTACCAAAGGCACCACCAAACTGAGCATCAGCCTGTCCCCTGATATTTCCAAACTGGATGAAATTTCGGTAGAAGGATACCGCAAAGGTTCTCAGCGTTTGGCCACAAGTAATATCTCCAAAATAAGCGGAGATGAACTGATGAAACAACCGGTATCTAATCCTCTGCAGGCCCTTGAAGGACGTATACCAGGTATGGTGGTTAGCCAGGTAAGTGGCGTTCCGGGTGCACGATTAAATGTACAGATTCGAGGAAGGGCCAATTTTGATAAAAACCTAACTTCAGATCAGCCGCTGTTTATTCTGGATGGTGTGCCTATGGCGGCCGGAAACGACAAAGTTAACCTGATCGGCGGGCCGTTTGGTCCTGGTACAACAGACGGGCTAAGTGCATTCGCGGGAATCAATACTGCAGACATTGAGAGTATAGATGTGCTTAAAGATGCAGATGCAACTGCAATTTATGGCAGCAGAGGTGCCAATGGAGTGATTTTGATTACTACGCGAAAGGGCAAAGCAGGCAAAATGCGTTTAAATGCGAATGTAACATCCGGTGTAAGTACGGTTACCAGAATGGCTAAAATGCTAAATACAGAACAATACATTGCGATGAGAAAGGAGGCCTTTGCTAATGACAAAATTACGCCTACAAACTCTAATGCTTATGACCTGAAGTTGTGGGATAACAACCGTTATACTGATTTTACAGACCTCCTGGTTGGAAACAATGCTCATACCAATGACGCACAGCTTACCTTATCGGGCGGCAGTAAATCTACACAATACCGGATCGGAGGTGCCTATCATAAAGAAGGAACAGTTTGGCCTGGTGACATGTCCAGTGACCGTGGATCTTTTAATCTTAATATCCACAACACTTCACAGGATGAAAGATTTACAATGGACCTCTCTGCACTTTACGGCACCAATCAGAGTAATCTCACCGCTCTGGACCTCGCATCAGCAGTAGTACTTCCGCCTAATTTTAAGTTATATGATGAGAACGGAAAACTGGCCTGGAACGAGGGTAATCTATATATCCAGAAAGACAATCCACTGGCAACTTTAAACCAGGTGTATCTATCAAAGATGAGTAACATCAATGCAAATCTGGTGCTGAATTACAAACTATTGAAAAATTTGGATATAAGGAGCAGCTTTGGTTACAATATGACGCAGAACGATGAGAAAAGATTAACACCTTTATCTGCCCAAAACCCGATGGCGTCAAATTTAAGTGGTTTTAGCTCATTTGGAAATAATCAGTTAAAAAACTGGATCATCGAACCGCAGGCAGAATATACGGGAAATATAGGCAAGGGAAAATTGAATGTTCTTTTGGGTGGGACCTTTAACCAACGTAGCACGGCTGGTCTGGTAGTGAATGCCAAAGGCTATACCAGCGATGAATTAATCGGCTCTATTTCAGGAGCTTCCTCTACCGGTATAACAGCAAGCAATACAGCTTCCGTTTACAGATATCAGGCAGTATTTGGAAGGATCAATTACAATTGGGAGGACAAATACATTGTGAATTTTACAGGAAGACGAGATGGTTCGAGCCGTTTTGGGCCTGATTACCGCTTTTCCAACTTTGGTGCCATTGGTGCCGCCTGGGTTTTCAGCAATGAAGCTCCGCTTAAAGACAATAAAGTCTTAAGTTACGGGAAATTAAGGGGAAGTTATGGATCTACCGGAAACGACCAGATCGGTGAATATCAATATTTGGATGCCTGGGTAACTGCAGGTAACTATGCGGATTCAGCTACTTTATACCCTAAAAAACTATACAACCCAGACCTGCACTGGGAGCGGAATAAAAAATTGGAGATTGGTATTGAACTGGGTTTCTTTAAAGACAGAATCCTATTTACCGGATCTGTTTATCAAAACATCTCTTCCGACCCTCTGGTTTCTTATGGATTGCCAAAAATAACCGGATTCTCTACCATCGTGAGGAACTTAGATGGTGTAGAAGTGCAAAATCGCGGGCTGGAACTCACATTAACCAGTTATAATTTTAGAAAGGGACCACTTACATGGACCACAGATTTTAACATCACTTTACCACAAAACAAATTAAAGAAATATCCGGACCTTGAAAAATCCACCTACTTTAACAGCTATGCAATTGGTCAGTCCTTAAACAGGATCTTCGCAGCCCAGTTTACGGGTGTTGATCCTGCTACTGGGTTATATACTGTTAAAGATGTAAACGGAGATAACCAGGCGACCACAGCAGATTATGGAGTTATTGGTTCTTTGGATCCTACATTCTATGGGGGGATCAGTAATAACTTTAGCTACAAAAGGTTTAACCTGAGTTTTTTCCTTCAGTTTACCAAGCAATTGGGAAGAGACTGGAGAACCAATAATTTATACAATCCTCCAGGTAGTGCTTTCAATGTTCCTGAACTCGTTTTAAGTCGCTGGCAGAATCCCGGAGACATTACAGACGTGCAAAAATTTACGACCACACAGGGTGCTATTTATGGTACAGCAGGTTTTTACCCCTATAGCTTTTCTGGTGGCTCTTATACAGACGCCTCCTATATCAGGTTGAGGAATGTATATCTATCTTATGATATTCCAGTCAAATGGCTAAGCGTAGTGCACATCAATTCCTGCAAATTCTATGTTCAGGGACAGAACCTGTTTTTGATTTCCGGCTATAAGGGCGGAGATCCCGAAACCCAAAATTACACCAGGATGTCTCCTTTACGGACGATCACGGGCGGTTTACAATTGACACTTTAATTTTAATGATCATGACTATTCATCATATATATATCAAAACCGGATTGGCATTTGCCATTTGTTTAACCTTATCTGCTTGCAAAAAGTTTGTAGAGGTGTCGGAACCGATTGATCAGATTTCTACCGAAGTGGTATTTCAAAGCGATTCTAAAGCAGCTTCGGCAGTAAGGGGCTTGTACGGAGAAATGGTAGGAAGCACCGGATTTTTCACTTCTGTACTTGGCTTTAGTGGTGCTGTACAGATTTCTGCAGGGGTTAGTGCCGATGAACTTACACTGAGTTCCTCTGGCAACCAGTTTAATGAGTTTTATACCAATGCCATTTCCTCTTCAAATGGAGTAAATGAAGGCAGTATCTGGGGTCCAACTTACAATGTGATTTATAATACGAACGCTGTAATTGAAAGCCTTGATAAATCGCCAGGTGTAAGCGCCACAGGAAAAAAACAGCTTACCGCTGAAGCGAAATTCGTTAGAGCCTCCAATTACTTTTATCTGGTGAACCTGTATGGGGATGTACCTATGCCAACCACAACAGACTACCGGTTAAATGCAACTTTGCCAAATATACCTGCCGAACAGATCTACAGTCTTATCCTCGAAGACCTGAAATATGCGAAGGATAATCTCAGTCCTGCATATATCGGGACCCAGCGCCTGAGGGCCAATAAATATGCAGCTGAAGCCCTGCTTGCAAGAGTGTATTTATACAAAAAAGATTGGGTAAATGCAGAAGCACTGGCAACAGAGGTAATAGATGGGGCGGGCAAAACGATGTATGATCTGGAACCTGATCTCAACAAAACTTTTTTAACCAGCAGCAAAGAGGTCATATTGCAATTACAACAGCCAGGTACTAATCTATACACCTGGGACGGGTATAATTTCATTTCTTCGGGCATTCCCCAATATCCAATCTCTGATGCTTTATACAATTCTTTCGAGGCTAACGATCAAAGAAAAACAAGCTGGATTAAAACCAATACTATAACAACCGCCGGGGTTTCAAAGAACTACAATTTCCCCTTCAAGTATAAACTGAACAGCGGTACAGGAACGACGAGAACCGAATCCATGGTATTTTTACGTCTTTCAGAAGTTTACCTGATCCGTTCGGAAGCCAGGGCACAACAATCTAAATTAACAGAAGCCATTGCAGATCTTGATGTAATAAGAAAAAGGGCAATAAATACAGCACCTTTTCCTTCCACCGATCCTGGCACTGGAAAAGATGGACTACTTGGTCTGATTGCACATGAACGTTTTGTTGAACTCTTTACTGAAGTCGGACATCGTTGGCTGGATTTGAAACGAACAGGAAAAGCGGATGAAGTGCTGAGCAAAAAACCAAACTGGAGACCGCAGGCCAAATTATATCCGATTCCTAAAAGTGATATTGACAAAAACCCCTTCCTAAAACAAAATCCTGGTTACAACTAATTTGAAATTAAATGAAACTATCATATGCTATACTTGCCACACTTATATTTTCAAATGTTGCAAGTGCTTTTAGTCAAACAATAAGTAAAGACAGTACAAAAGCAAAACCTTATGTGCCCAGCCCGGTATTAAAAGGTTTTTATCTCGTAAAGGAATTGCCTGAAAAGATCAGAATTTACAATACTTCATTACAGCAATATCCTGATACCGGACGCTCCGCAACCATTGGTTATACTTATGCAAGGATCACCATTGCAACGGAATATGCAAAATCCGGAGATGTTAAATCTGCAGAAAACTGGCTCAAAAAGATCCCTGTTTTAACCTACTACAATCAAGGCGTGCTAAGTGTTGCTGCTGAGATGAATAAAAGAGGTGAGTCTGCCTATGCTGAACGGGTTTTAGCGCCTAT
>NZ_DATMRL010000501.1:0-5036 GCF_035566355.1 Pedobacter sp.
CACTTGATCCGGAATCCTTTTGCAGAAATGCATGAATCCATTTGATTTGCCAGGCACTACTCAACTTCCCTACAGAATCAAACTTAGATCTCATTTTCTCCTTTAACTCCGGATTCTTCTCAGCTTCATATTGCTTATTCATTTCCGCAAATGCTTTCTTGAAATGAAGCTGTTCAGGATCATTCTCAAAACGATCATAGATATCCTGGTTCCCTGAGCCGGAAATTTTTACATTTTTCAGATTTGCTCCTTTATCACCTCCGTACGGTGTATAATCATAATGTTCAGCACCAGAAGTGTCTGCATCCAGAACTATTTCACTATTCTCGACAAAAATATTTGTCCCCCAATTTCCAGGTCTGGCAATCAAGGTAAGCATCTCCGGAGACTCCAGTTTTCCTGTAAGTTCAAAATGTCCCTGATGAACCACAACGCTATCCAGTGTTTTCGTTGTCCTATCAGCCTCATTGAATTTACGCAACAACACCGTTCCGCTATCTACACCTTTTATAGTGCCTTTAATACTGAAACTCTTTTGACCAGAAGGCGTACAACTTGCGTTCATTAATAAAACCGCGATACCCAAAATCAAATAGCGATTATTTAGTTTATTTTTCATTTCCTTAAGTCGATCAGGTGAATCAATTGAACAATTCTGCAAGTTTCTTATTAAGAGATTCTCCTCTCAAATCTTTCGCTATGATATTTCCCTGCGGATCAATCAGCAAAGTACTCGGAATCCCCATAATTCCATAATAAGTAGAAACCTCATTTTTCCAGCCCTTTAAATCCGAAACCTGTGTCCAGGGCATCTGATCATCTTTGATGGCCTTTTTCCAATTCTCCCCTTTATCATCAAGTGAGACGCCTACAACGGTGAAATTTTTGTCCTTATATTGCTGATAAGCTTTTAATACATTTGGATTTTCAGCCCTGCAAGGCCCACACCAGCTTGCCCAGAAATCAACCAATACATATTTGCCCTTAAAATTCGAAAACTGAACAGGCTTACCTTCAACATCGTTCTGAGTAAAATTAAGCATCGGCTCTCCCACTGCACTTCTTTTTAAAACAACCAGCCGATCAGCAATCCGCTTTCCTTCTGCACTTTGTTGAGCAGCAGCATCAAGTTTTCCAAAAGCTTCTTTTACATCATCATAGCTTCCCATCATTGCTTTATCTGAAACCATACTGATACTGAGTGGGCTTTTAGGGTGTGTGGCAATGTATTGATTGTTCCGCGCTCTTCTTTGTTTTCTTAAATCCTCAACTTTTTCCTCCAATTTAACCTGCTCTTCCTTACTTACCTTTCCCCATTTTTGATAAAGTGGAGATTCCTGATCATCCAGATCTTTTAAAGTCTTATCATAAGCTTCATATTCATCCTGGGATTTTGAGCCTGTAATTTTTATTTCTTCTGACTTGTCAGTCCCCTTAATCTCTATATTTCCAGGCTCCACAAAAAATTGGTAATACCGTCCAAATAACATAGTTCCAACTTTTTGCGGCTCTGAAATTTGCGCTACCCATTTAAATTTACCTCCATTTACTTTTACGGTATCTGAAACAGATTTATCTCCTTTATAATAATAAATAACAATTTCAGCATCTTTCAATCCAGTGAGATTTCCTGAAACCTTAGCGGTCTGTCCATATAAGGACCCAACGCTGCAACCGATCAAAACCGGCAGTATTAATTTTAACTCTTTTAACATGATCAAGTTTTTTAAGGTTATTTAAGTAGTTCTTCTAATTTTTTGTCCAGATCCTGATCTGATCCACCATTGTTGTCTCCATAGCGGCCGATAATTTTTCCGGCGGGATCAATAAGTATCTTAGTCGGTAAGGAACTGATTCCATATTTCTCTGAAATATCTTCTGGATTAGGCAGGTTTTTCATCCTGAGATCCATATTCAATCCCCTTAACACATGATGCCATATACCTATTTTATCCTGCTCTACTGCCTTTTTCCAGGCGCCGTGGTTACTGTCATCATCAGATATGCCAATAATTTCCAGCCCTTTACTGTTATAAGTGTTATAAAGACGAATCAAATGAGGGTTTCCCTTACGGCAAGGCACACACCAACTGGCCCAAAAGTCAACGATCACATACTTACCCTTAAAATCTCCAAGCGACAATGGCTTATCATTGATGTCCGTTTTACTAAAACCAGCAGCCATATTACCTGGCATTCCCAATTCAATTTTATTGATTTCTTTGGAGAGTTCTCTGGCTGCAGGCTTATTTTTCATTTGGGCATTAAAACTATTATAGACTCTTTTGGCAGAGTCCAGTTTCATTCTGCTGATGTAAAACCTCATCATGTCCATTGTTACATAGGAATTTGGATGCCCGATAAAAAAATCATAAGTTATTTTTTTGATACGGTCATTATAAGGTTCCAGCTGATCACGGATTTCAGCAGCTTTTTCATGGTCCTTCTCTTTATCCAATGCCTCCAAAACCGGTTGCATTTCTTTCCTGACAGGCGCAATACGCGCATTCAAATCTTCAAGTTCATTCTGACTTTTAGAACCCGTGATTTTCAAAGATTTCAGATCAGAAGCCGAACCTGACAGTGTCATCTGTCCCGGCTCAAGATAGATTTCTGTCATCCTTTCCCAAAACTTACGCTCCGGAATTACCTCTCCTTTGTTCTTAAACAAGATTCTTGCATTAACAGGCTCATTTATAAATCCTTTAAGAAAAATTCTATGGTTCAAAATTGGTTTTGCAAGATGGATATATTTTCCAGACGCGTCCGTATAATATAACAAAACAGAATCGGCACTTTTAACTGTACCGTTAAGTACAAACTGTTTTTTACTTTGCCCGGTCTGGGCAAAAGAATGGTAATATGGAAAGAGCAATAACAACAGCCCTATAAAATTCTTAGTTCTCATTTTTTCTTAATGTTAGGTGGATAATTTAATTTTTACTATAGCTTGGATTCTGGTCTCCTATTGCAGGATTTCTATCAAATTCATCTTTTGGAATAGGTAAAATATAATGGTCTTTATCTTTTACAGCCGGCTTAACCTGCAATACAAAACTCAAGGGCATTCTCAACAAAGCCGACCATTCTTGTCCATCTTCAAAAGACAGGTTCTTCGCCGTTTCATTGTAGATCTGGATCAACATTGCATCCGGGCCAGTTACATTGTCCAGGCTGGAAAAATCATTTATTCCGGCATGTTGCAATACGGTTTTTAATAAAGCTTTAGCGTCATTCAATGAACCACCTGCACGCACAATAGCTTCTGCCTCTAACAAATACATCTCCGTAAGACGCATTGGGTAGCATACTTCAACCTTTGACCCCTGATACTTCAGGATACCGTCCGGGGTTGTACCTACATCACCGATCATCCAGGATTGTCTGGGATCATTTTGAAAAAGAGATTTGAGAGATGCAGTAGCCAGATAACCCGGCTCGTTCCGATAAAAATAAACATCCGACTTGTTGACTTGATTGGGTTTAGGATAGAGTCCAATCATGACTTCTTTGCTATCTAAACCTTTGGTGCTAAAGAGGTCATGCAAATTGGGTTCCAATTGATAAGGGCCATTTTGAATAATGTCTTTTGTGATAGAAATTACCTGTGTATAATCTGCCGCCTGTCCTCGCAGCATCAATATTCTAGCTTTTAAACCTTTAGCCACCCACTTATTACCATAGTAATTTGCGCTAGCCAAAGGTGCGTTGGCAATGGCCGCATCCAGATCAGAAAGAATAAAATCATAGCTCTCCTTTACCGTACTACGTTTCTGAGCAATATTGTTTGTGGTTATAAACTCTTTCCTTAACATCACACCATAATTACTGCTGAGGTCATAGAATTGAGCAAAATACCTCAGCAGATACTGATGCCCATATGCCCTCATTAAACGAGCCTCTCCAATAATCTCCGCCTTTCTGGTTCCCGTGAATTTATTATCGGCAAGGGCAGATACCTGCTCTATGATACCATTAGCTGCGTTGATAAGACTATAGGGTGCAGACCATAGATTGGCCACTGAGTAATCTGTAGGTTTAATCAGTGCATTTTCATCAAATGACGACCCTCCATATGGGTAAGTAGCATAGCCTGCAAGCGTAGTAGGTAAGATCTCATGATCGCCAGCCCACATAATACTGGGTGTTCCCCGA
Organism: Pedobacter sp.; assembly: GCF_035566355.1. Lineage (GTDB taxonomy): Bacteria > Bacteroidota > Bacteroidia > Sphingobacteriales > Sphingobacteriaceae > Pedobacter. Next base: position 4,156 of record NZ_DATMRL010000501.1, read on the forward strand.
TCATCACCACCTTCTGCAAAACGAAGATAAACTCCGTTCAAAGCGATCTCCGCGCTTTTCTGATCAATAATAGCATTCCCTTCTACTTTAGATTGTGTAGGCAAAGCATTCAATTCCTTTTTACAAGCGATCAGAAAAACCGATCCCGCAAAAAACATACTATATATAATTAGCTTTTTCATCAGAATATATTTTTTTTTAAAGGTTATGAAGCGATCATGTGCTACCAGATTTTATTCATATCGGTTTGTATACTGCTGCACATGATGGTTTCATCAGAATATATTTTTTTTTAAAGGTTATGACGTAATTAAAATCCCAGACGAACCCCCAAAGTATATGATTTCACAGTTGGATAAGTACTCACATCTCTGCCACCACCAATGACACTCCGTGGATCATCACTGACCTCTGGATCCGGTCCAGGATAATGGGTAATTGTAAAGATGTTTGTACCCGTGGCATATACTGTAAGGGTATTGATCCTGAGTTTCTGCAGTAAACTTGCCGGCAAGCTATAAGACAGGGTTATCGATTTTAATTTAATATAAGAAGCATCATACACATTCAAATTGGTCAGAAACTGTGTATCATTCAATAGATACCTGGGTCTGTCTGATCCGGTGTTGGATGAACTGTAGTGCTCCAGACTCCTTACACCCTCATTAGGCAATCCACTAAATCCCATATCACTCACATCCTTTTGGTAAATCAGCTGACCACCATGAGAGAAAGTAAATAAAGAGATCAAGCTCCAGTTCTTGTAAGAAAGGGTATTCGTGTAACCACCAAAAAACTTCGGTGCTGCATGTCCAATAATGTCTTGTTTCCAAAATCCATCTTCTATTTCATAAGACATATCACCAATATTTAGGTATGGA
>NZ_DATMRL010000502.1:0-4487 GCF_035566355.1 Pedobacter sp.
AGAAAGGGTGGTTTAACTGCTGTTCAATGTCTTAATGCCCTGGGCCTTACAGAAATCTCAACTTTCTTTAAAACAAAGAAAAACAGAATATCGTTATCAAATCAGAAATAAAAAGCGTTGAAAAAACCTGCAAAAATACTTGTGATCAGATTGAGTTCCATGGGAGACATCATATACACTACGCCGGTAGTACGATGTCTTAAAGAGCAATTACCTGACTGTGAAGTTCATTTTCTGACCAAACCTGCTTTTCAGTACATCTATCAGAACAATCCATACCTGAGTAAACTCCATACATTAAGGCCAAAACTCTCTGATACGATTAAAGACATTAAAGCAGAAAAATTTGACCTGATTGTAGACCTGCATAATAACCTGCGTACTTCTATAATCAAACTGTCTACCCACATCCCTTCCACAACTTATAAAAAAGACAGGATCAATAAATGGCTTGCATTAAAATTCAAATGGAAGCAGATGATATCCCCCAAACACCTGGTAGAGAGATATCTGGATACCGTTAGATTTCTTGGCGTTCAAAACGACAACAAGCCCATTGACTACTACATATCAAAAGATTACCAGTTAAAATATCTCCTTCCTCCATCTCATCTGGAAAAATATGTAGCCTTTGTAATCGGAGCAACCCACTTTACCAAACGTTTGCCAAATGATCAGATCATTAAGATCTGTGAAGGTATTGATTCACCCATTGTACTGCTTGGAGGACAGGATGTAAAAGAGAATGCAGACCTGATTCAAAATGCCCTTGGAAATAAGATATACAATACCTGTGGACTAACCAATCTGGATCAATCTGTCTTTCTAGTGTCCAAAGCACACAAGGTCATCGGATTTGACACCGGTCTTACCCATATATCTGAAGCCTTTAACAAGCCTCTTGCCTCTATCTGGGGAGGTACAACCCCCGAACTTTTAGGTGTACAACCTTATAAGATTTCTGAATCCTTTATTGCCGGAATTGAACTATCCTGTAGACCCTGCTCAAAATTTGGTTTAGAAAAGTGTCCTCTCGGACATTTCAAATGTATGAAAGACCTGCCCGAAGCCCCAATTATTGACTTTATAAATACATAAACCTGTGAACCCGACAAAAACAATAAAATAAACAGATGAAACAGCTTCTTTTAATAAGACACGGAAAATCCGACTGGAAAGACAGTCATATTACTTCAGATTTTGACCGGCCACTCAATCATCGCGGACATAAAAATGCACCCGTAATGGCAGAGAAAATTCTAAAGAAAGGAATGGTACCTCAACATCTGGTTAGCAGTCCGGCCATACGAGCCTGGTCCACTGCAAAACACTTTGCAGAAGTATGGAATTTCAAAACTGATGATCTTAAAACAGAAAGTTCTATATATGAAGCAAATATAAATGCTTTACTGAAAATCGTGAATAGTTTTCCCAATAGTATTGACAATATCGCAATGTTTGGTCATAATCCAGGATTTACAGATTTCGCAAATTATCTAGCCGACGCGAATCTGTACAACATTCCAACTGCCGGAGTTGTGGTACTCCGTTTCGATACAGATGACTGGGCAGAAATAGGGCATCATACAGGCACCATGTTGTTATTTGATTTCCCTAAGAACACAGATGAGCCGCATTGATAGTTGATCAAGAACAACATAGTATGCATGATTTAACAGCGGTTAAAACTTAAGATGTTTCACCGTTAGTCCATTATTAATCAATTGTTTTAGAGAATCAATTCCAATTTTCAAATGTGTTTCCACATAATTTGAAGTAACTGAACTGTCACTCTCTGTTGTTTTAACTCCCTCAGGGATCATTGGCTGATCAGATACCAGCAGCAAAGCACCTGTAGGAATTTTGTTCGCAAATCCCGTTGTGAAAATAGTCGCTGTCTCCATATCTACAGCCATAGCACGCAGGCTTTTCAAATATTTTTTGAAATTCTTATCATGCTCCCAAACTCTTCGGTTGGTGGTATAACAGGTTCCTGTCCAATAATCACGTGAATGATCACGAATGGTCGTCGAAATTGCCTTCTGCAAAGCAAAAGCAGGAAGTGCAGGTACTTCGGCAGGTAAATAGTCATTAGAAGTCCCCTCTCCCCTAATTGCAGCAATCGGCAAGATAAGGTCGCCAAGTTGATTTTTCTTCTTTAAACCGCCGCATTTACCTAAAAACAGAACAGCTTTAGGCATTATTGCTGTCAGCAGGTCCATCATAGTAGCTGCTAACGGACTTCCCATACCAAAATTGATAATGGTGATCCCATTTGCTGTAACACTTTGCATAGGTTTGTCCAGACCGACAATTGGAGCATTGTCATTCCACTCGGAAAACATCTGCAGGTATTTACTAAAATTGGTCAGTAGGATATACTGTCCAAATTCTTCCAATGGACGTCCGGTATATCTTGGAAGCCAGTTTCTCACAATATCTTCTTTTGATTTTAAACCCGATTTAACCGGAGATTCTACCTCTTTCGATTTTTTCACTTTTCCTGCAGCGTCTGCCGCTTTTTTTACATCTTTTTCTTCGTTCATATATTTCTCCTTATTTATTAATTTACTTATTATTCATAACACTATATTAAATCCGGGAGTCATTTCTGGAAATAACAAGTTAAAAAAAATCCCCGTAAAAACGGGGATTAAATTCTTATGCAGCTTTTAACTTTTTAAAATCGGCTTTTTCAAATTTTTCCACCGCATAATCTAGTGTGATATTTAATTCCTTGACCCCTGGGTCAGAAGGAATATCAAACATAGCATCCAGCATAATGGCTTCGCAAATGGATCTTAATCCCCTAGCACCCAGCTTATATTCCATCGCCTTATCGACAATAAAATCCAGCACTTCATCCTCAAAAACGAGTTTCACCCCTTCAAATTCAAACAACTTCACATATTGGCGAAGTAAAGAATTCTTAGGTTCTGTCAAGATATTTCTTAAAGCTGCCTTATCCAGCGGATTTAGATGTGTTAAAACCGGTACACGGCCAATCAACTCAGGAATCAGACCAAAGGACTTCAAATCCTGAGGCGTAATATACTTGTACAGATTTTTAAGGTCAAGGTCTTCATCATCCTTTTTCACTTTATATCCCACTGCCTGTGTGCGCAAACGATTGGCAATTTTACGTTCAATACCATCAAAAGCACCACCACAAATAAAAAGAATATTATTCGTGTTCACCGGAATCATTTTCTGATCCGGGTGTTTACGTCCACCCTGTGGGGGTACATTCACAACAGTACCCTCAAGAATTTTGAGCAGAGCTTGCTGAACGCCCTCACCGGATACATCTCTGGTAATAGATGGATTATCGCTTTTACGAGCAACCTTATCCACCTCATCAATGTAAACAATACCACGTTCTGCAGACGCCACATCGTAATCAGCAGCTTGCAACAAACGGGTCAGGATACTTTCGACATCCTCCCCGACATAACCAGCTTCTGTTAATACTGTAGCATCGCAAATACAAAACGGCACGTGCAATATTTTAGCTATAGTCTTTGCAAGTAAAGTTTTACCAGTGCCCGTTTCACCAACCAGCATGATATTTGATTTTTCAATCTCTACTTCATCCTCCTGGTTTACTTTCTGACTTAACCTTTTATAATGGTTATAAACTGCTACAGAAAGCACCTTTTTTGCATCATCCTGACCAATTACATACTGATCAATATGTTGCTTAATTTCTAACGGCTTCAATAAGGTTACCGATGCATCCAGTCCTTTTGATTTCTTACTGCCCAACTCCTGTACCAGCAACTGATTAGCCTGCGCCACACATTTATCACAGATAAAGGCATCCAGACCTTCAATAAGCATCAAAGTGTCCTGCTTGCCAGAACCACAAAAGGAGCAGCGGGATTCTTTATTTTGTTTAGCCATTTTATTATTTATTGTTTGAACCCAATACCTCATCAATCATTCCAAAGCTTTTCGCCTCTTCTGAAGTCATCCAGTAGTCACGATCTGAAGCTTTTTCCACCCACTCATAGCTTTGGCCAGAATGATTCGAGATAATATCATATAATTCCTTCTTCAATTTAAGCATTTCCCTCAGGTTGATCTCCATATCAGAAGCCACACCTTGCGCACCGCCTGACGGTTGGTGAATCATCACCCGGGAATGTTTCAATGCCGCACGCTTGCCCTTTGCACCAGCAACCAACAGAACTGCTCCCATAGAAGCCGCCATACCTGTACAGATTGTAGCCACATCCGGGGTAATGTATTGCATAGTATCATAGATACCTAAACCCGCATACACGGAACCACCTGGAGAGTTGATATAGATCTGTATATCTCTGTTACTGTCCGTAGACTGCAGGAACAACAGCTGTGCCTGAATAATATTTGCATTTCCATCATAGATGGCATCACCTAAAAAGATGATACGATCCATCATCAAGCGGGAGAAAACATCCATCTGAGCCACGTTTAACTGACGCTCCTCAATAATATAAGGTGTC
>NZ_DATMRL010000503.1:0-3686 GCF_035566355.1 Pedobacter sp.
ACTACCATAATTACGGCTTTCCGGCAGGAATAAATCCCTACCAGATGCCTTTGCTGTTTCCGGATTAGAGCTCAATGCTCCACAACTCAGTTCTATGAGCCCGTCGATATTGGCTGCTATGCGGTGGACTGCTCCAATAAAGGCATTTTTTCCACCGCCAATCATGCCCATTCTTATCTTTCCTGAAGCCATTAAATGTTATTTTTCTTTAATTCACTTACCGCATAATCACAGGCCCTGGCGGTTAAGGCCATATAAGTTAGTGATGGGTTCTGACAAGCTGCAGAAGTCATACAGGAACCATCGGTCACAAATACGTTTTTCACTTCATGCATCTGGTTCCATTTGTTGAGTACAGAGGTTTTAGGATCGTGTCCCATACGGGCTGTTCCCATTTCATGAATGGCCATGCCCGGAGAAGAACCATTATCATAAGTGTGCACGTCCTTCATACCTGCCGCTTCCAGCATTTCCGCTGCATCGTTCATCATATCCACGCGCATTTTCTGCTCATTCTCTTTGAACTCACAATCGATAGCCAGAACGGGTTGTCCCCATTTGTCTTTCTTGGTTTTATCAATATACACGCGGTTTTCAAAATAAGGCAGAGATTCACCAAATCCTCCAAGTCCCATGCTCCATTCGCCAGGAGTGGTCATCAGATCTTTAAATTCTGAACCAAAAGCCATTTCTGCAATTTCTTTATGCCAGTTGCCACGGCCTGCACCGCCCTGATAACCAAATCCTCTTACATAATCGCGTTTGTCTCCGCCCATGTTCTGGTACCGTGGAATGTAAATTCCATTGGCCCGTCTTCCATAGGTATACTTATCGTCAAAGCCTTCTGCTCTTCCAGATGCGCCACAGCGGAAATGATGGTCCATTAGATTATGGCCCAGCTGCCCGCTGCCATTACCCAGACCATCCGGGAATTCTGCTGATGTAGAATTCAGCAGCAGAAAAGTAGAACCTAAAGTAGAACCGTTTACGAAAACAATTTTTGCAAAGTATTCGATATGCTCATTTGTTTCTGAATCGATCACCAATACACCTTTTGCCTTTTGAGTTTCTTTATCATACAAGATCTGATTCACCAGCGAATAAGGACGAAGTGTCAGATTACCTGTAGCAACAGCTGCCGGAAGGGTAGAGGACTGCGTACTGAAGTAAGCCCCAAAAGGACAGCCCCTACTGCATAAATTGCGGTACTGGCACTTTCCTCTTCCTTTATGTTCTACCGTTAAATTGGCTGTACGGCCAATAGTCATGATCCTGGATTTATTCCATTTCGATTCTATACGTTTCTTCACTTCTTTTTCCACACAGTTCATCTCCATAGGAGGAAGAAACTGTCCATCAGGTAGGGCGGGCCAGTTTTCATTGCTTCCGCTAATGCCTGCAAAGCGTTCTACATAGTCATACCATGGGGCCAGGTCTTTATAACGGATAGGCCAGTCTACACCATGACCGTCTTTTAGATTGTCCTCGAAATTCAGATCGCTCAAACGATAACTCTGACGTCCCCACATCAGTGATTTTCCACCTACATGGAAACCTCTGTACCAGTCAAAACGTTTTACCTCTGTATAAGGACAGTCCAGGTCATTTACCCAGAAGCTTTCGTTAAATTCCTGGTAAGGGTAATCCCTGATCTGTACCGGGTGCGTTTTTTTCTGCTCTTGTGTTAAACGGCCGCGGTGTTCAAATTCCCAAGGCTTTTTCATCGCCGTGGTATAGTCTTTTATATGCTCAACGTTCCTTCCTCTTTCCAGTAATAGAACTTTTAAGCCTTTTTCTGTTAATTCTTTAGCTGCCCATCCACCACTTATTCCAGATCCGACTACAATGGCATCATATGTATTTTGTGTGGTTGCTTTTGTATTTAAATTACTCATTGTTTTTCTCTTAAATTATGTTGCCCAAATTTTCTGACCAGGTTTCAGAGGTACGTTTCCATCATAGTGGCCGGGAATGTCCAGATAAGCACAAGCCTGAGTTGCACCAATTTCAGAAGTGAAGTAACCCAGTAAAGTCAGGTCACGTGCGATGGCAAAGAAATAAGGAGTGGCTTCTTTCTTTTCTTTTGCCGCCATAGGCTTACCGGCTTGTTCTTTCTCTGGTTTTTGGATCACAGTGTTTTCTTTTGCCTTTCTTTCTGCTTCAGTTTTGTCACTCTCTGCCTTTTGGGCAGCAATGGTTTCCTCCCTCAGTTTGCCAAGCAGCTGTTGTTTTTGCTTAACATCAAGCTCCAGGAAGGATTTACTGAATTGCTTTTTAGAACTGGCCTCCAGATCGTCTAAGCCCTTCACAAAAGCTTTTTGGGCTTCTTCCGGATAACATTCTTTAAGCATCATGGAAATAAACGGTCCAACACCTGCAGCTTTTGCCCCTGGTGAGGAGGTGGTTGGAATAATGATATCGGCAATTTCTGTAATTACTTTTTCCTGGTCAGGAGAAAATAATTTGGAGTTGTCTTTGTTCCCTGTTGGGTTGCAGCCCTCCAGAAAAACACCGATCGTAGTAGCAGAAAGTGCGCCTCCGAGTAAAAAAGCTACACTTTTAACTGCGTCTCTTCTATCCATAGTGATTTAAATTTGGTTTTAAATAATTAGGTCCTAAGTGTGTTAGTTCTTCTAAAATAGGAATTTCCAAACAGAAAGTGTAATATTTACACCAAATCAGTTTTGTTTATATTGATTTTGTTACTAAATAGATTCTTTCTAAATAAAGACCCGCCCTCAGAGCGAATTAGGCCACAATAGACTTGCGGCTAGACACTTTAGACAGAATCTTTTTTTTACCTGCAGAAGAACAAATTGTCTGGATTAATAACACCTTTTTTAGTTTTTTTCATAAATGCGGTGTTAACAAAATATCCCCCATTTTTTTACCTTTGCCAAAACCGTATTTTAATGACTGAAAAAATAGTAGTACTAGGTTCAAACGGACAGATCGGTACCGAGCTGGTAACCGCTTTGAGAAAGACCTATGGAGAAAGTAATGTTGTGGCCTGCGACATCCGCAGACCGGATTATGATATAAAAAATGCCGGACCCTTTGAGTTCGTGAATGTTTTGGAGAAAGAAACTTTAAACAGCATCTTTCAGAAATACAAACCCACCCAGGTCTATCTCCTTGCTGCATTATTGTCTGCAACCGGAGAACAAAATCCAAAACTGGCCTGGGACCTGAACATGAATGGCCTGCTGAATATATTGGATCTGGCTCTGGTGTATAAAACGGCTAAGGTTTACTGGCCAAGTTCTATTGCGGTTTTTGGTCCTAATTCACCAAAAGACCAGACTCCGCAGTTTTGTGTAATGGATCCGAATACGGTATATGGAATCAGTAAGCTTGCCGGTGAACGCTGGTGTGAATATTATCATCAAAAATACGGTTTGGATGTTCGCAGTATCCGCTATCCGGGGCTGATCAGCTGGAAAGCTGCTCCAGGAGGAGGAACAACAGATTATGCGATCCATATTTTCCACGATGCACTAAAAAAAGGAGGATATTCTTCTTTCCTTTCTGCAGAAACGGAGCTTCCAATGATGTATATGGACGATGCCATTCGCGGAACGATTGAGTTAATGGATGCAGAAGCGAGCAAAATCTCGATCCGTTCCAGTTATAATTTTGGCGGCGTAAGTTTTACACCTGAGGTACTTGCTGCTGAAATCAGGAAA
>NZ_DATMRL010000504.1:0-17720 GCF_035566355.1 Pedobacter sp.
TCAGTAGTTCAAAGATTGAAAGCAAATCACAACTTGTGGAGGAGCAATTGCATCTTTGTCGTAGCTGTGGTAAATATCAGTAGTTCAAAGCAAATCACATCCCGATGCCGGACGCTTACTAAGCTATTCGGAGTATTGTAAATATCAGTAGTTCAAAGATCGAAAGCAAATCACCACGCAAAGATTAAGCAGTAGTTGAAGTCAAATAAGAATTGAGATGATGCATTTTGGTCAAAACAGCAATGGGGTTCGTCTAAGAATCAGCTGTGCTTCATAGGAATATATACCTTAGCGGGATGAACAAGGAACCTTTGTTGGTCTTGACGCGGTTTGATCTATAAATACAAACGGCTGCTTAGCTGGTAACTTTCCCAAATCCATTCCAGTGGACCCTCTCCAAATTATTAAAAATTGTTAACGAAAACTTCACGTTGTGTCTAAATAGGCTTTTTAACTTACAAGCTTAAAATGCATGATCATGAAAAGTAAATTTCTTTGTATAGCGGCTATTTTACTTGCCATTTCCACTGCTGCCGCTGCGCAGGCGCGGATCGATAAATACTGCCAGGTGCGGGTTGGTAACCCTGATTATGTTCTTTATCTGAAGAATAGTTCTGCAAAGATCTCTTTAGGCGAAAAGCGGGAACTTTTCGCGCCGAGGGACACAGCCATGGTGAGCCAGTTAAAAAAGGTGAATAGCCTGACAACCGAAACAGATGTGCTCAATTATATGAGCAGCCTTGGCTGGTCGGTGGTCAATATTCATGCGATCGCCAATAAATGGGAAGTGATCTATTTTAAGAAACAATTTGATGCTGCTGAGTTCGTCAGGTAAGTCAGCCAATTTCCCTTACCCGGAAAACCGCTTCCAGCGGCCTGGTATAAAAAGGCAGCACGGACTTAAAGGTTTCCGATCTGGTGACCAAAGCCAAAAATTCAAATAGGGAATTTCCGGCGTGGACGATGCCAAGATCAAAGCCCGTAAAATAAATGGGGAATTCCCCGTCGGGCAGTCGTTCGCGTATATCCCAAAACAGGAATTCCCCGTTCTCGCTGGTCGCGAAAGGTACCCCATTTTGAATAAGACCGATGCCGCCAGGCGTATCGCTAATCGCCAGCAAGGGCGGATCAAGATAGGTATCAAACAGGGATCGCATCGCCGGGTACTGCAGCTGGAAAGCATCCGGGTGTTGTTCATCCGCCATTGGCATATAGATCATGAACAGGCCGCAAAGTAGCCCGTGACCCAGCTCCAGGCAGAACTGCCGGTAGGAAGGCGGAAAAGACAGGCCGCCGGGCAAGCGGTAATTAGCCAGCGTTGCCTCATCTGCTTTTCCGGTGACGGCACCGGTGATTTCCAATAGTTCTTCAAACTTCATTGCAAGGGCTGTTCTTTAATTTTCAGCTGATCGATAAAGCTGGCCAGCGCTTCAAACTTAGTAAAAAGTTGAGTGTCTTTGGCCACTTATCTAGATATGATATATCCTCCTTGAATTTTGAGTGGGTTATTTAAAGTGTTGATTTCTAACTTTGTAAGTTTTAAATGGTATAGTCTATTTTGTGAACAGCGTATGTGTTATAAATATTTGAAATTATTTGGTATCCTTTTTTTGGGGTTGGTTAGGGAAGGTGTAGCTCAGCAATTTCAACGTAAACCCAATGAGAGTGCTAAAGCGTTTATAGAGCGAATTAAACCGAATGGATCTGATCTTAATTGCGAAGTTTTGGAAACACCTTATTGGAATAATAAAATGGTGGTGATTGCCTGGTATATTTTAGATGCTAATAGTTCTATTCCAAATCATGAGGTGGTCGGTTATGTTTATGTTCCTGTAGCAGCGGAAGGAAAATATCAAAAGGTATTTATTGATAGCTTTCAGGATGATAATGTAGAAACTAAGATTGCTTCCGTATTTTTTGCTAATGCTGATCAGGACGCTGCAAGGGAGATGTTGGTGATTACTAATTGTGAGCATCGTTTGCAGTATCTCTATGAAGGAACTGAATTTACGACTTCGGTGTATGACGATATTAATTTTAATACCACTCCAACTAAGCTTAAAAGATTAGATAAAATTGGTGATCAGTTGTCTGGTGGATTAAATGGTTATTCTGACGCGCAGGGTAAGGTTAAGGCAAAATTAACTGATGCTGCTGCGGTTAGAAAAGAGCTGAGGAAGCTAGGGTATTGAGAATTTAATATTTCCAGTATACATGTAGGGTGTTATCCATCCAAGGAAATTTGACGACAGAGAATGTAAATGGAGACCGGTTGATTATTACGTCATAGGATCGTTTTTCTATATGGAGTTCCCATTCGCAGCTGTGTTCTACTAATGATCCGTTTCTTAACAGCCAGTTTTCTCGTAGAAGATCTATTGAACTTAATCCAATTGCTGGCCAATTTGCAATCATTGCAGTGAGCACATTATTCATGAGTTCTTTGTCATTTTCTGGAATGGATGGTAATTGTTCTATTTGTTCTGATAGAGGCAAGCCGCAAAGCACTTTAATCAGGTGAAGATCGTCCTGTTGTTCAATTGAGTTGCCTGTCATTAAGTAATGTAGAACATTTGCTGCCTGATGTTGTGATTGTATATTGGGGAATTTATATCTATCGGTCAGTTTAAGGCGTTCAAACAGCATCGGAATGTAATTGTTCAATAATACTATCCCGGCATTCTTTATAGAGATGCCGTTAGCGCCAGGGCTTTGTCTTTTTAAACTAAATAGGTTCATACGTGGTAGATAATTACAGCTAATTTAGGCAATTCTAATAAAATGAAGAGGTTTCTTCCCAGGACGATAAAATAGCTACAACTAGCCATTTTTTTTTCGGAGGAATTTAGTAACATTTGAGTGCCTGATAATGGATGCTTGTATATGGAGGATTAATGTGGTATTGTCTGATAATCAGTATCTTGTATTGAAAAAGGTGTCCCGAATAGGGATTTTTTTAGCTAATCAGTTTTACTATTCATTCATCTAAATTAACTCCTAAATCTCATGAAAATTTTCCTTACAATTACCTTGTTCCTGCTCATAAGCAATCTCGCCTCCAGTCAAACTATCGTTTTTAATAAAAGTGCATATTCCACATCTGAACCCATCAAGGTTTTGGTGAACGGCGAACTTTTGGGGATTGAAAGTGACATCAAAAAAAGTTCCTATTCAGCCACGAAAGGCTCTAATGATCTCGGAATGGTAACTGCGCCGGGTTTTTACAGGATAGATTTTAAGTTCGCTGGCGATATCACTAAAAGTTATCTTATAGGAGTACTCCCCCCTATGCAGACGACCAATGAAAACTATGTTTTAGAGTTGGGGAATTCAGTGAGTAATATTGGCGGCAATACGGTGAGTAAAATGTTTGCTTACTTTCGCGATGAAAAAGATAAGCTGCTCGCTATTAGTGAAAAGGCAACTAAAAAGTTTGGTGCCGAAAATGCTGTTGGACTAGTGCTCAATGCAAGTTTCTGTATCACTACTATCTCCGGCCAGCCTGCTGTTATGGTTATCTGCAAAAGTCTTTCTGTTTCTAATTTGAAAAAGCTCGGACTTGCGCTGATGAGTGCCTATCTGTTGGATATGAAGGACAAGAACTACATTACTGAGCAAGAATACGCTGTGCTCGCCACAGTCTTTACCTACAGTCAGATCAATGCAATGCTTAACAATAATTGTAGCCTGTTGTTCAAATCGCTTAAGAGCATAATTGACAATCCTGATTTAAAGATTGCTTTGGGTTATTTTGAACAACAATGCAAGACAACTATGATCATTTTGGAAAAGGTCAAAATCCCATAGTGCTACGGAGATAGCTAATGGGAGGGACTTAAGTCTAAAAACACGTCCTAATAGAGAGTTCAAGTGTAGATTTTCTTACTTAATAACGACAAACAGATGAATTTCAGATTTTTGCTATCCCTGATGCTATTAGCATGTTACTGCCAGCTTTTCGCACAGACATCAGAAGTTGGAAGACTGGGTGACAGGCTTATTTTCTACAGCCCCTTTGATGGAAACTCCTCACCAACTACCACCTTGAAGCGGATTTCCTTCTCGGAAGACCAAGGCAAAAACAAAAAGCCCGTCTATTCTAAGGCGAACCTAAGCTACTCTACAGATCTCGGTTTGGAACTTAGCGGAACTGGTCAATCCTTCATCAGTTTTTTGGATTTAGAGGATGCTCCAGAAAAAAGAGCAGTAGCCTTTTGGTTCAAGATTGCTGATGATGAACAGGATACAGTTAGTCCAATGCCCGACTACAGGAATCTCGAACTGTTCTTTTCGGACAAAAAGACTATAAGCTTAAACACAGCGAAGATAGCTGGTAAACTATCGTTGATGTTTGAAGATAGGACCGATACACTGAAAGCATCGTTATCGAATCTGGCTACGCTGCAAAAGGAGATTTGGTATCTGCTAACGATCTCAATAGATTATAAAGACAAGGCCTTTCAGACCAAATTGTTCTCCATGAACGGCTCAAGCTTTCAAGAGGAAAAGCTGAACGGCAGCCAAGTCATTGGAAATACGCTTAACAAACAATGGAACAAAACCAGCATGCCACCACATATATTCTTGAGGTTCGGCAGCGCAAAAAGGTCTACCATATGTGTAAATGATCTACGCTTTTATGAACGCCTATTAGAAGAGGTGGATTATCGCAGGCTTTCTGCCTACACTATTGACAGCTATATTGATATCGCCAAATATGAGCTGGCTTTTACTTATAAGAAAGTTGCCGATGAATATTTTATAGCAGGTAAAATTAAATTGGCGCAAGACAACTATCGTAAGGCTTCGGAGATGTTCAGTCCTACTTCAGGTAAAGCCATCAATTTTGAAAACTTACAGGAGGTGAACGACCTTTATGCGACCTATTACAAGTTGCTCGATAAGGATATTCAATACCGACAATCCTTAGTTGAGCAAGGGTACTCCTTTTGGGGCCAGGACTTTTCGAGTAAGCCTTTGTTTCCGGTAAACGAACTCAACGATTTCAAGCGGACTTACAAAAATTTTCAGGATATATATGGAAGTATTGAAAAGTCGCTAGATAAGATCGAAGGACTCAATGAGGAACAGATGAAGCAAAACATTTCGAAGATTACCAAGAGTTATGAGTCTGATATTGCTAGTACGCAGGCACAAGAGAAAAATTATAAAATTGACTTTTATCAAGACCAGGAAAACTCAATCAGTGGCAGGCTTGCGGCGATTAGTTTCAGAAATAAGCAAATTGAAAATGAGGTCAAAAGTAAGAATAACGAACTTGCTGCCAACGAAGCAAAGATGAGTAGTGCTGTGATGTCGATGATTACTCAATCTGTTACCGGAGTGCCTATCGATCCTTCCAAAAATGTAGGTGATAACCTAAAGGTATTAGGCACTTCGCTAATCAGTAGTAATCCAGACCTACGGAATTCACTTTTGGGTAGCCAGAATGATTTGGTGAACCTGACCAATGTTTCCATTGACTACTATCAAAAATCGAAAACTGCGCTGAAGGCGATTGACGAAGTAGTTAAAGGGGACATTTCTGCCGACAACCTACTATCAATAGGCAATACCATGGCCAATTTAGATATTATTCCAAAAGAGAATTGGAAATCACTCGAGCAAACCTATCAACAGGTTAAGAAGAATACAGCGCAGTTGAAGGATTTCGAAAAGGAGGCCAAAAAGCTGATTGCTGTAGCAAGTTTTGCCAAAAACCCTAATATCGAGAATATCTCACAATTTATGGAATGGGTTTCTAACACCGATTACTTCCCGCAAGGAAAGGGGTATAGCGGTATTTATACTCAAGTATGCGAAAACCTCCGGAGAAAAAAATATGACTCCTTTTTTGAATTGGGTGCCCAGGTGATCTCTAAGTCAGAAGCCGCAGCTGAGCTCAAAAAAAATATTGCCGAACTCAAATCTAAGTACTACCAACTCAGACCTATCACAGCTATCATAGAACGGATTGAACGGGATACGCAGCACGATATTACCAACGCCTTGGGCGATGTTTTGCTTAACAAGGATTTCTGGCCGCAGATTAAGGACTTTAAAATTCAGCGCTTCATGATGTCTGCTATTAGTAATACCCTCGCTGCGGCCAATGACATAGAGACCAAGAAAAAATTATTGACTGCTTTACTTCAAAAGACCCCTGATATTTGTCTAAACTTCATCCCACCTCGTGCTAAAGAGGATATCAAGTTGCTATTTGATATACAGGATGATAATGCATTGATAAGTAAATTTAGGCAAGCAAGTCTGGTTATCGGCGAAAATAATGATCTATTGGTTGTTAAGGTTGGCAACCAAGAGCTGTTTAGCATCCAGAGAGATTCCATCCTAGTGTCTGACCGCAGGTTTATGTTCGTATACAATAGCCTGGAGAAACAGAGCTATGATTACCTAACGGTCTTAAATCAGTTATTCAGTGATAAGAATTTAAGAGAGGGCGTGATGAGGCAAGTAGCTGTATCAGATTGGTATAACTTTTTGGGACCGAAGAATATAGCCAATCCAGAGCTGATCTATGATAAAATATTTGCAAATCTGAAGGTAAGAGGTAAGACCGAAGTTTTGAATGCCATTAAATCGGACGGGTTTCAGGCTTATGTTGGGGCCAATGTCTTTCAGTCTTATCAAAATGATCCGCAAATCCCCAAAAAACCTCCAATGCTTGATCCAGAGGAATTCTATCATACTGAAGATTCGGGAGATGGTAAAGGCGCGGCCGCTAGGGCGGCAGCGGCGAGCGCAATTGATATGGCTTTTCCCGGATACGGTACCGTGGCCAACAAGGTACTGGATATCGTCGGTAATATCCTTGACAGCTATGACCTCATCGATCAGCTCAAGGATCTCTACAATGAACAGAAAATGCTCCATAAAGAGCTTTTAGAACAACTTGAGAAACTCAAAGCCAATAGTTTTAACAAAAAGATAGCTTTCTTTGAAAAGGATATTGCAGAGCTCAATCTGGAACTTGCTAAAAAACAAAAGGAGGAATTCTCAAAAATGGAGTTTGACCTCATTGCAGACAAGCAGATTGAGAAACGAAACAAATTGAGCTACCAATTGCCGATATTTTTTTACTATGCGGAAAGGCTCAGATATTATAATAACCGTTTGTTTAGGGCAAGTACTTTTTGGTATGGCCCAAAAAATACGCTCGCGGATATCATCGAAAGTGACCAATCCAATATTCGCCTCGCGCTAGATCAGTCAGTCAATCTTTACAACTGGATCAAGCAACCTGATATTACCAGTATGCGACAAGATGTGGATAAAATAGAAAATTATTGGAGGTCTCAATTTAGCCTAATCACTGATCCGGAAACGGAGGAAAAGATCAAGTATGGCAGTATGCCTATACTTTCGCATACTTTTAGTCTTGACAAGACTAGTGCCCCCTTTGCGCTGGCCTGGGATAAATTTTTGAATTGGAGGGAAAGCGTGAAAAATAAGCTTAGTGTTGATGAATTTACTTTTGACTTGGATCTTGGTAACTATATGGAGGCTAACGTCAAGGAGTACGACAAGAACGATGTTGATCCAAAGATTATTGATATTGCAATTGCAGGGATCAATAAACAAAATGGTTTGGTGAATTCTCCTTCTCCTAACTTAGAGGTGTTTCATCCAGGGATTTCCATCAAAAAGGATGGAAGTATCTTAGTGCTTGAGGAACGAAAAAGCGCAGTAAATGCGACAAAGCTGGAGGTTGCTACTGACAAGACTTTGATTATCTCTCAGGTTCCTAAAAGCCTTCAGGAACGATGGGAACCAAATACCTATAAGGCCAAGACCTTCGAGGGGTATGACTTGAATACCAAATGGAAGGTGCGTGTCAAACCGAATATTGCTGCGGCTGATATTGACAATATCATCCTTCAGATTTCATACCAGTACCGGAACACAGGACAGATCTCAGATCCTCAGAGTGCGTCTTCTTACCGTGTGTCGGTAGAATACAATAATTCACTCAAACAGAATTTTAGAATGGATCTGACACCAGAGAAAGCAGGTTCAATGGCCGCCAGCTTAAAAGAGGCGGTCGATGCAAAAAAGATTCGTTCGGGAAAGATAGACCCAATTGTAAATTTAAATAAAACGACAGATGTACTTAGCAACTAGAATAATATTTATTGGTGCGCTACTTCCGCTATTCTCTCTCGCGCAAGTTCAGGAGGGAATTGTCAGCTATGAAGCGTCGAGCCCAACATCGGTTCTGTTGACAGGTTCCTTCAAGCCAGCCATCACCCTTGGGGATGAAGTGACCATCCGGCTGTCTGGTAAGGTAAACCTACGGCCCTATGAAGTGGAAAAGAAGAAAGGTGGTTTTCTTGGAATTGGAGCAAAGCGCTATAAAGAACGACATAACGATGAGCGTGAGGCTGGAAGCTTCAAAACAGTGGTCGCGTTGCCGGGAACTAAGTATATTAGCGAAGATGGTTTGGAACGAACTCTAAAATTTGATGATTCGCAGTTAAATACCGATAAGGACGAGTACGAGGAAATCAAAAAAGATTTTTTTCTGGCAGCCTTTATCAACGAAGGGGGTAAAAACCCCTATTTAGGTTGGTCACAACTCAAAATGACCGTCGAGATCGAAACTCAAGGCAGAATACCTTACCTGATTAAGCTATTAGCAAAAGAAAAGCCAAGGAGTTTTTCCAAAATACAACCATACTTGGAAATGGGCAACGTACTTCGCCAGCATCCCAATGAGCTTGCAAGGGACATTGTTGCTTTCTATAAATCTAATCAGCCAGAAATATTGGGGCAGATCAAGCAAGATTTGTATGAGTTTCTGCTATTAAAGTCGCCAGGTAACAATGCGATACGTTCGGAACTGGCACTGACCTATGTGGAGAGTTTGCAGTTTAGGGTCGCCTTAACAGAGGCGAAGAAGGTTATTGCATTGTTACAGGATAAGGAGAATAGTACTTTAACAGCTGAGGACAAGGCGGCCCTGGCCACATCTTATCTGGTTTTGGCTGAGGTGTCGGTTAATGAACGAATGGGAACACAGACAAATGCCCAGCTACTAGCGGCCCAATATTATGGAATTTCAGCAGAGTATTTCCAAATGATTGGAGATAAAAACAGCTATATCAGGACCCGATTGAAGCAGGTGAAATCCCTTCAAGCAGTTAGTACTCCAGAGGCATTGTTACAAGCTGCGGAGATTTTGGAGGACTATCTAAAAGCATAATAACAGAACAAATATTGGATTTGCTGGATAAGTCAACAAAGATTTTGATAAATTTCATTAAATTAAAATATATCAATCATGGCAGGAAATTACGAACGGTATAAATGGACCTCGATCTGGCTCTGTATAGGTACAGCTCTGGGTATAATTGCGGTAATTGTGTTTGCATTGAACACCATGCTGAATTTTGGTATGCTGATGCTATGGTCACTTGCCTATCTGGTCATTGGAGGGCTTTTTGGTTTTATATTCAGCGTTCCCAAACTCATATCCGATACAAGGGCTACCTCCACAGATACAACGAACTTAACGGATGCTACAAAAGAAAAGGCTAGTGTGGCAACTCTGAAAACAAGGGTGCAGGAGAACACTAACCTAACGCAAATCTCAGATTGGTTGACTAAAGTAATCATAGGAGCCACACTGGTGCAAATCAAGGAAGTTCCTAAATTTATTTTCAAGGTAGCTACTTACATGGGTAAAGGCCTACTGATCGCCGGAAGCTCGGCTGCTAGCGCAGATCAAGCCACCGTTGTAAGTGCCGGGATTATCCTCTTTTTTTCTGCTTGGGGATTTATTTGTGGCTACCTGGTGATGAAGTTGGTACTTACGGACCAATTTGCCGGTATTGGAAATTAATGGTTACGATTTAATTTATTAAACGGTAGTGAGGGGGAGTAAAAATCTGCACTTCTTTTCTCAATGGACCTTTCAGGCCCTGAGGTGTGAAAAGAGGTGCAGGTTTTTTTTGGGGGATATCCGGGGAAGGGGTGAATTTTACTATTTGTTCGACTAATAGTTATCGTTTGAAATATTTAAAGAGCATGGTTTACTGGTTTGTCCTGATAAAGCTAGTGAACCAAAGTTTCATTTTCACTCGCAATTTTCTGAATCGCTAAGATCTTCTCTGCTATAAATTCTCCTGAATTTGATCTTATAGTGGTGTCACCTTTTGTGTCGTATAATTTAAAAGTTCCAATAGCGTCAACGATGAAGTAGAAATTTGGTGGTTTTTGATCGATTTCTTTTAGTAGGGACTCATCGTTTGCGTAGGCACCGTCTGCAATTTTAAATTCTACTTTCAGATCTTTGCAGTTTTTATTGTCGGCTCTTAGTGCCCAATGGCCATCAATTTTGCTATAGATGGATCTTACATACACACTCTCATTATTGTGATTGGGCAGGTCGCAAAAGTTGATCAGATCAGTAAATGCGATTATTGGGGGAGGGAAAAGTATTTGTATTGATTTTTGTGTTAATTTACAACTTGAAATTGCGAACAACATTATAAGTAATGCCAGTTTGATAAGGAGTGAACTTTTTAGAGCGCTTGATTTCATATTCTAAACATACAAAAAAGATAATATGGTTCTATGGATCGGCCTCTGAACTATCTTATTAATTATTTATAAGTGATTTCTAGAATAGGAAAGATTGATTAGTTAAATTCCCTTTTTGGGGAATCGGGATGGTGGTGATTTGGGTTGGTCGTAACTTGCGAAAAATGTGGAAAACTTTTCTTTTAGTGCAGTCTGGCTGCACTAAGATTTTCTAGTATTGGATTTATTAACCAAACTAAACATATGCTAGATTCTACATTTAAAACTCTGGTTTTGAAGTACCATTATTTCAAACCCTCTTTGCCTTTTTTAAACCTGACTTTTTTGTTGAGGATATTGAAAATTCAACTGATTATATCAGAGCCTTAATCTGTTATAACGCATTAAAATCTTATGGATAAATTTTAATGACGAGCGCTATGTCTATGCACTCTGGCGCAGCTATGGATTTATCCCCTGTTTTATTTTTTCAAATTATATTTTATGCCATTTAATTACAACCGTGTTGTTACTAAACACATACTAAAAGCAATACTTTTAATCATTGCATGGATGTTCTTTAATCCTGTAGGGTTTACGCAAAGTGTGAGCACTTCTGGAGCAAGTTCAAGAGCTTCCAAGCCAAAAGATATCTTACCAGTTTCGCCTAATGCAGGTGGACTTGGGTCCTTTGGTAGTGTACCAATTGGACATTTTAAAGGCACTGTGGATGTCAGTGTTCCGATATATGATGTCGGCTATAAAGATTTAAGCATTAACCTGACATTGAAATATCAGAATTCTTCGGGTAATAAGCCGGATCTTTTACCTGGTTCAGTGGGCATGGGCTGGGTGCTATTATCGGGTGGATCTATTGTTCGATCTGTAAAAGTTCTTTCTGGAAATCAGGCTTCTGGAGATATCCCATTGCCTGTTGTTACAAATCCAACAGCTGCTTCAGACTGGAGCTCGAGTGCAAAAATGAATAGTTATTTATCCAATAATATTGATTTTTTTGAAAGCGGAGAATCTATTAAAAATGATGAATTCTATTTTTCGATTAATGGAATGTCTGGAAGGATTTATACGGATCATAACGGGGAGTTTAAAGTTAGAAGTACTAATGGGGGCAAACTCACTATTGAAACCTTAATTTTACCTAATAAAAATATCAGTGTTCCTTCGTTGAGTCAAACGGAGAGATATTACCCGGCCAATCCACCTTATGCTAAAAGTTGGTATGAGGCTGTTATTCCGAAAACTAATCTTTTGTATAAGTTCGTGTTGACTGATGATAAAGGTGTTCGGTACACGTTTGGTGGAACGGATGAGTCTATCGAATTTAGCAGACCGGGGCAATCTTATGGCGCTGGAGATGAACATTTGCCTGAAAAGATAGTTGCTACTTCCTGGCAGCTTACTTCGATAGAGTCTCCGAATGGCTATAGAATTGCTTTGCAATATAGAAGGGGAAATATTGTTACTTCTAAGGTTAGCTATAGCGATATTACAATAAATTCTTGGCAAAATGGAGGGCCTTCAACTGGATTGGTCAATGCAATTGATGCTGCTCCGGTTGCGCGAGCAGAAAAGGCAACTTTAATTAATCCGAGTTATTTGGATAAAATAATTACCCCAGCTGAAACAATTCTTTTTTATGGTACGGTTGCTTCTAACCAACTGAGTTTTCCTCCCGATCAGGAGTTTACAGTAGCTGGTGGTCCTGATGAGACGACTTTTGAGGATTATAAAGATATAGCTTGGGGCAAGACTTATAATAGGTTTCCTGAAAAGTTAGACAGTATAGTGGTGAAAGATTTTGGTGACAAAAGGAGTATGAAAGTCAATTTTAATTATACTGATAATGCCTTGACCAGACTTAAATTGAAAAGTGTAAGGTTTTTAGGTAAAAATAATCTGGAACAGAATGTACCTGTATATAGTTTTGACTACAATTCAACGCCTTTACCGGAGTATTTATCTTTTAAAACGGATCATTATGGTTTTTATAATGGCAGAAATACGTTCGTTATCTCGAAAAACCCTGCTGATTATACTTATCTAAGAACTAATGTTAGTGCTCAGAATAACTATTCCGCGTCGAGGGAATCTGTGTTGGAATATCTTGGTGCAGAAAGTTTAATTAAAATCACTTATCCAACAGGTGGTTATACTAAATTTCAATATGAATTGAATGATTATGGTTCAACCGCTACTAAATGGCCTTTTGGAGTTGTAGAGAATGTGAATCAGCAAGCCATTAGTACGGGTGGTTTACGTATTAAGAAGATTAGCAACTTTGGTGCTGATGACAAGAAAGTTTCAGAGAAAACCCTTTTCTATGTAAAGAATTATGCTACGGGTGGAACTGCTTCTAGTGGTGTGCTTTCTTACAAGCCATTTTATTTTGAGAAATTTTCCGGAACTGTAACGCCACCGGCCGCAAGGGCAGCGAGTACGAATTGGTATAAGGGTACAATAGACTATTGGAGGTGGAGCACAAATCCGATACTTGAAATGGATCCTCTTAGTGAAGGACATGTTACTTATTCAGAGGTGACTGAAGTTTTGCATAGCGATACATTAACTAATCATAACACGGATCTGGATGCCTATACGGTTTACAAATACAAGAATTATGACAATGGTTATAATGATGTAGCACCATTAAGTTATGTTTCAGATCATAGTGCGGGGATATATGATGAATCGGGTACTGTATTAAAGCGGTTTTGGACTAAAGATCCAGGTACAAGTATGGGATTAGAAAGGGGGCAGATACTGTCTGAATCTTATTACCAGCCAGGTAGGCTTGCTTTAAAGCTACCTAAAAGGGAAATTTTATATCAGTATAATGATAGTCTGAGTCGTTTTGAGGATAACGTAAGGTTATTAAGGAAAAACTTTACTAACCTGCATACCTTTTCATACATTTTATCCACCTTCTTTACCGCAAATCTGATCTATACTTATGACCCATATTTAAAGAAGAAAACGGTGGTTGACTATTATGGGAATAATATGGTAACTGATGTTACCAATTATGTATATGATAAACAATACCGTGTATTAAAAGAGGAGACTTCGACGGAAAGTAATGGTGATGTTATTAAAACCATAAGTCGTTATCCACAAGATAAATCTCTCACTGGAAATGTTTTTTCAGAAATGAAGAACAGGAAAATGACGGGTGTTGTTGTAGAGAAAGAAATCCAGGTAAATAATGTTAAGCAGAGGTTAGACAGCAAAACATTTACAAGTGGTTATGGAACGGATGCAAGCCTTATTCCTTTGCCTGCTTATTCCACTATGGTCCTTCCTGAAACTGAAATGCAGCAAATCAGGCTGGCAAATCCTGTGGTGATTTTGAAATATCTTAAATATGACGATAGGGGGAATATTCTTTGTTTATCAAAGGAAAATGGGACTAAGGTTTCTTATATCTACAGTTTTGATAAACTGTTACCTGTTGCCAAAATAGAAAATGCGGATTATGATTTATTGGTGGAGGTATTAGGTGCTGTTCCTCTTAAGAACTTTAACAAAAGTTTAACTCCTGATATGAATTTTCTCAACGTGTTGAGAACAGATTCCCGAATGAATGCTGCTCAGGTAACTACCTATACTTACGGAGCCATGAGAAAGGTTGTAAGGATTACTGATGGCAGGAATTATTCTACCTATTTTGAATATGATGGCCAGCATAGATTGATGAATATCAAAGACAATGGGAAGAACATTATTAAAAGTTATTGTTATAATTTCAAAGGCCAGCCGGTGGATTGTAGTTTCTTGCAACCGTTAAAATATTCTGCTGGTTTTTCGCTTAATAAATCTTTTTGCGGACCTGTTGAAACTGAGGAGGTCATGGTTTATCCGAATAAGCCACTCAGTGCCATTTTGGAGGATACTCTTGAGGAAGAGCCAGAAGATGCAAAGGTATTTTATGATGCTCAATTAACTCAGCCGGTACAAACTGGTTATTATACTTTTCATGAGTATCTGGATGGAAAGATTAAATACTTCTATATAGACAATGGTCGGGTAATTTATAAAAATCTATGTGGCGATACTGATCCTTACGTGCTTAGATATAGTCCAACCTTATTGGCAAATCAACAGATGTGTCTGGCAAGTTTACCGGCATTTGCTGCCTTTTGTAATGGTTTACCTGTTACTGGACGTACCCTATTTGTTGACAGGGGGCTGAGTGTTGTTGTGCCAAATGGTTATTATCAATATAACGGGTCTTATTTTCAGGTTACCAATGGTGTTATTGGTGAAATAATAACATGTGTGCCGGTTGGAGGAACGTCTGTTTCGCATCAGGCGATGTACAGCAGCAATTTAGTATCTCATATCTGTGCTCAGGATTTACCTGTTTTAACGGTTTATACATCCAATGCAACTATAGCTGTTGGTAATCTGGTGTATGTAAATCAGGAGTTGACTACAAAGGCTGCAGACGGATACTACGTGTTTGGCTCGAAATATTTTAGAGTTATAAACGGCGCAGTTACGCTATTGACTAATTGTCCTGGTGATGGTGAAGAAGAGCCTGAGCCCGTTGATGAAGCTATAGATGAGCCATAAGTAAACTAAGAAATTTTATAAGGATTAAGAATTTAACGAATGAAAAGATATATTTTATTGTTGTTGATATTGAGCTGGAGCATTTTTGGCTTAAATGCGCAAACTGGCTTAAAGAAGTTTACACCAAGTGGTGGGGAGAATTTTGTTGTTGAAACGGTGGTGAAACAAGCTGGCTTTACTCAGGCTTCTCAATTAGATTATATGGGAAGGAGTATTGCTACTCGGAAAATAACTTATTTGGATGATTTTGGAAGAGCAAAGCAGACGGTAGACTGGCAATCTTCATTTGGGGGCAAGGATTTGATTAACATCAATGTGTATGATCCTCTTGGTAGGCAGACGAAAGTTTTTTTACCTATTACGGGAGCGGGCTACGGCCAGTATATTGGAGGAAATGGGGAGGCAAATGTTAAGGAGTTTTATAGCCCTTTAAATCCTGAGGATGTAAATGTAACGCCTACTAATTTTCCTTTTTCTCCTCAGGTATATGAAAACTCCCCAATAGACTTGGTATTGGAAAAGGGGGCTCCAGGTGATGCGTGGCAAATATTGAATACGCCCGGAGCTGTCAATTCTGGTCATACGATTAAGACGGATTACGGTACCAATGTATCTGCAACGGAGGTTAAGTTATGGACCATTAGTGGAAGCTCTTGTTCTTTAAACGGGTTTTATGCGCTTAATGCTTTGTATAAGGTTGTTATAAAGGATGAGAATGGGAATGAACAAACAACTTATAAAGATAAAAGGGGAAAGGTTATCTTAAAGCGTAATAATGATGGAGCCAGCCAACTCGATACTTATTATGTGTATGATGAGCTTGGCAACAATAGGTATGTTATACCACCGGGATTTACTGGTACAAGTTTTACGGATAATGATGCTTCGTTTAATGCATTTATCTATGCTTATAAGTATGATGACAGAAACCGGGTGATAGAGAAAAAATTGCCAGGTAAAGGTTGGGACTATATCGTGTATAATAAATTGGATCAGGTTGTAGCGACTCAGGATGCGGTTCAAAGAGCCAAGTCTGCCCAGGAATGGTTAATCAGTAAGTATGATGTATTTGGGCGTGTTATTCTGACTGGGGTTTATACTTACCCTTCTAGTGTAGCGAATACGAGTTATCGCGCTGCTTTACAGGCTACAGTTGATGGGCAGTCTGTTTTTCAGGAAAGCAGAGTTGCGGGTTCAGATTATAGCAATCAGAGCTGGCCTGTGACGGGGATTACTACTACTTTGAGTGTAAATTATTATGATAATTACAGTATACCCGGGCTTCCTGTGGATACTGTTTATAATTTTGGGTTAGGGGATAAGTATTCAAAAATGACTAAAACCCTGTTGACCGTTAGTAAAATTAATGTGTTAGGAACTGCCCAAATGTTGTGGAAAGTGAGTTACTACGATGATGAAGGTCGTGTTGTAAGAAATATTATACAGCATTTTAAAGGAGGAGTGGTAGCGGGAAATAACTATGATGATATTTATAACACCTATAATTTTAGTCATGAGCTGATTACTAGTATCCGACGTCATTATGTTAATGGTACGGAGCAGTTATATCTGGCCAATCGCTTCACTTATGATACTCAGGGAAGGCCTCAAGATATTTATCAGAAAACGGGAGATAATATTTCTACAACTAATCCGGAAATATTACTCAGCCGGAAAAACTATAATGAGGTGGGGCAGCTGACCAGTAAGCAATTGCATAGTTCAAACATTTCGCTGCCGAGTTTTGCTCAGACCATTAATTATAGTTATAATCCGAGGGGCTGGTTAAAAATTCAAAGTGCTCCGCTATTTACAGAGAATCTGAAACATGAGGAAACCATTACTGGCGTGACCAGTCAGTACAATGGGAATATCAGCCGCCAGGAATGGGGAAGCGGAAAGTATTTTAATTATAGTTATGATAAGTTGAGCCGTTTAAATTTTGCATTGAGCAGCGAGGGGTACAATGAGCTTATCGGTTATGATGGAATGGGTAATATTACTCGTCTCCAGCGTAAACAGGCGGGTACGCTTGTTGATCAATTGAAATATACTTATAATGGAAGTCAATTGAGTTCTGTGTTGGATAGTAATACGGTAAGTACAAGTGCTGCTTTCCAGCTTCCGGGTACTACAAATTATACTTATGATGTAAATGGCAACATGCTTTCCAGGGGCAATTCTTTAAGTACAGCGAACAATCTTTCGAGCATTACATACAATTACTTAAACTTACCAAATGGGATGACTGCTGGTACGGCAGCAATGACTTATACTTATGATGCAACAGGGAACAAATTAAGGAAGCAGGTTCCTTCTGCGAGTATAAATATTGATTATATTAGCGGTATCCAATATGAGGGTGGGGTCTTAAAATATGTATCCAACGGAGAGGGAAGGGTGGTGCGAAATAGTGCTACGAATTACTCTTATGAATATACGTTGGCCGATCATCTTGGTAATGGAAGGGTGTACTTTGATATAAATGCTGGTGCAGCAAGAAAGATTCAGGAAACTGATTATTATGCATTTGGTTTAGATATTCAACGAAGTATTATTGGTACGGAAAACAAGTATCAGTTTAA
>NZ_DATMRL010000505.1:0-22654 GCF_035566355.1 Pedobacter sp.
TCTTGGTTGATTATATACGAGTCTGTAAATAATTCTGTTTATGCGCTATAACAAACAATTTTTAGCCATTACTTTGGCAGCGGTGCTGGCTGTACCGGCTTTTCCGCAAGGGAAAATAAAGAAGGCTGATCAGGTTGGCCGGGCTGGAAAGGTTATATTCTGGGACGACTTTTCGGGCAATAGACTGGATCGTTCCAAATGGACAGCTGAGGTTACGGGTTCTCATGTGAATGATGAGCTGCAGGCTTATGTGGATTCGGCGAGTGTGATTTCCTTTGTAAAAGGTGCGGCAGCAGAGGGTGCCAGCAATGGGGCATTGGTTTTAAGCCCGAGGTATTTGCCGGGTTTTAAAACTGCTGACGGACAGACCTTTGATTTTATATCCGGCAGGCTAAACACCAAAGATAAGTTTGATTTTACCTACGGCAGGGCTGAGGCAAGGATTAAAATGGTAGCGGGCAGTGGTTTGTGGCCTGCCTGGTGGATGCTGGGTTATCCGAGCTGGCCGTCTGGTGGTGAAACTGATATTATGGAGTTTATTGGTGAAGGTGATTGGGTAAGTTCTGCCATTCACGGCCCTAATTACTTTGGCGAAACTCCATTTGTAAACCGTTTGTACTTTGATAAGAAGAATGATGCCGCCCAATGGCATGTTTATGCGGTGGAGTGGACACCGGAGCGCCTGGTATTTAAATGTGATGGCGTAACGGTTATGCGGGTAACCAAGACCATGGCGGAGCATTATGGTAAATGGGTATTTACTGATAAGCAATTCCTCATTCTCAACTTTGCGGTGGGGGGTATTTATCCTTTCAAAGTGAACGGGATTAAAAAACCTTATTATGGATTGTCAGAACAGGCGCTTGAACTGATTAAAAAAAGGAAAGCAAAGATGATGGTGGACTGGGTAAAGGTTACTGCTTACCATTAGCCTCCGTTAATCATATCGGATACGATGCCTTTGTTTTGCTTTCTTTCGGCAAGGAACACCCCGACGATATGCACAGCTATAAATGCGAGGATGAGGTACATACAAAAGCCATGAAAGCTTTTTATACTATGACTTGTTGCTTTACTGATGCCCAGTTCCTGGTCAAAAGCCATAGAGAGGCCTGTTAAAACCATAATGGCCAGCAATGCATAAAAGATAAAGTATAAAGATTTGACGGTAAGGTCATGCAAGGCTGAATTGGACTTTTTACTTTTTTTAATGTAATCCTGGTAAGCGGTTTTAAGTCTACTGAAAAAGTGCTGGCCTTTAGGCTGGAAAAATTCGGCAATCAACCGGAAAAGAAATAAGGCTGCCAGGGCATAACCGAAATAAATATGAAGGTCCCAGATTTTATCTTCCATTCCATGAGCTACATTTTTAGCTTGCTGCGCGGTAACTGTTGCACCTGATTGCTGCAATTGTGTTTGCACATAGGTGGTGTTGCTCTTTACATCGAAAATGGTTGAATTTAATGCTACAGTGAGCAGGGATCCGCAGATGACGATCAGGTTTAACCAATGCCAAAGCCTAACAGGTTTGCTGTATTTTTTGACTGCAGCCGGGCTATCTATATTTCTTCTTTGAGGTTCGATAATTGCCATTTTGATTTTACTTTACCTTTAAATTTAAGGTTATAATGTTAGAAACCAAACCGGTAGATCTGTTGTAATGCCCGTATCTTAATTCTAACATATTAAGATGTTGCCAGCCAAATACACCATGAGGTGGGGCAAGGCGTATACCTGCGCCATAAAAGTCGCTGTTTAGGGTAGACAGATCGTAGTCGCTGGTGAAATAGGCGGCAGATGGATCGTGTTGACCATAAGGAGCGAAATACCGGGTACCGGTTTGTGTATTATAACGGTAAAATGGACTTATAGAAATAAAGGGGGTTATTTTTACAGGTACTTCCAGTTCGACTGTGTGTGCTCTTATGCCCCAGTTGTCCATGAAATACCGGTAATAGGTTCTGATGATCACCTGGTCACTGGCAAAGTAATTTAGTCTTGCTGCTATAGGCAGTTTATAACGTTTATCTGGTAATGTTTCCGCTCTAAGTGATCCATCTGTAAAATAGTCCCGCTGATATCTGGTGGCCAGTAGGCCTTGCTGATAAGCGGGTTCAAGAATGATCAATGCTTGTAACTTTTGATTGATGACCTGGGATAGTGAAAATGAGGCACTGAATGAGTTTCGAGGACTTGAACCTTCACTTCTGGATTCTTTGCCGTTGCCAAGACTCGCTGCAGGCCTGAGTTCTATGGGTAAAATAACTTTCCAGGTGTCTAAAAAGGCCTGTACTTTGAAATCGAACTGGGTGTTTTTGTCTTTAGACAGGCGGGTTAAATTAAAACCAGCGCCCATAGATTTGTAGTCGTATTCTGTAGAAAATGATCCGGTGAAACCAAAGGCATTTCCTGTCTTTTCATTGCTGTGTGTCCAGTTTAACGATGGGTAAATCCGTGTATCGGCCATGGAGGCGGAAGATATGGTGCTTGGATCGATCTTATCGGAAGAAGCCGAAGTATAATGGTCTACGCCAAGTTCAAATAAAAAGGTGTTTTTCTTTCCTGCTTTATTGTAATTAGACATTTGCAAATCAATTGTATTTGCAAAGTCAGTCAGTTTTTCCGTTCCTATTCCTCCTGTAACAGCAGAATTGTTTCCATTCTGGTGGTAATAGGCCGATACCAGGTTGACCTCATCAATTTTGAGTTTCCGGCTTTGGTAATTGCTTGTGTCGGAAGGAGCAGGTTTAATTTTAATTTGTCCATGAGCGCCTAAAACGCCTAAGAACAGTATGAGTACATGCAGATATATTTTTCTCATGATTTTTAGTTACAACCACAACCACCACCACTTTTGCCACCGTTTGCTCCTGAGCCGCCTTCGCGGTATAGCTGGAAACTTTGTTCAAACTTTTGGGCCGTTCGGGAGGATAAGGTCATCTCGGCATCATTCAGTTTGTTCTTTTGATAAGGCTTTACGGTTGCGCATGCACTGAGCAGGCCGAGAGCAATGAAGCCTGTGCATAGCCGTACTGAAATTGGAATGGACATTTTCATATCATCGTTTTACATTAATATTCTTGGAGGTATAGAGTTGATCTTGGTCATCGATAATGATACAGGCTACTTGCCGCAATTGATTGATCATATCCAGGCCGACTTTTGCACCCATAACGATTACTGGTGTAGCCAGTGCATCGGCCAGTTCGGCACTTGGGCATAAGATACTGACGCTTTTAATTCCACTAACTGGTAAGCCTGTCTTTGGATCAATGGTATGTGAATATCTGCGCCCTTTTATAGTGGCATATTTTTCATAATTACCGGATGTAGCGATGGCCATATTGCTGATATTCAGTGCGGAGAAGGGGCGGTCACTCTGACCGGGATCGGCAATGCCTATGGTCCATGGTCTGCCATCCGGCTGGTTTCCCCAGGTGATCAGGTCGCCGGCGGCATTTACTATTCCATGTTCAATCCCAATGTTTTGTAAGGCTTGTTTGGCTCTATCGGCAGCATAACCTTTTCCGATCCCACCAAATCCAATGCGCATACCCTCATGTTTCAATATTACAGTGCGGTTTTGAGTGTCTATAATGACATTTTGATAGTTGATCAGGCTTACCGATTGCAAGGCGGTTTCAAAATCGGGCAGCGAAGTCATATTCACATCGAAGTTCCAAAGACTTTTATCAATCGAACCGTAGCTAATGTCGAATGCACCCTGTGTAATGTCTGATATTTTTTGCGCACGCTGGATAAGGTCAATCACTTCCTGATCAACCTGTACTGGCTTTATACCGGCATACTGGTTGATGAGGCTGGTTTGACTGGTGTCTTTGAAGGTACTCAATAATTCTTCGATACGTTTTACTTCGGCTATGGCTGTATCAATGGCTTTTTCACCTGCAGTTTGATGGTCTGCAATGACGGTGAACTCGAAGCGGTTTCCCATGAGTTTTAAAACACGGGTATAAGTTGCCTTTGCCATGGTTGCTTAGTTAATTGGTATTTAAATCCTGTACAAACTTTTCAGGGCTTTCATTAGGGTATCCATCCCAGGATTTTAAGATTTTGCCTTTTTCGTCTACCAGCAGGGTGTAGGGAAATTTACCATCGGGGTTGTATTGCTCTGCAAGTGCTTCATTTAGTTTAACTTGTGCTGCAGATAATTGATTTTTCTTTTGACGCGGAAAATCTGCCTGGACCAATACCAGATGATCTTTTGCATAACTTTCAAAAGCATCTGATCCCAGGATCTCTTTTCTTAAGCGTATACATGGACCGCACCAGTCTGATCCGGAGAAATTGATCAGGATTTGTTTATGTGAGGTTTGAGCCTCCTGTTGGGCCTCTTTGAAACTGGTGTGCCAGATTAAAGAAACTGGGAAGAAGCCAAGTAGTGTTATGAGTAATGTTTTCACCTTCCTGGATATTAAATTATGAATCTAATGTCAAGCTGAATTCTGAATACATTCTGAAGTTGGTTGTTAAATTATGTTAATTGTATGTGTGGTTTAACTTGTTGGTTTATAGTGTTTCAATGACTGTGATTTGCCTTAAGTTGATTTAGATCAATACTGAATTGTCTAAAGATTGAAAAAGAGTGTTAAACACCTGTACCTTTAAATGGATAATTACCTAATGCCCGATCCTTAGTTATGTTAGAATTACCTTATTTAGAGATTTTTGCTGAAAATTTTGATAAAAAATTTAGAAACAAAATATTGCAAAAAGTGGAAATCAGCTCTAAAAAAAGCATCAATGTTTCTATAGCAGAATTGAAGGAAAGCCTGGAGGGCCAAGAACTAAAAACGGTATTTCGCAGAGGTTTGACTTTATGCCTTCAATTTAAGAACCATACGGTCTTGGAAATGCGTGTAACATCACGGGCAGAATTGTTGGTTTTAGAAAAAGAAGAGGCTTCTCCCGGGTTATTGGACCTTTATTTCAGCGGAGGTCTAATTCTTTCTGTAAGAGATTCTTTGAAGCGAAGTACCTTTTTCTTAAATCCTGTTCAGATCAGTAGTACGGATGTATTGAGTAAGGAAATGACTGTAGACTATTTGATCAGTGTATTTCTGAATAATACGAGACAAATCAGAGATGTTCTTATAGACCAACATGTAATTGGTGGTTTGGATGAAGCCTATGCGGATGAAATCCTCTGGTATGCGGAAATCTCTCCTTTTTCAATTGCGGGCAGTATCCCCCTGGAAGAAGTAAAAGTGCTTAGAAGGACAATGAAATATGTTTTACTCGACGCAATTAAAGAAATCAAAAGAGTAAACTTTGGTGCCGCTAATTTTGTAAAACCTGATCTGTTGATGATTCATCATGCAGAGAAAAAGAAGAGTCCTACGGGACAAAATATTCGTGTAAAAGTGGTTGCCGGGGCTAGAGTTTATTACACTGATGAACAAAAGCTTTATATGTAAATTTTTGGATCAGTAGTCATAGTAAACCACTTTGATTTACTTCAGAGGGGTTTTTTCTGGTTGGATTATTTTTTTTGGCGAGTTTTCTTTTGCTGCTTCGATGATCACACCGGCAACTTTTTCTGGTTGTGACATGAATATCACGTGACTGCCTTTTACCTCTGTTACTTTGGTATGAGAACGTTTGTACATGGCATGTTGGATCTCTGGTGCAATACTTTTGTCTTCTGTAGCAATTAGACCATATGCAGGTTTATCTCTCCATGCGGCATGGGTTATAGGGGTTGTAAATCCTTTGGCATATCTGGCTGAAAAGCTGCGATATAAACCAGTGCTGCTACTTTGGGGTGATTTCCTGCTTCTGTAATCACTGCTCCGCCCCAGGAATGTCCGGCAAGGATGACCGGGCCGTCTTGCTTATCTAGAACAACCTTGGTTGCATTGACATCATCTTCGAGGGAAGTCAAGGGGTTTTGTACTACGGTTACATGGTATCCTTTTTTAGTTAATTTGTTAGCGCTGTGGCTAATAAACCATTTTTGATGTTTCTTTTTACGTTTTGAGTTTTCATGTTTTTGGCGTTGATTTTTTTGATCATATCAACGATACAAAGGTGGCATGAAATGTAGGCTCAAGTAATAGAGAGAATTCCCAATGGATTGTAATTTTTTCCCTTATGCTATACTTTTTCTGTTTCTGAATCCAATTGGTGAATAGGTAGTGTGCTTTTTGAAGAAATTGCAGAAATAGGCGGGGTCTTCAAATCCTAATTCGTAGGTGATTTCTTTTGCAGATTTATCAGTGTAGTATAAAAGCCGCTTTGCTTCTATAATGATGCGTTCCTGAATGATTTGAATAGGTGTTTTCTGGTTGAAGATGGCAAAGAGATTAGAAAGCGTTTTGGGAGATCTGTTGAGTTGCCGGGCATAAAAATTAACGGAATGTTCATTGTGAAAATTGCCTTCGACCAGCAGGTTGAATTTACGGATAATATGGAATCTGTCGTTCTGCATTTTGGGGTCCGGGAGGTATTCGGATTTGGCCAGTTGGGTTACCGTTATGATCAGTCTCTTTAACAACATGACAAGCATATCATTCTGTACATTGTCGGAGGTGTTCATTTCGGAAATAAACATATTGTGCAGCAACAACATTTTTTGATGGGCGGATTCATTTACATTGATAAAGAAATTGCGGCCTATTCCAAACAGAAATCCAACGCAACTGACTTCTGAATCATGATCGATGATGCAGTAGAATTCGCGGTTGAATTGCCAGGCCACTAAATCTGAAGTCTGTTCAAAAAAGAAAGACTGATTAAACATCAGAGGCAAAATGGTCTGTGAAGGAAAGTCAATTTCTTCTCCATCTATAGTAACGACTTGCTGTCCGCCACGGTTCCAAACTATAGTGAAGTATTTGTTGTCGCGATCTCTGCTGTAGAAAAGACGATCAAAATATTGCTCTTCACTTAGGAGGAGTAAGTGACCACCAGAATTTGGATCTGTAAGGAATAGTTTCATCTTTAAAGTAAAAATAGAGAATATTTATAAAAAAATGTGCTATGTATTACGGCGTCGTAACTCCAGGTCTTTTAAAAACTATAATATCTATAGATTTTAAATATATTGGCACCGCCAATGTTTTTTGGCCAATGGTTTTGTACAATTTTAAATGATAAGGCTAAATAATATAACCAAGACATTTGTTCTTCGGGATCGATCTGTTACAGCGCTTTCAGGAGTTTCGATACATGTACCCCGAGGTAAAATATTCGGGGTGATCGGTGCATCTGGCGCTGGTAAAAGTACGCTGATCAGGTGTGCAAATTTGCTTGAACAGCCTACGTCTGGAGAAGTGTATATTGATGGAAAGAACCTGATGGAACTTTCCAGGTCTGCTTTGGCAAATGAACGCAGGCATATAGGAATGATTTTCCAGCACTTCAACCTGCTCTCTTCGAGAACGGTTTATCAAAATGTTGCCTTTCCGCTTGAACTGGAAGGGGCTTCAAAGGCGAAAATAAAGGAGAGGGTTTTCGAACTGTTAAATTTCGTTGGTCTGGAGGATAAACATGCCGATTATCCGGCAAGCCTTTCAGGGGGACAGAAACAGCGGGTGGCTATTGCCAGGACGCTCGCTGCAAACCCAAAAGTATTGCTTTGCGATGAGGCGACCAGTGCGCTGGACCCGGAGACGACCACCTCCATTTTGAAACTTTTGAAGGATACCAATGAGAAATTTGGCATTACGATATTACTTATTACCCATGAAATGCAGGTGGTAAAGGCAATCTGTGACCAGGTCGCCATCATCAGTCAGGGCGTGCTGGTAGAACAAGGTACGGTAAGTGAAGTGTTTTCTCACCCTAAGAGTGATCTTGCAAAGAAATTTATTTCCTCTTCTATTAAAGTAGCGCTGCCCAGAGCATACGCGGAACGTATTCAAATCAATGCATCTGGATCTGGTAACCCGGTTATCAAGCTCAGCTTCAATGGCGATTCTGCCGATAGCGCTGTGCTTTCAGAGGCTGCAGAGTTGTTTGGTGTTGGTAATAATATCATCACCGCTCAGATAGAACATGTTGCCGGAATCAAATTCGGAACTATCCTTGTGGAGGCTCATGGGAAGAAAGAGGACCATGAACGTGCAATAGCTTATTATAAAACTTTAAATATTGGTGTGGAGGTACTTGGGTATGTCTGAATCTATGATTAGGCTCTTAATGAGCGGTACACTCGAGACCATTGTAATGACCTTTGTTTCTGGCTTCTTTGGTTTTCTTCTAGGCTTGCCGGCAGGTATACTGCTTTTTATTACGCGAAAGGGACAGATTCTGGAGCATCCATTTTTAAACAGGATCCTTGCAATTCTTGTAAATATCTTCCGTTCTATTCCATTTATTATTTTAATTGTCTGGATGATTCCGTTTACCAGGGCTTTGGTTGGCACTTCGATTGGCGTAAAGGCAGCACTTGTGCCTTTGAGTATTGGGGCTGCACCCTTTATTGCAAGAATGATAGAGAATAGTTTATTGGAGATTCCTTACGGCCTGATTGAAGCTGCCAGGGCGCTTGGCGCAAGACCAATGCAGATTATCAGAAAAGTACTTCTTCCGGAAGCTTTGCCTGCAATTATCAACAGTGCATCGATTACCTTGATCACTCTTGTTGGTTATTCTGCTATGGGTGGTGCTGTTGGTGCTGGCGGGCTTGGGCAGATTGGCTATCAGTATGGCTATATAGGCTATAACGTTCTGGTGATGAATACCGTTTTGGTATTGCTGGTAGTTATTGTATTTCTTATTCAGTTTGGCGGCGATCGCCTTTCAAAATATTTTGATCACAGAAAATAAAAGTATAAAATCTAATAAAATGAATTTCACTTTCAAAAAATACTTAAAGTCGGCATTATTACTCTCCTTAACCCTTGCTGGGGCCTGCAGTGGCGGAGCTAAAAAAAATGATCCTAACCATATTATTGTTGGTGTTGAATCCGGTCCGGAATATACTATTGCACAAGTTGCTCAGAAGGTGGCCAAGGAAAAATACAATCTTGATGTAGAGCTGGTACAATTTAATGATTATGTAATGCCAAATGAGGCTCTTAATCAAGGAGATATTGACGTGAATGCCTTTCAGAATAAACCTTACCTGGATGTACAGGCAAAACAACGGGGTTACAAGTTTGCTATGGTGGGAAACACCTTTGTTTATCCAATTGCCGGGTATTCCAGGAAGATCAAAAGCCTCAAGGAGCTGAAAAACGAGAGTACGGTTATTATTCCTAACGACCCGACCAATAGTGGCCGGTCATTACTGCTGCTTCAAACTGCTGGTCTGATTAAACTCAAACCAGGTGTTGGCCTTTTACCAACTCTTAATGATTTGGTAGATAATCCTAAGCACCTAAAGATCCTTGAACTCGAAGCACCGCAGCTTCCGAGGTCTCTGGATGATGCAAATGTGTCTATTGCGATTATTAATAACACTTTTGCTGCGCCTATTGGTTTGGTATCGACAAGAGATGGTCTTTTTATAGAAGATAGCAAATCACCTTATGTAAATGCAATTGTTGCCAGGGAAGATAATAAAGATGAGGATAAGGTGAAGCGCTTTGTTAAGGCTTATCAATCTGATGAAGTTGAAGAAGCAGCTAAAGTAGCCTTTAAGGGAAGTGCTATAAAAGGTTGGTAGCTGCAGGATTGTACGGGAACGTACGGGTACTGTTCGATATTGAACGATTACTGTTGATGGGTTTAAATTAATATGCTGTATATTAGTGGTTTACTAAGTTTATGTCTCTTGGCATAAACTTAGTAAACCACTTGTTGCTATGTTCAGACTCAATTTAAAAATCGCTTTGCGTAATCTCTGGAGAAATAAGACTTCTTCGGTTATTAATATTATTGGTCTGGCAGTTGGTTTATCTGCCTGCTTGCTACTGCTTTTATATGTCAATTATGAAATGAATTTTGATCGTCACTTTAAGGGTGCAGACAAAATTTATCAGGTGATGACCAATTTCCAGGATGCTGCTGGAAAGATTACAAGCACAGGAGGATCACCGGGAAATGGAATTGCAATGGCCATTAAAGCTAAAGTGCCAGAAGTAGATGCGATAACCCGCATGGGTGGTGGCGATGAATCGCTTATCGCTAATCAGCAAAGGGTGTTTAAAAGAACGGATCTGTTTGCTGATCCGGATATACTTAAAGTATTCAATTATGAATTTATAGTTGGCAACCCCGGTTCTGCACTGGATGCCCCGAATGCAATTGTTTTGACTGAAAATACGGCGAAACTTTTATTCGGGACTACCGATGTGTTGAATAAAACAGTGAGGTATAAAAATGCATGGGATTTAAAGGTTACGGGCGTAATCAAAGACTTTCCGGCCAATACTTCAATCAGATTTGATTATTTGATGCCCTGGACATTTTTTGAACATATAAATGATTATGTTAAACATCCGGGCTGGGGAGATTTTAGCTTTCTGGCTATGGCCAGGGTTGATGATCCGACAAAGATTGACCTGATTAATTCGAAAGTTAAGAAACTATTCAATGAAAATTATACAGCACAAAGGACTGAAAATTTCTTATTTCCCTTTTCGGATACGCATTTACATGGTGAGTTTCTGAATGGTAAAAGCATAGGTGGCGAAATAGAACGTATCTATCTTTTTATTGCCTTGGCTTTTGGTATTTTGCTGGTGGCTTGTATCAATTTTATGAATATGGCTACAGCAAAATCGGAACGCAGGGCGAAGGAGGTAGGGATCAAGAAAACGATTGGTGCAACAAGGGGTTCTTTGGTCACTCAATTTCTTACCGAAGCTATGGTACTGACCGTAGTGGCCGTGTTAATTGCCATTGCGATGGTTGAATTGAGTTTACCCATGTTTAATAATTTGCTGGGGATAGATATTGTTATTGGTTATACCAATACTGGCTACTGGTTTGGGATCATCACCGTGGCCTTACTAACTGGTCTTTTGTCGGGGGCTTATCCGGCATTGTTTCTTTCGTCCTTTAACCCGATCCAGACTTTAAAGAAGAAAACGGCAAGGGCGAAACTTGTTCCTATTAACCTGAGGCAGGTACTTGTTGTTGGGCAATTTTGTTTTGCGATTATATTGATCATTGCCACTCTGGTGATCTATAGACAGATGCAGTACATAAAGAATAAACCTGTAGGGTATAATATCAATTTACTTGCAGAGATGCCTCAGGATGGTGAACTATCCGGTAAGTTTGAGTTGTTTAAAGAGCAGGTGCTGAAAACAGGAGCAGTTACTGCCGTAAACGAGTCTTCTCAGAGTATGACTCGTGTGGGCAATTGGTTTTACGGTTTTCAATGGCCCGGAATGGAAGAAAAGGGAAAAGAAATTGTTTTCAACCGTCTTCAGACCCAGTATGATTTTGTGAAGACAAGTGGGGTAGAAATGCTGGCAGGCCGGGATTTCTCCAGAGATTTCGCTTCAGACACTGCGGCAATATTGTTAAGCAGCACTGCGGTGAAGGTGATGAAACTTAAAAATCCTATAGGGACAATGGTCAATTTATTTGGAAATCAGCTGAAGGTTATCGGTGTGTTTAAAGATTTCATTTGGGATTCTCCTTACCGTTCCGGACGCCAGATGGTGATTAATTTCAGTAAACGGGAGGGGGGCAATATTAACATGCAGTTAAATCCCGCCAACAGTTTGAGCAAGAATATTGAACTCATATCAGGTGTGGTCAAAAATATCAATCCTGATTACCCGGTAGAAATTAGATTTGTCAACGACTTGTATGCGAAGAAAATGCAGTCGGAACGAATTCTGGGTATGTTGGCTAACTTGTTTGGTGGTATAGCAATCCTGATCTCTTGCATGGGGCTTTATGGACTGGTGGCTTATAGCGCAGAGCAGCGTACCAAAGAGTTTGGTGTACGTCGTGTATTGGGGGCTTCGGTAGGCAACATTATGGAACTTCTTTCGCTCTCCTTTCTGAAAATGGTGTTTTTTGCTGCCTGTATTGGTGTGCCTTTGGCTTATTACCTGATGAACAAATGGCTTACCAATTTTGAATTCAGGACAACTGTTTCCTTGTCAATTGTACTGGCCGCAATAGCGGGAACAGCAGCTGTTGCATTTTTGACGGTTGGTTTCCAGGCTTACAAGGCTGCAAAAGCTAATCCAGTTGAAGCGCTGAAGTACGAATAGAGCCGAATTTTCCTTTTCTGAAATAATTCTCGAAAAAAAGCATGAAAACTGTATAGTTTGTATTATTTTTCATCAGTTTATTAGTTTTGTTTTTTATCGGTGATGAAGCTATCATGAGTTCTTGTTCATTGTATTTTGTGAGTGTTTGCTCATGATGGTTTCATGCTTTAATTACGTATATGCTGGTCTCTCGGAAATCTATCTTCTTCGCTCTTTTATTTTGTTTCAGTTTTTTTGCGAAAGCCAATACATCGATTAGTGAATTTGACAAAGTCTATACTAAGATTGCAACCGAAGTAGCGTCTTCCGATATAAAGAGTGCATTTAAAATGGCTGATTCTCTTTTAGTGCACTCCGCGGATAATTATCAGAAAATGAAATGCCTGATGCTTCTTGCTACGCTGCATCAACATTCAGGTGATGTGGCTAAAGCTCTGGCATTTGCAATACAAGCAGAAAAGCTGGTTCCTAGGGTTCAGAAGAAAGGCAATTGGGAAGTACGCATAGCTGGTTTTCTTTCAACGCTGTACAGAAGTGTAAACCTCACTGAACAAGCACGGAAATATTTAGATATTGCTGAGAAAAAGAACATGCAATTAGAGCCTTCTCCGGCAACTACTACAACTTATGCGTTAATCCTGCAGGAAAAAGCTTATTATGCCATTGAGGAGGATCAGGATTATACATCTGGGATGCATAAGTTGCAGGAAGCAGAGCAGAAGTTTCTTGAAGTTCCAAATCAGTTGGGGAGTAATATTTTTTTAGCGACTAACGATCAGCTGTATGGTCTTTGCTATTTGAAAGAAAAGAACTATGACAAAGCAAAAGCACATCTTTTTAAAGCACTGGCAGAATTAAAGGATACTGAAACAGAACTTAAAGCTTTTATTTATGCTGGTTTGGGAGATGTCTTTTTAGAAAATCACCAATATGAGCAGGCAATACAACAATATAAGAAGGCCGAGCCTTATGCAAATCAATCTGATAATTTTAATGCAAAAATAATAACCAATAAAGGTCTTGCTTCTTATTATAATGCCGTTGGAGATTCAAAACGGGCATTCCGGCATCAGGAAATTTACTCCAGACTATTGGATGAACAGGCGCAGGTAACCAAATCTGTTTCAAATCAATTGATTAAGGAGCTGAATAAGGATGAAGATACCAATATGATGAAAGTTCAGGTCGCAATAGCTATTTCGATTATTCTTTTGTTGTTAGTACTATCATTGCTATATATAAATCAACAAAGCAGTAAAAGAAACAGACTTAGGTATGAACAAGTCTTGAAAAGGATAGACCTTAATCCTGATCTGGTTCCGGCAAAACAACCTGCTCAAGCATTAATGACAAAAGAATCGGAGGACAGGTTGCTTGCCGGGCTCCATAAACTGGAGGAGAAAAAGTTTTTCCTGCAAGGCGATGTGTCTTTATCTACCCTTGCAAGCAAGCTGAATTCCAATACCAAGTATCTTTCCTATATCATTAACAGGTATAAGGAAAAGGATTTTAATAATTATGTGAATGAGCTTAGAATAACCTATGCATTAAAAGATCTGCAACTTAATCCTATAGAGCGGAAGTATAAGATTTCTTATCTGGCAAAGAAATATGGTTTCTCTTCGCACAGTAAGTTTGCGGCTGTTTTCAAAGCCGTAACGGGAATTTCTCCGTCTGTGTTTATTGAGAACTTAAGAAAAGACGAGGCTAAAGAAGATTTCAGTGAAGCATCGTGATTAGTGGTGTAAGTTTCTGTTTGTTAGTATTTTACTGTGTTTTAAGTGCTGTCCGTTTTCTATAAAACTGATAGGTTGTTTATTGGCCGGTATGCTTTTATTTTCCAGATTTAAGGGCTGGAACAATTTTAAGAACATGCCGCTACCCTGATGTAATTATGGAAAACAACACACACCACCTTGAACAACTGGATCAGATAAAACTCAAAATAGAATCCATCAAAAAGGATCGGGAAATCCTGTCTCAACAGGTAAGCTACCAAATTATTGAGTACATCAATGAGATAAGGTCTTTAACAAAATCTTTAGTTGATACCTCTTTAAATAATGAACAAACTGCAATGATCCGGTTGATTAACATGTATGCTAATCAATTAAAGAGATTTATAAAGTGAAGTATTGGAAAATTGATCAGGTATTTTTTAGTACTTAAAAAATATTAATCTAATGTAATATATTTCGGATATTTAAGCTTTGAAGTTTAATCCAGGAGGACCGGGGCAATGAATATCTCTGTTAATATTTTTCAGACGCTTATAGCATTGGGTGCAGTCAATGGATTGATATGGTGTATTCTGCTGTTGATGAATAAAAAAACAGCTAATGTGTATCTTGGACTTCTTGTTTTTGTGTTTGCTCTTGGTGGTATTAAAATTATCCTTCAGGAGAAAATACCTCATTTTAATTATAGCTTTCCAATTCCATTATTGTATCAGTTTGCGATTGGTCCATTATTTTATCTGTATCTGAAGGCTGCTTTGGTTAAGAATTACAAGCACTCTGTTAGGTCTCTTTTGCATTTTATTCCTTCTATTCTTTTTGATGTGCTGATGTTTTTTATTTTAAAGCATATAGGGAATATTGCTCAGCTTGAAAAGTCTACGTTTATTCTGGATATCGCAGCTTTTGCCTTTTTCAGCACTTATTGGATCCTTTCCATAAGAACGATTAACAGAAGTAACAAAGATACTGGAATAGATAAAGGCGTTATCAAATGGACCAATCAAATCTTGTTTGCTTCGGGATTGATTGTATTCTCATGGCTAATTTATATTGTCTGGGTGATTGGATTCCAGGCGCAAATTGTATTCGGAATACTTCCTTATTATCCAATATATCTGATATTTAGTTTCTGCATTTATAGCATTGCGATTTTAGGTTATTATAAACCGCAATTCGGATTGTTGAATATTCCTACAACTGAAAAAAAACAACTTATTTCACCTGCTGAATTAGAGTTCAAAAAGATTCAGGTATTGAATGGAATTAAAGGCAAGGAATTGCATCATCAGGATCATATTAGCCTTCACAATCTTTCAAAGGAGCTGAATATTCCAGTCAATGAATTATCCTATATTATTAATTCGGGATTTAAAGTGAATTTTAAGGATTTCATTAATGCTTTGCGGATACAAGATCTTAAAGACAAGCTTTCTATTCCCGACAATGCGAAATTTACGATCCTTGGATTGGCCTATGAAGTGGGGTTTAATTCTAAGGCATCATTCTATAGAGCTTTTAAAAAACAAGAAGGAAGAACCCCCGCTGCGTACTATAAAGAACTTCAGAAAAATTAGGAGGTCTCAAAGTCTGTTTTGAGACTAATAAGGCATTTGGAAGAATTATTTTTAGCGAAAATCAAATTTATGGATTTAAAAGAGATGGCTAAAAAGAATGTCTTTGTAATGGGGAGGGTGCTTCTTTTCTGTTTAATCAGTGCCATGAGCCTGGCGGCTGCTTCTGGAATGACAAAAGGATTGCCATTATATGAGTCGAATATTTTGACAATAGGGATCGCATTGGTATGTACTATATTCATTACTTTTTTGTTTGTAAGGTGGGAACATCTTAAGCTGCAACAGATAGGTATATTGCCAGGTAAAGAAAGTGCCAGGCGATTACTGACCAGTCTATTGGCGGGTTCAGTTTTAGCAAGCTTACAGCCTATGTTTGTTTTGATGTTGGGACATGTAACAATTTACAGATCATCTTCGATCAACGCTGTTGGTGTTATAAGCAGTTTAGTTCTGTACTTGTTGATTGCATTAAGGGAGGAAGTTGCGTTTCGGGGCTATCCCTTGCGTGTTCTCGATGATAAACTTGGCCCACTGCGTGCACAGATAATTGTTGCTGTACTGTTTATCATAGAGCATAAGATTGGAGGGATGAACTGGTTTCAGGCGATTGCCGGCCCAGGAATGGGTGCTGTGTTTTTTGGTATGGCAGCACTTAAAACAAGGGGGCTCGCATTACCTATTGGGCTTCATACAGCCTGGAATTTTGTACAATGGTTCTTAGGCTTTAAACCTGAACAGGGAGTTTTTCAAATAAGAGTGGAAAAGGGTTTTGAAACGAGAGCAGAGTTAGGGGGATGGTTGAGCTATATTGTGGTAATGATGTTAGGGATTTGCTTTTTAATGTTTTGGAAAAGCCTTTGCAATAGGTTGACTGTTGCAAAGGCTTAACTAGTTTATTCTTCCAGACCCATTTTTTTCATCACGATGTCACTTACTCCGGTTGAGGAATATCCGCCGTCGTGGAAAAGGTTCTGCATGGTTACCATACGGGTTAAGTCTGAAAACAAAGTGATACAGTAATCTGCACATGATTCTGCATCTGCATTGCCTAGTGGTGCAATAGCATCGGCATAATCAAAGAAATCACCAAATCCTTTAATACCTGTACCAGCCGAGGTTTTTGTTGGAGACTGGGAAACTGTATTGATACGTACTTTTTTCTCTAAACCATAGTGGTAGCCAAAACTACGTGCGATAGACTCGAGCATAGCCTTGATATCGGCCATATCGGTATAAAAAGGGTAGGTGCGTTGTGCAGCCATATAAGTGAGGGCTACAACACTACCGCCTTCATTAATGGCATCTAGTTTTTTTGCAACAGCCAGCATTTTATGGAAGGATAAAGCTGAAACATCAATTCCTTTCATAAAATAGTCGTAGTTTGATTCTGTGTAAGGAATCTTTTTACGGATGTTTACGCTCATGCCTATAGAGTGCAGTACAAAATCTATTTTACCGCCTAAAATTTCTTGTGATTGGGTAAACAGGTTGGTCAGCTCATCAACATTGGTTGCGTCTGCAGGAATAATCTGTGAACCAGTTTTTTCTGCCAAAGCATTGATCTCTCCCATGCGCATAGCAATTGGAGCATTGGTTAATACAAATGAAGCACCTTCTTCGTGCGCTTTTTCAGCAACTTTCCATGCAATGGAGTTTTGATCTAATGCGCCGGTAA
Source organism: Pedobacter sp. (assembly GCF_035566355.1). Taxonomy (GTDB): domain Bacteria; phylum Bacteroidota; class Bacteroidia; order Sphingobacteriales; family Sphingobacteriaceae; genus Pedobacter. The sequence goes on from NZ_DATMRL010000505.1 coordinate 17,135, forward strand.
TGATACCACGTTTCCCTTTTAATAGATTATACATATTTATATCTGTTTTAAAATGAGCCAAAGGTAGTATTTTTCTTTTTGGTCGCAAATAGCCTGTTAAATTGTCTTATTTGGCCTCTGTTAAAATCGGATTTTCCTTACATCTTTGTAATGCTGATGTTAATCATAAAAAATTAAGCAGCGAAAAGGGAGCAGAAACCAGTTAAAACGGGCGAAACCGAAAAGCCATACGAGTAGGGAAATAGAAAAATGAATTTTATGTCAGACAATAGTGTTTCTTTACACAGGGTTCTTAAAGCGACTCCAGAGAAGGTATACCGCGCATTTACTGAAGCCCTGGCAATTGCCTCTTGGTTACCTCCATATGGCTTTCTTTGTACCGTCCATGAAATGAATGCAGAGAAAGGCGGTTCTTTTAGAATGTCTTTTCAAAATTTTTCAACTGGCCACAGCCATTCATTCGGTGGACAATATCTTGAATTGAAACCTAATGAGTTTCTAAAATATACCGATAAATTTGATGACCCTAATCTTCCCGGGGAAATGACGACGTCTGTTTGGCTCCGGAAAACAATAGTGGGTACAGAAATAAAAATCACACAGGAAAACATTCCTTCAGTTATACCTGCGGAAATGTGTTATTTAGGCTGGCAGGAATCGCTGGAAAAGTTGGCTAAGCTGGTTGAGCCTGAGATACCAGATGCCTGATCAATTAAATGGTATAGTGGGTGGTTTATATCATCCACTATAACTGTTTAAGACAAAAAATGCATAGGGCTTGCGGCGTTTATATATAAAAAAATCACGGAATTATATAAATTCATCTCTGCATCTTAAACTAACTTTGTATAGCCATGAAAAGTAAAGCTATATTTCTGTTAGTGATATTTTTGCTCAATACAGTTGTTGGGCTTGGCTGTGCGTTAGGTATGCAGGATGATCATCATGATCACCAGCATGCAGATGGGCATGAACACAAAACTATTTCAATATCTGGTCTGAGCTTTTCAGAGGAAGATCATTGCTGTAAAACTTTAGTGAACGATTTAGTTACCCAAAGTAAATTGATTCCTGAAAGCGGTAAAGTACTGGTTGTTTTACCTGTAATGTGGCTTCCTGATTATTCTTATACCGCGTTCATTCCGATAACAAGTATTGAGCCCGGGGAGAGCGTCTATGTAGACCGGAGAGAAAGACCACCTAATCAGGATATTCGTATCACCATTAAAAGTTTTCAGATATAAGATTAATGTAAGCTGTTGAACCTCGTAAATAGGGATCAATAGATACACTTCACATAGCTATGGCTATGCTCAAGAATAAGTATAAACATTAAATTATTATATCATGAAACAGATTTTTTTAGTAGTTGCATTAATTGCAACGGTATGGATTAAACCTGGTTTTGCTCAAAGTAGCCAAACTCAATCGTTATTAACCTCTTATTACGACATCAAAAATGCTTTGGTGAATTCTGAGGCCGCTATTGCTGCATCAAAAGCAAGTGAATTTTCTAAAATATTAGCGGGTATAGATATGAAGTCAATGCCGCAGCCAGAGATGAAAGTCTTTATGGGGCTTCAGGATAAACTCGCATTTGATGCCAGGCATATCTCAGAAACAAAAGATATTGCACACCAACGGGAACACTTTGCTAATTTTTCTGCAAACCTTTTTAAATTAGCTAAAGCGGTAAAGTTGACCAGGGAACCAATCTATTATGACTATTGCCCAATGAAAAAGAGTTACTGGCTTTCTGACAATGCGGCAATCAAAAATCCTTATTTCGGTAAACAGATGCTAAGCTGTGGCGCAGTAAAGGAAACATTAAAGTAATCGTGTTTGTTAGTTGTATAGCCCCGTTTTTTATAAGTCCTGGGGCTGTACAATTAAATCATTCTCTTAATCAAGATCATGATGAAAAATATATTAACGGTCTTCTTTTTGATCCTCTTTTATGCAGCTTCTGCTCAGGATATGAAGGGCATGAAAATGCCAGTTCAACAGAAAGTAAATAACAAATCCTCACAGAAGGTATCAGATACGGGGTTGATTAAAACCATTTTAAGTAATGTACCTCCGCGAACTGTTCGTTATGATCTGTATGTTGCGGATACGACGGTGACTTATGGGAAAAAATCGAAACGGGCCATTGCGGTAAATGGACAGATTCCAATGCCAACACTAACTTTTACTGAGGGAGATACCGCATTGATTTATGTGCACAACAGGTTAAATGAAGAAACTTCTCTGCATTGGCACGGACTTTTTCTGCCGAACAGTATGGATGGGGTTCCTTTTTTGACTCAGATGCCCATTAAACCACATACTACCTATGTTTATAAATTTCCTATTATTCAGCATGGGACACACTGGTACCATAGCCATAGTGGATTGCAGGAGCAGATTGGTATGTATGGTGCATTTATTATAAACAAGAGAGAAGAATGGAACATTCCAACTATACCGATAGTGATTAGTGAATGGACGGATATGAACCCCGAAGAAGTACAACGAAGTCTGAAGAACGCCAACGACTGGTTTGCAATCCAAAAAGGAACCACCCAAAGCTATGCAGAGGCCATCAGAACTGGTCATTTTAAAACTAAGGTAACCAATGAATGGAAGCGCATGAATGCCATGGATGTAAGTGATGTATATTATGATGCCTTTCTGATCAATGGAAAAAACCAAAATGAACAACCACAATTTAAAGCTGGAGATAAAGTAAGGCTTCGTATTGCTAACGGTGGCGCATCTGATTATTTCTGGCTGAGCTATTCTGGCGGTAAAATAACCGTTGTGGCGACCGATGGAAACGATGTGGAGCCGGTAGAGGTAGACAGATTAATCATAGCCGCATCTGAGACATATGATGTTGTGGTTAATATCCCTGAAAATAAAAGCTATGAGTTTCTGGTTACTCCTGAGGACCGGACTAAATCTGCATCGATGTGGCTTGGGCAAGGCGAAAAGGTACCTGCTCAGAAATTACCCATACTGAAATACTTTGCCGGGATGAAAATGATGAACGACATGATGGACATGAAGGGAAATATGGTAGAGATGGAAGGGATGGAAATGGGGAATCAGGTAATGGATATGAACAATGTGATGTACTCTGAATCTGCGGACCTGGTTACTTTGAACTATGGAATGCTTCGTGACCCGAAGAAAACAACCTTAACAAAAGGGCCATGGAAAGAACTGAAGTTTGATCTTACTGGTAATATGAACCGTTATGTGTGGAGCCTGAACAACAAAACGCTTTCTGAAAGCGATAAAATACTGATAAAAAAAGGAGAAAATGTTCGGATCATCTTATTCAACAACAGTATGATGCGCCATCCTATACACTTGCATGGCCATGACTTTAGGGTATTGAACGGGCAAGGCGAATATGCGCCCATGAAAAACGTTATTGATATTATGCCAATGGAAAGGGATACCATTGAATTTAAAGCTTCCGAAGCCGGGGGAGACTGGTTTTTCCATTGCCATATTTTATATCATATGATGAGTGGAATGGGCAGGGTATTCAGTTATGAGAATTCTCCCCCTAATCCTGAATTACCACATCCGGAACATGCTTACAAAATGCTTAAAGCAGATGACAGGATGCTTCATCCGATGGCAAGAATCGGTATTGAAACCAATGGTAGTGATGGAGAGATTATGTTGGCCAATACCCGTTATCGTTTCACAACCGAATGGAGAATTGGTTTTGATAAAGAAATGGGTTATGAGAGCGAAAGTCATTTTGGTAGATACATTGGGCGAAACCAATGGCTCTTCCCTTATATTGGCTGGGATTTTCGTAAAAGAACTATCGATCCAATGGATAAGAACCTTTTTGGACAATCGCTGGCTCCGGGCAACAATCTTTTTGGCCAGAACAACTCCAAAAACTTCAGACATGTATTTCATTTGGGTTTACAATATACTTTGCCAATGTTGATTGTGGCAGATGCTTCTGTTGACCACAAGGGAAATGTCCGGTTTCAATTGATGAGAGAAGATATCCCCGTTTCTAAAAGATTACGTTTCCAGTTTATGGTCAATACAGACAAAGAATACATGGCTGGTTTCAGATACATTACAACTAAATATATTTCTTTATCTACCCATTATGACAGTGATATGGGCTATGGAGCCGGGCTGACACTAACTTATTAATTTATCATATTATGGAGCATATGCATCACACCGATCACGCAAAAATGAATCACGCTGAACACCACGGGCAATTTACATGCCCTATGCATCCTGAAATCATCAGAGATAAACCAGGTGCATGCCCCATATGTGGGATGGACCTGGTACCCATGGGCGTTGATTTGGAGGCAGAGGATACAACCTATGAGACCTTATTGCGTAAATTTAAGATTGCAAGTGTTTTTACTATTCCAATTTTTATCATTGCCATGACGGAAATGATTCCGGATAATCCATTGTTTAACGTGATGGCGCTCAAGTATTGGAACTGGGTTCAGTTTGTGTTTTCCATTCCTGTGGTTTTTTATGCAACCTGGATGTTCTTTCAACGTGCGTGGCAATCGATCATTACCTGGAAATTAAATATGTTTACGTTAATTGGTATTGGTGCGGGCGTAGCATGGCTTTTTAGTCTCGTAGCCCTTCTTTTTCCAGAGGTATTTCCCGAGCAGTTTAAAACCCATCACGGTACAGTGTATGTCTATTTTGAGGCTGCAACTGTGATTCTGACATTGGTTCTGCTTGGACAACTTTTGGAAGCGAGAGCGCATGGTAAAACCAATAGTGCCATTAAAGAACTATTAAAGTTAGCTCCAAATACAGCCACAAAGGTTGATGGGGATAAAGAAACAGTGGTTTCTATCGATGATATTCAAAAAGGGGATATGTTGCGGGTAAAACCTGGGGAAAAGATACCCGTAGATGGGAGCATTAAAACAGGTGAAGCAGTTATAGATGAATCTATGATTTCTGGTGAACCTGTTCCGGTGGAGAAAAAGCCTGGTGATAAAATAAGTTCAGGTACCATTAATGGCAATAAAACCTTTATTATGCTTGCCGAAAAGGTTGGTTCTGAAACTTTGCTTTCTCAGATTATCGAAATGGTTAATGCTGCCAGCCGCTCCAGGGCACCGATTCAAAAAATGGCCGATAAGATTTCGGGATATTTTGTGCCTGTAGTGGTATTGATTGCAGTTGCAACATTTATAGTTTGGGCAATTTATGGTCCAGAACCTGCTTATGTATACGCTTTTGTAAATGCGATTGCTGTCTTGATCATTGCTTGTCCCTGTGCGCTTGGTCTTGCTACACCAATGTCTGTAATGGTAGGGGTTGGTAAAGGTGCACAGTCTGGTGTGTTGATTAAAAATGCGGAATCTCTTGAAAAAATGAATGCGATTGATGTGGTGATTATTGATAAAACGGGAACAGTTACAGAAGGGAAACCTTCGGTTGAAAAGGTGGTTAGCGTTGATCCGGATTTCGATGAAAGGAATATCCTGGAAAGAATAGTATCGTTAAATA